>CANJXI010000066.1 GCA_947478785.1 Caulobacteraceae bacterium
GTCACGCTGTTCGCCCTGTTGAACAACCCCGAGCAACTGGCGGCGGTGAAGGCCGACCCCTCGCTGCTGCCCAAGGCGACCCTCGAGGCCGCGCGCTGGTATGCGAACCAGCCGTTGTTCTCGCGCAAGGCCAAGCGCGACACCACGCTTCACGGCGTGGATATTCCGAAGGACGCCGTGCTGCATCTTTGCCTGGGCGCCGCCAACCGCGATCCGACCCGCTGGGCGGACCCCGACAGCTTCGACCTGTTCCGGCCGGTGCAGCGTTCGGTCTCCTTCGCGGCCGGCGCGCACTCCTGCCTTGGCCAGCATGTCTCGCGCCAGGAGATGGTGGTCGCGCTCGGCGGTCTGTTCGAGCGGTTCCCGAACCTGCGGTGGGACCCGTCCCAGCCGCCCGCGCGGCTGAGCGGCGGGATGCTGGCGCGCGGGCCCGGCCGCCTGCCGGTCCTGCTGCATTAGGATTGTCCTGCATCGGCCCAGGCCGTAAGCGAAGCGGCAAGGCCAGCGCCTGGAGTGAAGCCAAATGACACGAACGCTCATCGTTGGCGGCGAAGTCCTGGACGGCACGGGCCGAGAGGCCATCGCCGCCGACGTGCTGGTGGACGGCGACCGCATCGTGCAGGTCGGCCCCGACATCCCGACACGCGAGGCCGACCTTGTGCTCGACGCCACCGGGCGCACCGTCGCGCCGGGGTTCATTGACATCCACTCGCACTACGACGCGCAGATCTTCTGGGACCCGGCGCTGTCGTCCTCCTGCCACCACGGGGTGACCTCGGTCATCAACGGCAACTGCGGCTTCTCGCTGGCGCCCTACACCAACGCCAACCGCCCGCTGGTCATCCGCATGCTC
Source organism: Caulobacteraceae bacterium (assembly GCA_947478785.1). Taxonomy (GTDB): domain Bacteria; phylum Pseudomonadota; class Alphaproteobacteria; order Caulobacterales; family Caulobacteraceae; genus Phenylobacterium. Next base: position 854 of record CANJXI010000066.1, read on the forward strand.
CGCGACCTGGAGGACATGTACACCGACGCGCTGGAGGCCGCCGTGCCGGCGGAGATACCCTCGTTCGGGCGCTATCTCGCCGACGTCGAGCGCTGCGGCCCCATGCTCAACTTCGGCTCCTTCGTCGGCCACTCGACGGTGCGGATCGCGGTCATGGGCGAGGCGGCCTATGAGCGGACCGCGTCGCCCGAGGAGGTGGCCGCCATGGCCGCCCTGGTGGACGAGGCCTTGAAGGCCGGCGCCATGGGCCTGGCGACCAAGTCCATGAAGGGCCTGCGGCCCGCGCCGTCGCAGTTCGGCGCGGCCGACGAGACGATGGCCCTGCTCAAGGTGCTGGGCGCCCACGGCCGGGGCGTCGCGATGTTCTCCGCCGGCGGCGATTTCGACCTGGAACAGGTCTACGCGACCCAGGCCGAGATCGCGCGGCCGTTCACCTGGATCGCCCTGCTGGGGATGCGCGACGGGAGCCATAACGCCCGCGTGGAGATGCACCGGAAATGGCGCGAGCGGGGCGCGGACGTGCATCCGCAGGTCTCCTGCCGCCCCCTGGTCGCCGAGTGCCGCATGTCCCTGCCAGCGCCGCTCCGCGCCCTCATGCTGACCGCGCTCAACGGCCGACCCGACGCCGAGCGCCTGGCGGCCTACGCCAGCCCGGAATGGCGCGCACGGGCGCGAGTCGACGTGGTGACCGCGAGCGGTCCGGTCGAATGGGACCAGGTCGTGCTCCTGGAAAGCCTGAGCCAGCCCGCGATGGCCGGGCGGACCCTTCTGTCCCTGGGACAGGAGCGCAACCTGCATCCCCTCGACGTGCTGCTGGACCTCGCCGTCGCCGACCGGCTGATGACGAAGATCATTGTCATCTCCGGCAATGGCGACCCCGTGGAGGTCACCAAGCTGCTCAACGTGGAGGGCGCGGTGCTTGGCCTCTCCGACGCCGGCGCGCACCCGACCCAGACCTGCGACTCCGTCCTGTCCACCGACCTCCTGGGGAACTGGGTGCGCGAACGCGGCGCGCTGTCGCTTGAGACCGCCGTGCACAAGCTCACCCAGGAACCGGCGCTGATGATGGGCATGAAGGACCGCGGCGTGGTCGCGCCCGGTTATTTCGCCGACCTCGTGGTCTTCGATCCGAAGACCGTCGGCCCCGGTGAGTTCCGGACGGTCGCCGACCTGCCGGCCGGCCGCGAGCGGCTGCTGGCCGACCATCCCACCGGCATGCATCACGTGCTGGTCAACGGCGTCCCGATCCGCCAGGACGAACAGACACGGCGGGTGAGTTCCGGCCGCCTGCTGCAACCGAGCTGACGACGTCCCAGAGCGCGTCAGGGTGAAGTGGATACCGGCACACCCGTCCGACGCGCCCTAAACATTTGAAGATAGACCCTTTTCATCCGGTTCAAGTGATTCCACTTGAACCGGATGAAAAGGGTCTAGGGAGCACCGGCATGAAGCTCGAGGGCAAGGTCGCGCTGGTGACCGGCGCGGGAAGCAACCTGGGCAAGGTCTATGCCTTCGCCCTGGCGCGCGAGGGCGCGGCGGTGGTGATCGGCGACCTCGACGGCGACCTGGCGCGTGAGGCCGCGCGGGTGCTTGGAGAGACCGGCGCGCGCGCGATCGGACTCGAGATGGACATGGGGAACGACGCCCACATCGAGGCTGGGGTGGAGGCGACGGTCGCCGAATTTGGCGGGGTCGACATCCTGGTGAACAACGCCGGCCTGGCGCGGGGGCGCTGGAACCTGTGCTCGGAGCTCACCAACGACGAGTGGCGCGACATCCTGTGGGTCAATGTGGGGGCGGCGATGGCCTGCGCGCGGGCGTGCCGGCCGATCATGGCGGCGCGCGGCGGGGGCGTGATCGTCAACCAGTCCTCGATGGGGGCCTATGCCGTCCTGACCAGCGCGTACGGCGTCTCCAAGATCGCCATCAGCGGACTGACCGTGGCGCTTGCCCACGAGTTCGGGCCGGACAACATCCGGGTCAACGGCATCGCGCCCGGGGCCATGAACGGCCGGATGCCGCCCGAGGTGTTCGAAAGGATGCTGTCGCTGCAGTCCATCAAGCGGCCCGGCGCCCCGGAGGACCTGGAGGGCGCGCTGCTCTTCCTCGCCACCGACGCCTCGTCGTTCATGACCGGCCAGACCCTGATCGTCGACGGCGGCGTCGCGGCTCGGCCGTGAGCCGTTTCAGATCGGGCCCGGCATGTCCTGCGTCACCCGCTTGCCCCGGATGAACGTGCTGATCCGCTCGCTCGTCTGGCGCAGGCGCTCGCCGACCGACATGATCTCGGCGCCGGCCATCGCACCGCGGAATCCGTAGAGGACGATGGCGAAGGCCACCTCCCCCGCGCTGCCGACCACCGGGACCGCCATGGACCGCAGCCGATAGGTCGTGGCGTCGTCCAGGCCGGCGCCGGCCAGGTCCGGCGGGTTTGCGTCGCTGGAAGATCCCGAGGCATCGTCCGCCATGAACGCCGGCATGAAGCCGTGGCGGCGGGCGAAGGCCACGCCGGCCACCAGGCGCGCCTTCGCGTCGTCGCCCAGCGGCGGTGAGACCTCGGCGAGCCTGCCCGCGATCTCCGAATCGGTCAGGGGCAGGAGGAAGACGCCCAGGCGATCGTGGAGCGGGCTGTCCGCGCCCAGGCGGGGGACGGCGGTGACGCCGTCCGGGCTGACGATCTCGTCGGTCTCCTGGAACACCGCGGCGGCGGACACCGCCAGTTCATCGGTCAGGACCCGCATTTCCTGGCCGGCGATCTGCGCTGGCGAGAAGGGTTCGCCACCGCCGGCAGTAATAGTGTGCAGGACCGGACCCGGGACAAAGCTCTTGTCGGCGCGACGATAGAGGTAACCCGCCTCCACCAGGCCCAGCAGGATGGAAAGCGTTGTCGCGGTGCTCAGGCGAAGCGATCGCGCGACCTGGGAGAGGGTGTAGGCTTGCTGGGAGTGCTCAATGAAGAAGTTCAGGACGGCGACGAGGCGTCCGACCGCTGGTAACCGCCGACTCATTGTCTTCGCGCCATCCCCGACCGCGACCAGATAGCGCGGCTGCTTCCGGGCCACAACACGCGTTCGACAGCCCCGCCGGCCGGCGGCCGGCGGGGACCTAGAGCGTGTTGAGCGGCCTTCCGATCAGGAAGGCGGTGATCCGCTGGCAAGCCGCCCGCAGCTGCCGGCCGGCGTCCATGACCTCCGATCCCTTCATGGGGTGCGGAAACCCGGAAAGGGCGATGGCGAACGCAACCGTCGCGCCGCTCCCCATCACCGGGGCGGTAATGGCCCGAAGCTGGTAGCGCTCCTCCAGGTCGATCTCGCTGAGGAACCGGTCGCTCAGCTGGGAGCGATAGTCTTCCCGGCGCTCGCCCTTCGGGACGAAGAGCGGGCTGAAGCCATGCTGCCTGGCGAACGCCATGCCGGAGAGCATATTCGCCCGCTCATCCGCGCTCAGCGGCGGCGAGACGGCCTCCAGCCGCGCCTCGAACCGCGGGTCGCTGAACTGCATGAGAAGGCCCCACGGACGCATGGGATACCTGCGGGCCATCATCAGGTTGACCCAGCCCAGGTGATGCACCGAGGCGGCGCGTTCACGGACCACGACCTCGCCATCCTCGATGAACAGGGCGGCCGCCACGACCGCGAGTTCGTCTGCCAGGGTGCGCATCTCCTGGCTGGCGACGGCGAGCGGCGAGACGGGCTGGCCCGAGTCCTCGGCCATCGACTGCAGGGCCCGGCCAAGGACATAGCTCCTGTCCGCGCGGCGGTAGATGTAACCCTCCTCCACGAAGCCGGCGAGGATCGGGGCGACGGTCGTGCGGCTCAGGCCCAGGGACTTGGTGACCTGGGTCACCGAGAAGGCCTGCCGAGGGTGTTCGATGAAGAAATCGAGGACGGCGATGACGCGTGCGATCGTCGGGGAATGTCGACTCATTGGCGTCTCGTCCGGGCCGTTGCGACGGTCCTATCACCCGCGACGCGCCGCCGGAAAAGGGATGTTTTTATTTGACATCGAGGGGATCGCCCGGCATGGATCGAGACGCAATAGCATAAAACCCTGTCGTAATGGGTCGCATGGTTCGGAAGGTCCAAATGTCTCCAGCAGATGACGCCGCGGTCGCCGCGAAAACCCAGGCCGCCAGCAAGGTCCGCCGCCGCGTCATCGACGCCGACGCCCATTGTGACGCCCCTTACGAAATGTGGGCCGACTATCTGTCGCCCGAGTTCCGCGACCAGGCGCCCGTCATCGAAAACGGCGAAGAGCACGACTGGATCGTGTTCGAGGGCGTGCGCCGCCCGGTGATGCTGATCTCCAACCAGGCCGGCCGCGAGGGCAAGAACTTCAAGATGGTCGGCCGGCGCTCCGAACAGCGCCCGGTCTGGCAACCCGAAATCCGGCTGGCCGACATGGACCAGGACGGCATGGACGCCGCCATCCTGTTCGGCGGTGGCCCGCTGCCGACCGCCAAGCCGGACCTCTATATCGCCAGCTTCGAGGCCTATAACCGCTGGCTGTGGGACTGGTGCGCCGCCGACCGCAAGCGCCTGATCCCGGTGGCCTATGTGCCGGCCCGCGACCCCGCCGAGACCATCCGCATGCTGAAGGACCTGGCCAAGCTCGGCTACCGCTCGGTCAATATCCCGGCGTTCCCGCAGGCCAAGGACGGGCTCACCACCTCAGTGAACGCCGCGGCGGTCGCCTCCGGCCAGGCCGCGGCGCTGACCGGCAACCCGACGGGCGGGCGTTCCTACGCCGACCCGGAATGGGATCAGTTCTGGGCGACCCTGCAGGACCTCGACATCACGGTCACCATGCACCTGGGCGGCCGGATCACCCGCTTCGGCATGAAGGAGCACTTCCTGGCCGACCTGGTGATGACCAAGGTGGCGATGGCCGAGCCGGTGGCGATCGCCATCTACAACGGCATCTTCCAGAAGTACCCCAAGCTGCGCATGGTCACCGTCGAGAGCGGCGTGGGCTGGTTCTCCTGGATGGCGGAATACATGGACCGCACCTGGGGCAAGCAGCGCTTCTGGACCGAGAGCAAGCTGGTCAATCCGCCCAGCTTCTACATGGACCAGAACGTCTACGGCTCGTTCATCCACGACCGCACCGGCATCCTCAACCGCGACCGCCCGGGCGGCAAGAACATCCTGTGGTCCTCCGACTATCCGCACGCCGAGACCACCTGGCCGAACTCCCAGGCGGTGATCGAGCGCGACTTCGAGGGCATCCCCGAAGCCGACATCAATGAGATCATCTGCGAGCGCGCGCGGCGGATCTACTTCGTCGACTGAGGCGGGCAAGGCCAACGCACCTCCAGGATTAACGCGCGACGAGCGCCGAATGACCGGGAATTAGCTCCATGGACGCCAAGATCTTCGAAGATGTCAGCGAGGCGCGCGGCCAAAAGGTCGATGTCCGCATTGTCGACGCCGACGCGCACGTCAATCCCGCGCCGGCCATGTGGGCCGAATACCTGGCGCCGCAGTTCCGGGACCTGGCTCCGACGCTCGAGAGCGACGGAGAGTTCGACTACGTGGTCTTCGAAGGCTCCCGCAAGAAGATGATCATGCTGGGCGCCAACGCCGGGCGGGGCACCAAGGACTTCAAGGGCTACGGCAAGCTCTCCGACATGCGCCTGGGCGGCTGGATGGCGCCGCAGCGCCTGGAGGACATGGACAAGGACGGCATCGACACCGCCATCCTGCATGGCGGCGGCCCGCTGGGGACCGCCAACTTCGACCTCTATATCGAGAGCTTCGCCGCCTATAACCGCTGGGTCTCCGACTTCAGCAGCCACGACAAGAACCGGCTGAAGTTCGTGGGCTACATCCCGATGCTGGATGTCGACCTCGCCATCAAGATGATGCGCGAGGCCCACGCGGCCGGCGCGACCGCCGTCAACATCCCGGCGTTCCCGCAGTCCAAGGCGGTCTTCAACAAGGCCGAGGCCCAGGCCCAGGCGCTGACCGGCGACGCCACCGGTTCGCGCCAGTACCGCGACGCCGAGTTCGACCCGTTCTGGAAGGCCGCCTGCGACCTCGACATGCCGATCTGCTTCCACCTGGGCGCGCGGGCCCCGCGCTTCTTCGCCCAGGAAAACATCCTGCCCGACATGCCGCTGAACCGGATCGCCATGCTCGAGATGGCCGGTGTCATGCTGTTCGGCGGGGTCTTCGACCGCTTCCCGAGCCTGCGCATCGGCCTGATCGAAAGCGGTATCGGCTGGATGAGCTGGGCCGTGCACTTCCACAACCGCAGCTGGGAGATGCAGCGTCACTGGATCGGCCCGAAGAACGTGCATCGGCCCAGCGACTACTGGGAGAAGAATATCTACTGCTCGTTCGTCAGCGATCCGGTCGGCGTCGAGCTGCGCAATCACCTCGGCTGCAAGAACATCATGTGGTCGTCCGACTATCCGCATGGGGAGACGACCTTCCCGCATTCGCAACAGGTGATCGCCGACGAGCTCGCCGGCGTTCCGGCGGCCGAGCGCCACTGGATCCTGGCCGGTTGCGCCGACAAGTTCTACGGAATCAGCAAATAGGCGCTGGCGCGGCCGTTCCCGGAGGAAAACCGGAGCGGCGTCGCGCGATTGACTGAAAAGCGGGGCCAAGACACGAGCCCCGCATCCGTCCGCCGACTCATTTTCGATCACTGCACGTCAGTTCTATTTTAGAATAAAACCTACGGTTTATTTAAGATACGAATATCAGCAACTCCAGACGATGTTTACGCGACGGGTTTTCTTAAATAACCCGGCGATCAGCGTCTGTATTCAAGGGGGGAATTCCATGGACAACAATCGCAACGCGGCTCGTGCCCCGCGCAGGCCGACATCGGCCAGGACCTGGCTGGTGGGCTCCGCCTCGATGGCCGCCGTGCTCTTTGGCCTGTCGGGCCAGGCGGCGGCCGAGGAGGCGAACCGCGCCCAGCTCACCGAAGTCGTCGTGACCGCGCAAAAGCGCGAGCAGCGCCTTCAGGATGTGCCGATCGCCGTCACAGCGATCACCGCCGAGACGCTGAAGGCCAACCGCATCGTCAACGTCATGGACCTGAGCGGCATAGCGCCAGGCCTCACCATCCGCAGCACCGGCTCGACCGGCGCCCTGTCCTTCTCCGTTCGCGGCGTCAACAGCATCGGCGTGGTGCCGGGATCGGACAAGGAAGTCTCGACCTATATCGACGGCGTCTACCTGAGCTCCACGCGGGGCGCGGTCTTCGACCTGCCCGACATCCAGCGCATCGAAGTGTTGCGCGGCCCGCAAGGGGCGCTGTTCGGCCGCAACGCGACGGCGGGCGCGGTCAGCATCGTCACACGCGATCCGACGGGCGAATTCGGCGTGCGCCAGGACTTCACGGTGGGCAACTATGCGCAGTTCCGCAGCCGGACCACCGTCGACCTGCCGGCCATGGGCGCCTTCAGCGCCTATGTCAGCTACGTCCACGATCAACGCCGCGGCGATATCAAGAACCGGGGCGCCGGCACGCTCTGGGACTTCCGGGGCGCCCGCACGGGGCTGGGCACCCGCACCGACATCGTCAAGTCCGTGAAGTATCTCGGAAACAAGAATTCGGAAGACGTGTTCGTGGCCTTGAAATTCGCGCCCACGGACAACTTCCACGCGACCTATAAGTTCGACCGGTCGCAGAACGACTTCAGCAATGTGGGCGTGGAGCCCACCGCCTACGGCCGCGCGGGAACCCTCGCGCTCTACGGCGCGGCGCGGGGCGGGGCCATTCTCCAGATCCTGGACTCGGCCGTCGCCAACGGGACCCTCATCCTGCCGACGAACACCGACCGGCCGAAGTCCGTGAACAACTGGTCGACCATGCCCAGCTATCAGCGGACCTTCGGTCACAACCTGACCGCCGAGTGGCAGGTCGCCGAGCACCTGTCCCTGAAGAACGTGGCGTCCTACCGCGAGAACCTGATCCAGACGCTGTCCATCCAGGACGGGTTTGGCGGCCTCGTCATCAACGCGGCGACGCCGGCCCCGCTCAATCAACCCGGCAGCCGCTTCATCACGTCCACCAGCAACAACATCGCGATATTCAAGCAGTACAGCGACGAACTCCAGGCCAACTACGAGTCCAAGTTCATGGTCCTGACGATGGGTGCGATCTATTTCCACTCGGACGATGTCGTCGGCCCGCCGCTCGATCAGCGGACCACCTACAGCACGCTGGTCTTCCCGGTGGTCAATGGCGTGGGGATCGCCCCGCTCGGCGGCTCGTCGACCAACTTCCCGAAATCCAAATCGATCGCGGCCTATGCGCAGGGTGAATTCCACGTCACGCCGCAGCTGGACGCCGTCCTGGGCTACCGGATCACCCAGGACAAGAAGTCGATCCTCTTCCGGACCGGCACGCTGTTCCTGACCAGTCCGGTCAATCCCCTGGTCTTCATCCCAGGCCCTGGCGAGGTGGACATCTCGGCCAAATACAAGAAGTCCAAGCCGAGCTACCTGTTGGGCCTCAACTATCGCCCAACCGATGACGTGCTCCTCTATGGCAAATATTCGACAGCCTTCGTGTCGGGCGGCGTCGTCGCGAACCTGCCCTTCGCCCCGGAAACCGTCCGGTCCTGGGAAGGGGGCGTCAAGGCGGACCTCTTCGACAACACCGTCCGGACCAACCTGGTGCTGTGGGACGCCAAGTACGCCCACCTCCAGTCCCCCCAGGGCGGCCAGAACATCGGCCGGCCCGATCTGTCGACGGTCATCCTCGACGTCGGCGGACTGAAGTCGCATGGCGCCGAGTTCGAAGCCACCGCGGCCCCGATGGTCGGGCTCTCGGTCGGCGGATCGCTCTCCTACACGCATACGAGGTTCACGAACCCGCCGGCCTTCGTGGTCGCCAGCGTGGGCGGCGACTACACCACCACCTACGTCCCCAAATGGACCTCGAGCCTCTTCGCCCAGTACGAGACCCCGGTGGCGGGCGACCTGACCCTTGTCCTGCGGACCGACGCCACCTGGCGGAGCAAATACCGCCTGGACGCCAACCCGACGGTCGAGCTTATCGAGCCGGCATTCGCCCCGTTCAAGTTCTCGCCCTCCGCATGGGTGGTCAATGGCCGGGCCGCGATCCAGGGAATCAAGGTGGGCGCCGCCGAGGTGGAGGTCGCGCTCTGGGCGCGCAACATCTTCAACGACAAGAGCCCGCTCTACGGGTGGACGGTTCGACAGTCGACCCGCGGGATCTCGCAATTCCAGCCGGCGCGGACTGTCGGCGCCGATCTAAGCCTGAAGTTCTAGTTCGACGGATTGCATCTCGCAGCGCCCGGCCTCACCGCCGGGCGCTTTTCTTCGGTGAGCGACCGCGACAAAGTCCGATGTCGCGAAAGTGTCAGTAAGCAGGGAAGGTCGCGCTATGTCCGAATACGGTAGCGTCGTGATGCCGCCGTCGACACGCGAGCTGAGCCGCAAGGCGGCCATCGTGGGGATCGGCGAGACGGACTACAAACAGGACTATATGGCGGCCCGCGCCAAGGCGCCGGGCTATGAACCGCCCACCACCGAAAGCCTGACCATCACCGCCTTCGAGCGCGCCCTGGCGGACGCCGGCCTGAAGCGCGAGGACATCGACGGCCTGACGGTGTCGTTCATGTACGCCGGCCCGAGCCCGGCCGAGACCGCCGCGTTCCTGGGGCTGAAACCGCGCTACCAGAAAGTGGTGGCGGGCATCATGGCGGGCCCCCTGCCGCAGGTGTGCGCCGCGATCGAGGCCGGCGAGTGCGACACGGTGGTCATGGTCTACGCCGCGGCGTCGCGCGCCATCGGCCGCAAGTTCGGCGGCGTGAGAGCCGACGACAACCCCGACAAGGGCACCCCCGCCGGCTATTACTATTACCATCCGTGGGGCTGGAGCGCGCCGGCCGCCTACTGGGCGATGGTCTGGAACCGCTACCGGGACGCCTATGGGGTGACCGAGGCGGACCTGGGCTCGGTCGCGATGCAGTTCCGCAAGAACGCGATGGCCAATCCCGACGCCATCATGCAGGCGCCGATGACCATCGAGGACTATCTGGCGTCGCGCTATGTCGTGGCGCCGATGCACCTGTTCGACATGTGCCTGGTCAACGATGGCGCGGTCTGCCTGATCGTCCGCCGCGCCGACCTGGCGAAGGACATGCCGCACGCGCCGGTCGAAGTGGCCGGCTGGGGCGAGGCGAAGATCAAGACCAAGAAGCTGGAGGGGATCATCCGCGACCGGATGCGCCCGCAGTTCCAGGAGTCGGCCCGCCAGGCCCTGGAGATGGCCGGGATGGACCTCAAGGACATCCAGCATTTCGAGGGCTACGATTCCTCGAGCATGCACCTGATCAACCACCTGGAGGGCCACGGCTTCGTGGCGCCGGGCGAGGGGCTGGACTTCTTCAAGAGCGGCCAGGCCGCGGTCGGCGGGTCGCTGCCGATCAACACCGCGGGGGGCATGCTCTCCGGGGCCTACATGCACGGCTGGAACCACGTGGTGGAGGTGACCCGCCAGCTGCGTCACGAGGCCGGCGCCCGGCAGGTCAAGGACGTCCAGATCTCCATGTCCTCGCTGGCCCAGACCGACCAGGTCCATCCCTTGATCTTCACGCGGGGAGCAGAGTGATGCCGCAGACGAGACCCAACCGCACGCTGGGCCCACGCCATGACGAGTTCTGGGCGGGGTGCGCGAACGGCGAATTGCGGCTGCAGCGTTGCGCGGCCTGCGGCGTCGTCGCCTGGCCGGTGACCTCGGCCTGCGAGGAGTGCGGCAGCCCCGACCTGGTGTTCGAAACCCTCTCCGGCCGGGGCACGATGACCAGCTGGTGCACCTTCCACTACGACTATTACCGTGGCGTGCTGCCGCTTCCGCATGACACCGTCCTGGTCGAACTCGAGGAAGGCCCGCAGTTCATCAGCAACCCCTTCAACCTGGACCCAAAGGACATGAAGGTGGGCATGCCGGTGAAGGTGAACTTCATCGACTGCGAGGACGCCGGCGGGGTGTTCCGGCTCCCCGTCTTCGAGCGGGCTTAGGCCGTCGCGGGGGGTCCGGGGCGGGAACGGCTTTGACAGGTAGGGACGGACATTGATCGATCTTCGCCAAGTCCTGCAGTATGTGGCCGATTGCACGGCGCTGGAAATGCGCCACCTCCTGCCGTCCAGCGACGACTACATCTCCGGCCGGATGAACAAATGGACCGGGCGCTACGCGCGGACCGACAAGCCCACGCGCTCGGATGACCTGGGCTTCCTGACCGGCCGGCTCTGGCTGTTGTCCCTCGCCACGGGAAACCAGGAACTGCGGGACCGCGCCGTGTGGATGGCGAACAGCACGGCCAGCCTGGTCGGCGAGGCCGCGACCCTCGTGGACGCCAGCTGGGACCTCTACTACGCGCTGGCGCTTGGCGCGGAGATCACCGGCTCCCAGGACTTCGCCCAGAAGGCGCTGGAGGCCTGCCGCCGCAACACCGCCAGGAGCGTGTCGAAGCCGGACCCGGCGGCGGCGTTCGTGTTCCAGGTGGGCGAAGAGCGGCTGATCCCCTTCGAGGGCTCGGCGTCCATGCAGCTGGTAGGCTGGGCGAGCGCGGCGGCCCCCGATGTGCTGGCGCACCACCTGGCGCACCTGGACCACCTGGTCGAGCTGGGCTTCATCCGCCCAGACGGCTCGTCGCATCACCTGGCCGAGCTGGATGAGGCCTACAAGGTCATCCGGCTGAAGACCTACCAGGGCTACTCGGCCGACTCCACCTGGGCGCGCGGGCAGGCCTGGGGGATGATGGGCTTCACGGCGGCCTACGAAGCCACGGGGATCCAGCGCTACCTCGACACGGCGGTGCGGCTGACCGACTTCTGGCTGTCGCGGACGGGGGACGACCCGGTTCCCTTCTACGATTTCGACGATCCCCGGAAGGACGAGGTCCCGCGGGACTCCTGCGCGGCCGCGATCGTCGCCAACGTCCTCATGCGCCTCCATCGGCTGCGGCCCGGCGACCCGCGCTATCTGGCGGCGGCCGACGCCACCATCACCGAGCTGCACAACAACTACCTGGGCCGGGGCGGCAGCCTGCTGCACGGCAGCGGCGGGCAGTTCACCCCGATCATGTTCGGCAGCGCCCGCACCCGGCGCCCGCCCAAGACGCCCGCCGACTGGGCGCTCGCGCGGCGCTTCCCTCAGGAAGAGGTCATGCATTACGGTGACTACTTCTTCGTCGAGGCCCTCTACCGCCGAACTCACGAGGACTGGGGGATTTTCGATCTGCCCTCGCGCCAGTTGAACCGTTCACCCGCAGGCGGCCAGGAGACCCGATGAGCCAGGCCCCGCCGCAGTCGAAGGCCTACCGCATCTATGCGGTCACGGTGCTCGCGCTGATCTACTTCTTCTACATGATGGATCGCAGCGCGATGGTCGTCTCCCAGGAGATGATCAAGCACGAGTTCGGGCTCTCCGACTCGACGATCGGGCTCTTGACGGGCGCGCTCTACGGCGTGGCGTATGCGATCGCCGGGATCCCCATGGGCTGGGCGGCAGACCGCGCGAACCGCGCGAAGCTGATGGCCAGCGTGGTCGCCATCTGGAGCGGCCTGACCGCGCTGTCGGGATTGTGCACCAACGTCGTGCAACTGGCCTTCACCCGCGTCGGCGTCGGCGCCGCGGAGTCCGGCGGCGGGCCCGCGGCCATGTCGATCGTGACCGACATGTTCCCCCCGGAGCGGCGGGGCACCGTCGCCAGCTTCCTCTATTCGGGCGCCAAGGTGGGCGGCATCGCCAGTTTCATCGTCGGCGGCTATGTGGCCCACGAGTACGGCTGGCGCGCGGTGTTCCTGTCGTTCGGCCTGCCTGGCCTGCTGCTGGCCCTGCTGCTGCTCCTGACCATCAAGGAACCCCCGCGGACGGGCTCAGCCGATGGCGCCGGAAAGCCGAAGGCCTCGCTGCGCGAAACCTGGCAGGTGTTGTGCACGCCTGGGCTGGGATCGATCTACATCGCCACGGGACTCACCATGATGGCCGTGGCCGGGGTGGGCACCTGGACCCTGCCGTTCGTCACCCGCGCCTATGGACTCAATGTGAAGACGGCGGGCCTCCTGCTGGGCATGGGACCCGGGGTGTTCGGGGTCATCGGCGGACTGGTGGTCGGCGTCCTGTTCGACTGGGCCCGGCGGTTCGGTCCACGCGGGCCCCTGATGGTCGTGGCGCTCGGGTGCCTCGTCTACATCGGCGGCGGTGTGATGGTCCTGCTCGCGCCGAACGTGGCCCTGGCGGCGGTCGGCCTGTGCGTCCTGGGCACGGCCCAGGCGATCTATTCGGCGCCGACCAGCGCCGCGATCAGCGAACTCGCGCCGACCGCCGTGCGTGGCACGGCCTTCGCGCTCTACTCCATCGTCGCCAACGTCATCGGCGCCGGCATCGGCCCGATCCTGGTCGGCGCCCTGTCCGACCGGTTCGGCGGCGACGCCCACGCCTTGCGCATGGCGATGATGGTCGTACTCATGATCCTGTTGCTCGGCGCCGCCGCCTATGTTCGGGCGTCGTACGTCTTCGCGGCCGAGACCACACGGAGACGGCTCGCCTTATCACCGGCCTGACCGTGCCGACGAGACACAAGATCGCCCAAGACGGCGACCAGATGAATGGAGGAGAGGCCTAATGGACCAGGGACCCAATCCTATCCTTGAGACGGTCGAGCAGAGCGCTCAGGCCGCCAAGGGCAACCGCCTGCCCGACAAGATGATCTCGGCGGACTCGCATGTGACAGAGCCCCCGAACTGCTACGTCGACTACATCGATCCGGCCTACCGCGACCGAGCGCCGCGCATGGAGACCGACGCGGGCGGCGGGGATTCCTTCGTCATCGATGGCATGCCCGGCGCGGTCAACATGGCCATCATCGCGGCGGCCGGTATCGATCCCAAGGATATGAGCGCCTCGACGGTTCCGTTCTCGGCGCTGCACCGGGGCGGCTGGGACGGCAAGGCGCGCCTCGCCGACCAGGACCGGGACGGGATCGCCGCCGAAGTGATCTTCCCCTCGGTCGGCATGGTGCTCTGCAACCACCCCGACGGCGACTACAAGCAGGCCTGCATGTGGGCCTACAATCGGTGGCTCCACGAAGAGTTCTGCGCCGTGGCCCCGGACCGCCTGGTCGGGATGGGCCAGAGTGCGGTGCGCTCGCCCGCCGAGGCGATCGAGGATCTGCGCCGGTTCAAGGAGATGGGCTTCGGCGGGGCGATGTTCCCGGGCAATCCCGCCACGGCGGAAGACTATGACGACCCGATCTACGATCCGCTGTGGCGCGCCGCCGTCGAGCTCAAGATGCCGATCGCCTTCCATATCCTGACCAGCCGTTCGGATGGCGTTTCCGCGATCCAGGGCGGCGGCGGCAAGCCGAACGTCCCGGTTCAGGTCCGCACCCGCATGAACCGGGGCGCCGTCCTCCTGACGTCGATCCAGAGCATCATCAGCACGTTCATCTGGGGCCGGGTGTTCGAGCGGCACCCTGACCTGCGGGTGGTGTGTGTCGAGGCCGACGCCGGCTGGGCGGCGCACTACGCCTACCGGATGGACCACGGCTACAAGCGCCACCGCTTCTGGCAGAAGATGGGCGAGATGCCGCGCCTGCCCAGCGATTACTTCTTCGACAACATCTACATGACCTTCCAGGACGACTGGATCGCCCTGAAGATGACGGGGATGCTGAACCCGCGCCGGCTGATGTGGGCCAACGACTTCCCGCACAGCGACTCCACCTGGCCCTGGAGCCAGGAGCTGCTGCTGGGCCAGACCGCCCACCTCAGCGAGCAGGAGAAGTCGCTGATCCTGCGCGACAACGCCGCCGAGCTGTTCGGCATCGTCCAATGACAACCCGTTCCACTCCGACCCAAGGGGAGCCCGCCAATGCCTGCTGAATTCGACATGGTGATCCGCGGGGGAACGGTGGCGGACGGCGGCGGCGGTCCGCTGCGCGAGGCCGACGTGGCGATCCGCGACGGCAAGATCGCCGCCGTGGGCAAGGTGGCGGGCTCGGGCGCCGAGGAGATCGACGCCAAGGGCCTGCTCGTCACCCCGGGCTTCGTGGACGTGCACACCCACTACGACGGCCAGCTCACCTGGTCCGATCGGCTCTCGCCCTCCTCGTCGCATGGGGTGACGACGGTGGTCACCGGCAATTGCGGCGTGGGCTTCGCGCCCTGCACGGAGCGCAACCGCGACAGCCTGGTGCGGCTGATGGAGGGCGTCGAGGACATCCCCGAGGTGGTGATGACCGAGGGCCTGCCGTGGGACTGGGAAAGCTTCCCCGACTTCCTCAATTCGATCGAGCGCAAGCCGCATGACATCGACTTCGCGGTGCTGCTGCCCCACTCGCCGCTCCGGGTGGCGGTGATGGGCGACCGGGCGCTCAACCTGGAGCCGTCCACCGAGGCCGACCGGGCGCAGATGCGGGCGATCGCCAAGGAGGCGATGCTGGCCGGCGCCGCCGGCTTCGCGACATCCCAGAACATCTACCACAAGGCCAGCGACGGGGCCTCGGTCCCGACCCTGACGGCGGCGGAGGCAGAGCTCACGGCCATCGCCATGGGGCTTTCCGAAGCGGGCCGCGGCAACCTGCAGGCCATCACCCTGACCGACGACCACCGGCTGGAGAATTTCGAGGTCTACCACCGGGTGGCCCGCGCCTCGGGACGGCCGCTGTCCTACACCCTGCTGCAGATGGACATCCATCCGCCGAGCCTGTGGCGCGAGGTGATGGACTCGATCAGCCGCGAGAACGCTCGAGGCGGACGCATCAAGGCCCAGGTGTTCA
Organism: Caulobacteraceae bacterium; assembly: GCA_947478785.1. Taxonomy (GTDB): domain Bacteria; phylum Pseudomonadota; class Alphaproteobacteria; order Caulobacterales; family Caulobacteraceae; genus Phenylobacterium. The sequence continues at coordinate 16,632 of CANJXI010000066.1, forward strand.
ACCGGCCCGGCGGCGGCATCGCCGGCCTGGAGAACAACTACCATCCGTTCGCCGAGCATCCGCTCTACAAGGAGCGGCTGGCCCACCTGCCGCTGGCCGCGCGGGTCGCGGAAATGCGCAAGCCCGAGGTGCGGGCCGCCCTGCTCGCCCCGGACGCGGCCCTGGCCACGTCGGCGCCGTTCGACGCGCTGTTCCCGCTGGGCGACCCGGCCGACTACGAGCCACATCCCTCGACCAGCGTCGCCGCCCTGGCTGCGGCGCGCGGGATGAACCCGTTCGAGGTGGTCTACGACATGCTTCTCGAACGGGACGGACGCGCCAAGCTGCTGCGGACGATGACCGGCTATGTGGACCGGAACCTGGACACCGCGCTCGAGCTGCTGCAGCACAAGGACACCGTCCTGGCGCTGGGCGACGGCGGCGCGCACTACGGCTTCGTCTGCGACGCCAGCTACACGACCACCAACCTGACCCACTGGGTGCGCGACCGCCAGCGCGGCGGGCGGCTTGGCCTGGCCGAGGCCGTCGCCATGCTGACAGACGCGCCGGCCCGGCTCTATGGCTTCCGCGACCGGGGCCGCCTGGCGCCGGGCCTGAAGGCCGACGTCAACATCATCGACATGGACCGGCTCACCCTGCACGCGCCCGAGATGGTCCACGACCTGCCGGCCGGCGGCCGGCGGCTCGACCAGCAGGCCGACGGCTATGTGGCGACGCTGGTGTCCGGCCAGCCGATCCAGCGCGATGGCAAGGACACGGGCGCCAGGCCGGGACGCCTGGTGCGCGACGCCAGCGCCTGAAGCCGCGCCGACCCGCATCGCGGCCGAGCTAAGACATTGGAAGACAATACGTTCCCGCGACTGACGAGGGACGCGCATTTTGGAAGGAATAAGGGATGGCGAACCAAGGGGTGTTTTCCGGGGTCCGGGTGCTGGAGCTGGCGCAGCATGTGTTCGTGCCGGGCGCCGGCGTGCTGCTGGCCGACCAGGGGGCCGAGGTGATCCATGTGGAGACCACCGGCGCCGGCGACCCCTTCCGCTCGCTGAAGCTGGGCGGCGGCCGGCAGCTGGGCAATGTCAATCTCGCCCTCGAGCAGAACAACCGGGGCAAGAAGAGCATCGCGCTCGACCTCAAGAGCGAGGAGGGCCGCGAAGCCTTCCTCAAGCTGGTGGAGACCGCCGACGTCTTCCTGACCAGCCTGCGCCCCAAGGCGATCCGGGCGCTGCGCCTGGACGTGGACGACGTGCGCGCGCGCAATCCGAAGATCATCTACGCCCGCGGCAACGGCGTGGGCTTCAAGGGCCGCGAAGCCGACAAGGCCGGCTATGACGCCGTGTCGTTCTGGGCCCGTGGCGGCCTCTGCCACGCCATGACCATCCCGGGCAACAAGTCGACGCCGCCCCGGGCGGCGTTCGGCGACCACTCGGGATCGGTCTCCCTGGCCTTCGCCATCTCAGGCGCGCTCTACAAGCGCGCCGCGACCGGCGAGCCCTCCGTGGTCGAGGCCTCGCTGCTGTCGACCGCGCTTTGGATGCTCTCGGCGGACGTCACCTATTCCCAGCACCCGGACTACGAGACCCACCCCGAAGGCGGGACCAGGTCACCCTTCCTGAACGGCTACATCACCCGCGACGGCCGTCAGATCCAGTTCACGCTGCTGGATCCGAATCCGGTCTGGCCATCGCTCTGCAAGCTGCTGGGACTGGAGGAACTCCAGGCCGATCCGCGCTTCAAGGACCCGCAGGGCCGGCAGCAGAACGGAGAGGCCCTGGCCGACACGATCGCCGAGCGCATCGGCGAACGCGACTGGGCGGACTGGCGCGAAGGGTTCGAGGCCTGGGACGCGCCCTGGGAACTGAACCGCACGGTCCATGAGGTTTCGGAGGATCCCCAGGCGCTGGCCAACGGGATGGTCTTCAACCTGGACATCGGCGACCAGACGGTCCGCCTGGTGTCGGGGCCGGCGACGTTCAACGGGCACGCCGGGCCGATCGACCCCAAGGGCTCGCCCAAGCTCGGGGAACACACCGACGCCCTGCTCGCCGAGGTCGGCTATTCGGCGGAGGCGCTGGGTAAGCTCAGGGCCGGCAAGGTCGTGCAGTAGCCACCCGCGCGCGGACAATTGCCTCACGCCGAAGTCGGCGCTTAAATTCCTGACGGGAGGAAGCTTCAATCATGACTGTTCGCCAAGAACTGCTGTCGGCGACCGACGAGACCATCGACGACGCCATCAAGCATGCCGACCCGATGGTGCTGCGCGGGTTGCTGTACCAGCTGACCGGTGACGAGGAGATCCTCTCGACGCAGGTGACGCAGGACATGATCGCGGGCCGCCCGACCAACCGCATGACCAGGGAGTCCGACGCGGCGCTGCTGCGGGCCAAGGCGGTGGCGTTCATGCGAGCCTATCGCGACGGCGGCGCGGGCGAGATCGGGCCGGGACCCGCCGACCGGCTCTACGACAGCCTGAGCCTGACCGCGGGCGTCGATCTTCCCGAAGCCGAGCGCGGCATCTGGATGGAGCAGAGCGCGCTCAATCCCTGGGCCAGGGGCCTGGAGTGGAAGGAGCCGCCCGCGCCCGGGCAGCGCGACAACTTCCTGGTGGGCGTCATCGGATCAGGCCTATCTGGCCTGGACGCCGCGGTGCACCTGAAGCGCGCGGGCGTGCCCTTCGTGGTGCTGGAGAAGAACCCGGAGGTCGGCGGCACCTGGTTCGAGAACCGCTATCCGGGGGCGCGGGTGGATTCCCCCAGCCGCAGCTACACGCACCTGTTCGGCATCGACTTCCCCTATCCCTACGCCTTCTGTCCGCGCGACGAGAACCTCAAGTACATGCAGTGGGTCGCCGACAATTTCGGCGTCCGCGAGCACATCGAGTTCAACACCGAAGTCAAAGCCATGGCCTGGCATGAGGACACCCAGCAGTGGGAACTCACGGCCACCACGCCTTCGGGCCCGCGCACCTGGCGGGTCAACGCGGTGATCAGCTGCGTGGGCTTCCTCTCCCGGCCGGTGATGCCCGAGATCGAGGGCATGGAGACCTTCAAGGGGACGGCCTGCCATACGGCCCAGTGGCCGGACGGCCTCGACGTCGCCGGAAAGCGGGTCGCGGTCATCGGCTCGGGCGCGTCCGGCTACCAGACCCTGCCGGAACTGGCCAAGACGGCGGCGAGCGCCGCGCTCTTCCAGCGGACACCGAGCTGGTGCTACGAGAACCCGCTCTACGTCAGCCCCCTGCCCTGGCAGGCCCTGTGGCTCGACAGGAACTTTCCCTACTACGTGAACTTCGCCCGGCTGCGGCTGAGCTGGACGGCGGGGCCGGACGGCACGCAGGCGGCGGTCCGGTTCGACCCCGACTTCGAGGATCCCTACGCGGGCAGCGCGGCCAACAAGAAGGTGCGCGACGACCGCATCGCCTTCCTGACCAAGAAGCTGGCGAGCCGCCCCGAGCTCATCGAGAAGATGATCCCGGCCGCGCCGCCGATGTCGTCGCGGCCGATCATGATCGACACCGAGGACAGCATCTTCGACGCGCTGCTGCGCGACAATGTCACCCTGGTGACCGACGGGATCGACAGGATCACCCCGGACGGGATCATGGCCGGCGGCGTCGAATATCCCTTCGACGTCATCGTCTACGCGACCGGGTTCCGGGCCAACGAATTCCTGTGGCCGATGGACGTGCGCGGCCGGGGCGGCGCCCGCGTCGATGAGCTGTGGGCCAAGGACGGCCCGCGCGCCTACCTCGGCTCCATGCTGCCCGGCTTCCCGAATTTCTTCATGGGCTATGGCCCGAACACCAACAACTTCGGCGGCTTCCAGGTGGTCGACCTGCTGGAGATGGAGATGCATTTCGCGCTGGAATGCATCGGCGGGCTGATCGCCCAGAAGAAGCGATCGGTGGAGGTCACCAGCGAGGCCTATTGGCGGTTCAACGACGAACTGGATCGCGAGCAGGCGCTGATGCTCTACATGGATCCGCGCGTGAAGAACTACTACCGGAGCGACTATGGGCGCTCGTGCGTCAACGGGCCGATCGACTTCCGGCGGATGTGGACCTGGCTGCGCGATCCGGCCGGGGCTGCGCCGAACGTGACCGACGCGGGCATGCGGCCATACTTCGGCGAAGACCTCGCCGTCGCCTGACCGATGCGACGCTCCCGCTCAGCGCGCCGCCGGACGGCGATCCATTTGTCGTCCGCCATGGCGGCATTCGTCGCGGCCAGCGCCTGGGCCTTGGCCGCCGGCGCCCAGGCGCCGCCGCGGCAGGTCATGCTCTCGAAGATCACCGTCTCCGACCTTCCGAAGTCGTACGCCTTCTATACCCAGGTCATCGGGCTGAAGCAGGCCGTGGCGCCCGGCATGCCGGCGCCCGCCGCGCCGGCGGCCACCGATCCGGAACGGGATTTCGTCGAGATCCCGATGAACTTCACCGGATCGTTCTCCGATCCCCTGGTGGTCCTGGTGAAACAGCGCGGAGCCAAGCCCGCGCCGGAGTTCGCCAAGCTCGTCTGGATCGGCTTCAGGGTGCCCAGCGCGCGCGGCCCTCGCCCGCGCCGCGCAAACCGGCTACGCCTCGCTGCGCGGCGATCCCGGAGCCGGGCCGAGAGCCTATGGCTTCATCGCCGACCCTGACGGCTACACCGTGGAATTCATCCAGGCGCCCTGAGCCGAGGCCGGCGCTGGCGCTTACGGCCTACCGACGATCCGAAACCGTCAGCCTGCGTCCAACCCGGTTCGCCACCAGGACATCCCCCTTGTCGAACAGGTAAGCCGGCGAGGCGGCGACGTCGAAGGCCGTGGACAGCGATGTGCACTGGCCGGTCCGCGGGTCGCGATCACCGTCCGCGACGCTCTTCAGGGTCTTGTAGATCGAGGCGCAGTCGACGCCGACGGCGGCCGCCAGGGCGTAGCCGGACTGTCGCGTGGATCCGTAGAGGTTCTCGAGCGGCTGATAGCCGGCGGCGATCCCCTTCAATTCACCGGTCGGGAGGACCTCCAGCCGCAGCCGCGCCCGCTTCAGGTAGATGCTGCCCGGCGTCGTGTTCCACATGGAGGGCAGGCGGATGTCCATGGGGTCGGTGGTCAGCACGCCGTCGTGGATGCGGCCGCGCCCCACATTGCGCCAGCGCGGGTCGTCCGAAAGGGTCAGGCTGCCCCCGGCCAGGATCGCCTTGGCGTTGTCGGTCGAGGGCGTGTCCGGCGTCGAGGCTATGGTGACCTCGACGTTGTCGTCGTTGCGCCAGTCATCGACCCCCCGCACCATCAGCACATAGGCCTGGCCGCTGGTGGCGCGGCCCTGTTTGGCGGCCGCGATGCTGTCGCCGACGCCGCCCTCCTTGCCGCGCCAGAAGAGATTGCAGGCGATGGCGCGGTAGTACTGGTTGTCGACGCCGGCCTCTCCGCCCGGGCCCTGGAAATTCTGGTGCGGACAGGTGTCCGCCGACGCGGGCTTCGACCCATCGTTTCCATCCAGGTCCAGTCCATAGGCCATCTTGCTCTGAACCAGCCGCTGCGGCGCGTGGTCGAACACCTCCGGATTGGTGCAGACGTTCTTGCCGTCGGGCCGGTGGATGTAGTCGACCTTGTACTTCTTGTTGAACTCCTCGGCGTTCTCCGGCCGTTGGAGGCGCAGGCGTTCGGCCGGGGTCTGGGTCGCCAGATA
>CANJXI010000067.1 GCA_947478785.1 Caulobacteraceae bacterium
AAGCTCAAGCAGTTCCGGCGCGTCGCCACCCGCTTCGAGAAGACCGCCAGGAACTACCTCGCCGTCGTCACGCTCGCTGCCATCGTCCTATGGCTGCGGTAACTGTCCACAGCTCCTAGAGCGCGTCAGGGTGAAGTGGATACCGGTTCACCCGTCCGACGCGCTCTAAACCTATGAAGATAGACCCTTTTCATCCGGTTCAAGTGATTCCACTTGAACCGGAAAGGGTCTAGGCGGCGACGGTGCTGCCGACGTCGGCGCCGGCCAGGCCCCCGACCCCGCGCGGCCGTTCGCCGGCGATCATCACGCGGTGCATCGTCCGCTGGCTCGTGTAGTCGCCGACCGCGTAGTGGTGCACCGCGCGGTTGTCCCAGAAGGCCACCGAGCCTTCCCGCCACTTGAACCGGCACTGGAAGTCCGGCCGCGTGGCGATCCGCTGGTAGATCAGGTCGAGCACGGCCTTGCTCTCGATCGGATCGAGTTCGCAGATCTGCTGGGTCCAGTTCGAACTGACGTTGAACATCCTGCGCCCCGTCTCCGGGTCCACGCGAACGACCGGATGAACGCTGGCGTGCGGTCCGTCGACCTCCGCCGTCCCGCCCGTCTGAAAGCCGGCCAGCGAATTCAGCGCCGTCAGCCCGTCCAGCCATGATCGGAACGCGGGCGAGAAGGAATCGTAGGCCGCCCCCAGGCTGGCGAAACAGGTGTCGCCGCCGGAGTCCGGGACCCGCTCGGCGTAGAGGATGGTCCCCAGCGGCGGCGTTTCCATGAACAGGTTGTCCATGTGCCAGTTGCTGCCGATCACCTTCTTGCCATTGATCCGGAACGTCTCGTCCGGGATCTGGTCCATGACGATCAGGCCGTCGTCGCTCTCGGGATAGAAGCCCCGCGCCGGGTGGTGCAGCACCTCGCCGAAGCGCCGGGCCAGCGCCGTCTGCCGGGCAGGCGTCAGGGACTGGCCGTGGAAGAAGATGACGTTGTGCTTCAGCAGCGCGCTGCGGATGGCGGCGATCACGCCGTCGTCGAGTTCCGCCGACAAGTCGACCCCATGGATGTCCGCGCCTATGATGGGGCTTCGAGGCGAGACTGTGAGCGATGCGCCCGCATCCGGCATGCCTGATCCTCCCGTGATCTGGCGACGACCGTCAGCTCGCCGGCCCGGATCACGCTAGGCAATGACGGTCGCGCGAGTCAAATCGCTCCGGGTCCCGCCTGGCGTTCGGGGCGCGCACCTCGCCTCATCGGAGAAGCCTGCATGAAGCGCTTCGTTTCGGTCCTGCTGGCCCTGGGTCTGGGCCTGGTCCAGTCGGGCGGCGGCTCGGCCCAGGCCGCGCCGGAGGGCCCGCCACCAGCGCCCGGCCCCCTGGACCACACCCAGCAGCTCGGCGGCTGGACGGTGGCGGACACTGGCGGCAGGCCCGGCGACGACAGCGACCGCGACGTCAGGCTGGAGCGCGCCGTCGAGGGCGTTGAACTCGTCCTGCACCGCGTGGACCATGACGGCGTCGGCCTCTGGATGAAGTTCTCCCGCTGCGAGGGCCTGAACCTCAGTTCCGGCTTCTCGCTGGACGGCGACATGCCCGCGCACCTGGCCCAGACCCGCGCCGAGATCCACGACGCGTTCAAGGACTTCGCCAAGGGCTGCCCGCCCAAGGCCGGCGAGGAAGCGGCGCTGATGGACGGCTTCGACGCCGCCGACCGCCTCCTCGAGACCTGGGTCCACGACCGCCCCTTCACCTATCCGCCGGACCCGCCGGATTCTTCCGTGCATTAACTATGCATCCAAGACGCCGGTCGGTCCGTATCTGCCCCGACAGGCGTGCGGAATGTCCCGCGATTTAGGCGAACAGCCGGTATTGTCCGGACAAGGATGGAACCCCTTGAGAAATCGTACGCGGCTCGGCACAGTGACGCTGTCATCGTCGCTGTGAATAGGTCGGCCGTGTTCGTCTTGCTACGTAAGATGTCCGCCAAATGCGGTGCGCCCGCCCTCGCCTCGTTGGCGCGCGGTGCTGACCAGGGGGTCCCATGAGCGTCGATATCGACGAGCCCCTGCAAACCATGCTGCAGCGGCAGCCGCTCTTTTCAGGGCTGCCCCCCGAAGCGCTCGAAGCGGTGCTGGCCGCGGGTCTGGCGCGAACCCTGCCGGCCAATCACATCCTGTTCCTGGAAGGCGACTACGAAACGACGCTCTTCGTCGTCCTCAGCGGCCAGGTGAAGCTGTGCGTTCACGCCCTGGACGCCCGCGAGATCGTCCTCGGCATCGCCGGTCCGGGCCATCTGTTCGGCGAGATCGCCCTGCTCGACGAAGGGCCGCGGACGGCGAGCGCGGTGACCGTGCGGCCGACTCAGGTCCTGCAGCTTGAACGCGAGGCGGTCATGCCGGTGCTGCAGGCATCGCCCGCCGCCATGCTTCAGGTGGTCACCCTGCTGTGCAAACGCCTGCGCTCCTCCGATCAGATGCTGGAAGAGATCCTACTGCACGACGCCGGCACCCGGCTGGCGCGCGGCCTGAAGCGGCTGTCGGACGAGCACGGCCGCGAGGAGGATGGCGGCCTGCGCGTGCCAATCCGCCCCGGCGAGGGCACCCTGGAATCCCACACCGGCCTGCAGCGCGATACCGTCAGCCGGCTGCTGGGTGTGTGGGCGAGCGAAGGCATGGTGCGTGTCGAGCCGACCGGAATCCTGATCCTTGACCTCGACAGCCTTGAGCAGGCGGCCGGCCGCGCGCCGCTCCAGGCCCATCCGGCGCAGACCTGGACTCAGCGTCGTCCGTCAGCTTGACGGTCCCGTGATCCCGTAATCCTGTGTCGCCGTACCGCCCTCGCCCACCGGCTCCCGGATGGGAGGTGTACGGCGCGGCGAAATCGGGCGCACTGCCCCGGCGCGGCGCAAGTTCGCCCTGGGAGGAATATCGCGATGGATCTGACGGCCGGCCTGAACGCTTCGATGGACGAGGTGACCGCCTCGACCCCCACCGATCCCGAATTCCGCGAAGGCACGTCGATGTGGCTGTGGGACGACGCCGGTCGGGTGACCCTCCCCCGCATGGCCGTCGAGGTGGTGGGCGCGACCTGGGACACCCAGCGCATGCTGATGGGCAATGTGGTCCTGGCCGACGGGCGGATCTTCCACATCTTCAGCCAGGCGCCGGCGCTGCCGGTCAGCAACGCCGCTGGCCAGCCGCGCGTGCTGGGCGCCGGTCCCATGCGGTTCGAGTGCGTCAAACCGTTCGACCACTGGCGTTTCGCCTATGACGGCGAGGCCCTGGAGATGAGCGTCGAGGACCAGATGGCCGGCCGCGCCCGGCCCGGCGGCGACACCTCGGCCTTCCGCCGCGCGCCGGTCAAGATCGAGCTCGACACCCGCGCCGCGGCCCCGGCCTGGAAGCAGGGCGCGCTGGGCGGCAAGGGCTTCATCCCGGGCGAGGAGCGCTTCGAACAGCTCTTCAAGGCCGAGGGCTATGTCCGGGTGGACGGCCAGGAGATCCCGTTCTCCGGCGGTGGCCTTCGCATCCACCGCACGGGCGGCGCGCGCACGCCCCCCGGCGATTTCTTCGGCCATTGCTGGCAGTCGGCCGTCTTCCCCAGCGGCCGCGCCTTCGGCCTGATGGCCTACCACCCGCGGCCCGACGGGTCGGAGAAGTTCATCGAGGCCTGGGTGATGCACGAGGACGGCGAGGTGCTGCCGGCCCGGATCGTCGGCATCCCCTGGGCGCGCGACATGCGGCCCTCGGGCCAGGACGTCTCCATCACGCTGAGCACCGCGCGCGGCGACATCCGCATTGCCGCCGAGACCTTCGCCATCACCTTCATGCCGGCCCGCAAGGATGTCCGGCCCGACGCCCAGGCCGGCGCGACCCTGTTCACCAACCTGCTGCAGGGCACCGCCCGCTACCGCTGGGGCGACGAAGAGGCCTTGGGCATGATCGAGCGCTCCTACATGGTGTGAGGCGGGCGGCTGCGGCCCATCCCCACGGCGAGCCACTCGAGGAGAGAACCATGCAACTCGGCGCCGTGCTGCCCACCGACGACCTGCCGACCGACGCCGGCGCGGTCCGCGCCTTCGCCCAGGGGCTGGAGGCCCTGGGGTTCGGCTACCTGTCGGTGTTCGATCACGTGGTGAATGCCAGTTCCGCCCACTACGACCGCGAGGTGCTGAAGGGGCCCTACCGCGAGGACAATGTGTTTCGCGATCCGTTCGTGCTGTTCGGCTTCCTGGCCGGCGTCACCCGCGCCCTGGCCTTCGCCACCAACATCCTCGTCGTCTCCCAGCGGCAGACCGTCCTGGTCGCCAAGCAGGCCGCGGAGGTCGACATTCTGTCCGGCGGCGGGCGGCTGCGGATCGGCCTCGGCACCGGCTGGAACTACGTCGAGTACGAAAGCCTGGGCATGTCCTTCGCGGATCGCGGCGCGATGCTGGAGGAGCAGATCGCGGTGCTGCGCAAGCTGTGGACCGAACCGCTCGTCCACTTCGAGGGCCGGTTCCACAGGATCATGCACGCCGGCCTCAACCCGATGCCGCTGACCCGGCCCATACCGATCTGGCTCGGCGGCACGTCGGACCCCGTGATCCGCCGCGTGGGCCGCACGGCCGACGGCTGGATGCCGCTCTTCCCGCAGCTCGACAAGACCCCTGGCGCCATCAAGCGCACCGCCGAGTGGCTGGAGCCCGAGGTCGCCATGGCGCGGATGCGCGCGGAGGCGCTCAAGGCCGGCCGCGACCCTGCGGCGATCGGCGTCGAGGGCCGCATCACCTACCTGGGCGACGAGCCGGAGGCCTGGCGCGCCATCCGCGACATCCACCGTGCCAACGGCGCCGGCTACATCACCATCATGATGAAGCCCGGGCTGGTGCAAGGCGTCGATCCGATCCTCGCGGCCCTGGAGCGGGTGAAGCGCGCGCTGTCGTCTTGAGGCTGCCCCTCCGGCTGTGACGGTTGATTCCGGCGACAGGGCGCGCAAGCCTGCGGCGTCACGACATAATAGGACTGCGCTCCGGCCCAGAGGCCGGCCGGCGTTTGGGGAAGAAACATCAATGACGGTTGGTTCGAAAGACCTCAGGTTCGGCTTCGACGTGGACGCCATCCGGGACAGGTATCGCGAGGAACGCGACAAGCGCCTGAGGCCCGATGGTGACGACCAGTACACCGAACTTTCGGGAAAATTCCTGCACTACAACGAGGACGACCCCTACGCCGCGCCGCTGGCGCGCGATCCGGTCGAACGGGACGTCGACGTCGCCATCATCGGCGGCGGCTTCTCCGGCCTGCTGGCCGGCGCCCGGCTGCAAGAGGTCGGCATCCAGGACCTCTGCATCGTGGAGGCCGGCGGCGACTTCGGCGGCACGTGGTACTGGAACCGCTATCCCGGCGCCCAGTGCGACGTCGAATCCTACAGCTACCTCCCGCTGCTCGAGGAAACCGGCTTCGTGCCGGAGAACCGCTACTCGTTCACCGACGAAATCTTCGAATATTGCCAGCTCATCGGCCGGCGCTTCGGCCTCTATGACCGGACCTACTTCCAGACCCGCGCCCGCTCACTCGAATGGGACGAGGGCCTCAAGCGCTGGCGCCTGCGCACCAGCCGCGGCGACGATATCCGGGCCCGGTTCGTCATCAACGGCCTGGGCACCGCCAGCCGCGCGAAACTGCCGGGCATCCCCGGTATCGAGGATTTCGAAGGCCATTCGTTCCACACCAGCCGGTGGGACTACGAATACACCGGCGGCGGGGTCAACAGCCCCCTGACCCGGCTGGCCGACAAGCGCGTCGCGATCATCGGGACCGGCGCCACCGCCATCCAGTGCATCCCGCGCGTCGCCTGGGCCGCCAGGCATCTCCACGTGTTCCAGCGCACGCCCTCCACCCTGGGCTTCCGCAACAACAAGGAGACGGATGTCGACTGGTACAGGTCCCAGGCGCCGGGCTGGCAGGACGAGCGGCGGCGCGCCTTCGCCGACATGCTCCAGGGCGTCCCGGTGGCCGACGACCTCGCCGAGACCTTCGACAACCGGGTCAACAAGAATTCACAGGCGCTGCGGGACCTGATCGCGCGCGAGGCCCCAAAGACCCCGCGGGAAACCGCCTTCCTCGTCGAGGTCGCCGACCATCAGATCATGAACGGGATCCGCCAGCGGGTAGACGACGAGGTCCGGGACGCCGCCACCGCCGAGGCCCTGAAGCCGTGGTACCGCCGGATGTGCAAGCGGCCGACCTTCAACGACGAATTCCTCGCGTGCTTCAACCAGGACAACGTCACCCTGGTCGACGTCAGCGACGCCAAGGGCGTCGAACGGATCACCCCGAAAGGCGTGGTCGCCAACGGCGTGGAGTATGAGGTCGACTGCATCATCTACGCCTCCGGATTCGAGATCACCTCCGACTTCAAGCGGCGCATGGGCTTCGAGATCAAAGGCCGGGGCGGCAAGTCGCTCTTCGATCACTGGCGAGGCGGCCTCGGCAGCATGAAGACCCTGCACGGCTTCAGCACCCGTGGCTTTCCCAACTGGTTCTACATCGGGGTCAGTCAGAACGCCGTCGGGTTCAACATGACCCAGATGTTCGACGAGCAGGCCAGGCACATCGCCTACGTCATCGCCGAAACCCAGAAGCGCCAGGGCCTCACCGTCGAACCCAGCGAGGCGGCCCAGGACGCCTGGGTCCAGGAGATTCGGGACACGGCCGTCGACGCCACCAAATTCCAGATGGATTGCACCCCCGGCTACTACAACAACGAAGGCAATCCCGGCGGCGGCATGACGTCGGGCGCCTATCAGGGCGGGATCAACAGGTTCAACGAGATTCTGTCGGCCTGGCGAAGCGCCGGCGATCTCGCGGGCCTGGAGATCAGCCGGGCTGAATAAGGACGCGTCCGGGGACACCGGCGCGGGACCAATTAGTAGCGGAGGACGCGGCATGGCGAGGATCGGCGGGATCGGATGGGTGGCGGCGGCCCTGGCGGTGGCGGTGGCGGGAACGGCCCAGGCGGCCGGCCCCTCCCCCTGGCAGGCGGAGCGCGCCAGGCAGTTCGCTCGATGGCAGGCGGCCCACCCTGGCCTGCCTGCCCGGGTCGCGGCCCTGGAAGTACGCAGCGCCGCCCTGGTCGCCGCGCGCAAGGCCGAGGTCGGCGACCAATACCGCTATATCCGCAAGCGGCTTCTGGCTGGCGCCGACAGCCTCACGGCGGCCCGGCGCGCCGAAGCGGCCCGGCTGACCAACGACGGGCTGGCGCTCGCCAAGGCCGGCGACTGCGCGGGCGCGGGCCCGACTTTCCGCCAGGCGCTGGCCATCGACCGGACCAACGCCGACGCCAACCTGGGTCTCGGCCAGTGCCTCGCCAAGGCGGGCGACCGTGACGGCGCGGCCACCTACATCACCAACGCCGCGGCCCTGAACGCCGAACAGACCGTCAGCGCCAACCAGATCCCCATGATGACCCTGCAGCAGCTGCCCCCGCCGGCCGATCCGCGCCTCACCGACCCGGCGATCATCTACAGGGTCGCGGGCGCGCCCACCGAACTCTGGGATTTCGCGCAAGGCCCGGTGATGACGGTCATCCCGGCCGGGGAGTTCACCATGGGCTCGCTGTCGGCCGGCGGGGTCAACGCGCGCTCGGAGACGCCGCACCGCGTGCTCATCGAAAAGCCCGTGGCGATCAGCCGGGGCGACGTGACGCGCGGCGAGTTCGCCGCCTTCGTGGCCGCCACCGGCTACACAGCCAAGGGCTGCTACACCTTCCAGTCCGGCGCCTTCGCCTGGGACCCGCAGGCCGACTGGCGCCGTCCGGGCATCGACCAGGCCGACGACGAGCCCGTCGTCTGCATCAACTACTTCGACGCCCAGGCCTACGCCGACTGGCTGAGCAAAAGGACCGGCCGCGCCTATCGCGTGCCGACCGAGGCCGAGTGGGAATATGCGGTGCGCGGCGGGACCACCACCACCGACTACTACTGGGGCGAGACCGTGGGCCTGGGCCACGCCAACTGCGACGGCTGCACGCCGGGCAAGCCGATCGGCAAGCCGACCCGGGCCGGGACCTTCCCGCCCAACCAATTCGGCCTCTACGACACGGTGGGCGACGTCTGGAAGTGGCTCGACGACTGCTGGAACGACACCTACTACGGCGCCCCCGCCGACGGCTCGGCCTGGAAGTCCGGCAACTGCCTGCTGCGCGGCCGCCGGGGCGGCTCCTGGTTCAACCTCTCGGCCCCGCCCACCCCCGGCGATCCCCGCGCGCCCTACCGCCTGCGCTCCGCCGCCCGCTTCGGCAGCCTCCCCAACATCCGCTATGCGAGCTACGGCATGCGGGTGGCGGCGGATGTGGCGGAGCCGGTGGGGCGCCGGGGTGCGGGCGGACGGTGAACCGGCCTTATTCAGCCGCCAGCTTCCGGCTTGCGGGGCCGAACGGCCGTTCGCCCTTGATGTAGCCCTTCTGCAGCACCCGCCGTCCGGTATAGTCGCGCACCGCATAGTGCTGGAACGCGCAGTTGTCCCAGAACACCACGTCGTTCTTCCGCCAGCGCCAGCGCATCATGAACTCCAGACGCCTGGTCTGGGCGTAGAGCATCTCAAGGATGTCGCGGCTCTCGTCTTCGGGAACGCCGACCAGCCGCTCCGTCCACAGCTCGTTGACGAACAGCGCCTTGCGCCCGGTTTCGGGATGCACGCGGACCACGGGGTGCGCGTTGCTCAGGCCCTTGTTGAGCATCGCGGTATAGGCCCGGTCGAGAAGCGGAAACACCCGCCAGTCCGAATGCACCGCCTCCATCGGATCGATCATCCGCCGCACGGCCTCGGACAGCGAGTCATAGGCTAGGTACATGTTGCTCCAGCAGGTGTCCCCGCCGCCTTCGGGCGGCAGCTCCAGCGCCCGCAGCATCAGCATCGAGGCGGGCGCGGCGGTGTGTGAGGAATCGGAGTGCCAGAACTGCGTCGCCGTGGCGTTGCTGTTGTTGGTCTCCATGTCGTGGACGGTCAGTTCCTCGGGGACATCGGCGCCGCCGCCCAGGGTGTAGGGATCGACGGTGAGCCGCCCGAACGGCTTCAGGAATGCGACCGTCTGGGGCTGGGTCAGGTCCTGGTCGCGAAAGAACACCGCGCCGTGCTTGAGCACCGCGGCGCGGATTTGCGCCACGGTGTCGCCGCTCAGCGCCTCGCGAAGGTCGACGCCGCTGATCACCGCGCCGACCGCCGGCGTGATGGGGTCCAGTTGCAGCGTGTTCGACATCGGCGCCATCCTCCCAATCGGCTTATAGGGACCGTAGCAGGGAGCCGGACAATGGCGAAAGTGGTCGGCCTCTATTCGAAGCGCGCGGACATGTCGCCGGAGGCGTTCTTCAAGCGCTACGAGCACGGCCACGTGCCGCTGGTCATGGAGGTCTTCCCGACCGCCTTCGCGGCCTACACCCGCAGCTATCCGCGCACCGAGCCGAAGCTGCGCGCCCTGGCGATCCGCCCCGAAGCGCTGGGCTTCGACGCCCTCACGCAGATATGGTTCGCGGGCGAAGACGGCGCGACCGGTGGCGGGATGGCCGACCCGGTGAACGCCGCGCGGCTGGCCGAGGACGAGGCGGCGCTGTTCGATCGGGGCGCCCTGCTGAGCTTCGCCACCGACGAGCGCGGCGCGGCCCCGGCCGGCGCCGATGCGCTGCTCAAGCTCGTGGCGCTCTACGACCGCGCCGAAGGCGTGGTCGCGGAGGATTTCGTCCGCCATGCGGAGGATTCGCTGGCGGGGACGACGCCGCTCGTGGCCGCCAGCCGCCGCAACTACCTGATCTCCGGCGGCGTGTTCGAGCATCCGTCCTACGAGACGGCGCGCCAGTCGCCGCCCGATCTGGTGCTGGAGCTTTGGACCCGATCGGCGGCCGACGTCCGAGCGTGGCTGCTCACGACCGGCGCCGACGCGCCATCGGGCGTCGCCCGTTTGCGGGCGGCCGCGGTGGTCAGGGAAGTGGGCCTTGGCTAAGACGCGATCGGCCAAGGCGGCATGCGTCCGAGAACGGGTTATCGTGACGCTTAATGAAGTAACGCGGTTTAGGTGTTCACCCCCTCGTGCGAACGCTCCATGGCGCGCTTGTAGGCGTCGCGGCCGGTCGTTCTGGCGAGATAGGCCTGTTCGGCGTCGCCGAGGATGATGCCGCAGTTCCGTTGGCCCAGGTTCAGGGCGTAAGTCACCGAGATGTCAGCGGCGGTGAAAGCTTCGCCGGCGAGGTAGGACGATCTGGCAAGTCGTTGGCTGACCAGTTTCAGCCGCTTCTGGAACGACTGCAGGCACCAGGTCGCGCCCCAGTTCTCCCGCTCGGCCTCGGGCGCGAGGAAGCGGCTGACCACGACGGGCATCATCAAGGTCGCGAGGCCGGCTTCGCCCAGGTGCAGAAACTGCTGGTAGGCGGGGAAGACCGGACCGTGCGGCGCAGGCGCCAGCGGCGTCGGCCCGTAGCGGGCCATCAGGTACTCCATGATCGCGATCGACTCGACCATGACGACGTCGCCATCCTGGATCGCCGGTATGTAGTCGGCGGGGTTGACCGCCAGGAACTCGGGGTCCTGCTCGGCGGCCAGCATGTCCACCTGCCGCACGCGGTAGGGAAGGCCCATCTCCTCCAGCACCCAGACGACCCGGATCGATCGCGAGGTCTGTCCGCCCCAAACGGTGATCATGCGCAGGCCCTTTCCTATGTGACTGGAGATCGACCCAATAGCGAACCTTGGAATTGTCTGCGTAAGCCGCTCGGAACGCGAGCGCCGCTCCTTATTCGGCTTCGTTAGAAATGCGGGGTAGGCGCCCGCGCGACTGGCGCGGCGAACACCCCGCTGGCGAGCTGGTAGAGCGCAGGGTTGAGCAGGAAGGAATCTCGCAGATCCCGGGCCGGCCGTCAGTTATCCCGATATTCGCCGGGCGTGTTGACCACCGTGAAGGCGGAACGATTCCAGTATTGGATGGCGTGGCCAAGCGTTTCCCCGGGCACATCGTCGTCGACGAACGTGTAAAGCGGTTTTCCGCGATAGGCCCAGGCCTTCACTCTCGGCGTTCCTGGCGGGTAGGTCGCTCCGGCGGCGTCGAGGAACGGCGGATCGGAGACCTCTTCGATGGTCCATTCGCCAGACGGGCGTGCATTGGCCGGGGCGAGATAGGGCCGCCAGCGGCGCGAGCACTCGGCAGGCGCGCCACAGAGCGCCGACCAGTACACCGCCGCATCGCCCGGATCATCGCAAGGCAGGGCGTCCGGCGCGCCGAGTTCGGCGCAGGAGAGGACGTAGAGGCTCTTGCCGTCGGCCGCGGTGTAGATATGGCCCAGGATGGTCGGCCGGGTATGGATTTGCGGAGGCAGCGGGGCGGCGCGCCGGAAGATCGCGGACGTCCATCCGGCTTCCTTGATGTCGGTCTCCGAGAGGCCGACCGGCAGCACATACAACGCCTCGCCATCGAAGGCGTATTGCCTGGATCCGGCGGCGCCGTCGACGATCGACCATTTCCCGGTGACGTGGCCCAAACCGGGCGCGGCGATCGGCTGGAGCAGTTCCGTTGAAGCGGACGATGTCCGCTGTATCCGCCCACCGCGCCGCACATAGGCCGGCCGGCCATCCTCCGTGGCCAGGACCAGCCCTTCCGGCAACCGGACAAGCTTGAAGCCCGGCGGAAAATCGAGGGGCGCCTTGGCGACATGCCAGCCGGCCCTGTCGCGGACATTCACGGGTTCGCCATTCACATCGCCCGGCCTGTGGTCCTTTGCCGATGCGTAGAGGGGACGGCCTTGGAATGCCCATTGCATGGCGCCATCCGGGCGGTGGATGAGCGACCAGTCTCCCGTCGCCTTAGCGTCAGCGGAGGCCAGGAACGGAGGCCACTTTTCAGCGCAGGTCTTGCGCGTCGCCGGCGCCGGCAGCGGAAAATTTCCGTAATTGGCCTCGCTCTGGATCTGGTAGTGGGCATTGGTGCACTTCGAGATGCCCGGCGTCGCCGCATCCGCCGCCCAATTGTAAAGTGTCATGCCCGAGCTGGTGGCGAACACCGGCCCGACTTCCGTTATCTCCACGCGCGCGGGCGCTTGATCCGCCGCCGACGCCGCGGCGCCAGCGGCCCCGAACATCGCCACGCCGCCGAGGAGCGCTGCCAGGATGGGCGCCGATCGCCGTGTGTCGGACTTCGGATCACGGATCATGTGGGCATCTCCCAGATGGAGCCGGTTCATTGCGGCTGCGCCGTCGTCGCGACGGCTACGCGTTGCTGACGCGGCTGTTGGAGCGTCGGGTGAACAATGAAGGTGCGCACGGCGTTGATCCGATAGGCGGTGGAGATCGCCGTGCATTGGCCGGTTGTCGGATCCGGCAGGCCGTCGGCGTAACGATGCGCCTGGCGATACTCGGTGGCTGGGCTGAAATGGGCCGGGCCCACCGAAATGCTGTGCGCCTTTTGCATGTTCCACCAGACCTTCAGATCCTCATAGCCGGCCGCCATGCCGCTGGGTCGCGGACCTTCGAGGACGATACGGAACTGCAGGTCGTGCATCTTGCGCTCACCCGTCGTCGCGATTTGCCGGAGGGGAAGGCGCGCCACGGGGATGGCTTGCGTGATCAGGACGCCATTCACGATCTTCCCGTGCGTCTTTGAAATGAATTCCGTAAGTTCAGTATCAACACGCTGGGTCAAGAACGGAATAAATTGTCCGCTGGGATCCTTGGACAACCTGTCCAACCCTTTGTAGATGACGATATCGACGTCCGGGTCGTTCCTCTCGTCATCGACGCCAGTGACCTCGATCAGGGTTCTGTTCGCCGGATTTGTGGCAATCTCTTCGTTATAGAATTCATCAGCGAAGCCGCCCTTGCGCCAACCCGCTACGCACCCGAAGACCCGCGCCATTTGATTATCGACCAGTTCACCCTCGGCATTGGTGAACTTCTCGTGCTTGCAGCTATGGGGCGTCGCCCGCCCGTCGTTCGTGCCGTCCAGATTGAAGCCAAATCCGGCCTTGGTCTGGAGTTCCCGCAACGGCAGGGGATCCACGACAGCCAGGGGCACATAGGTCGACATTTCGCCGTTCGGCCCGCGACTGAAATGGTGGCCGTATTTGTTGCGTAATTCCTGAGAGTTGGCCTGGGCGATGCCGTTCTCGAGGTCATCGGCGTTCAAGCCAGCGGGACATTCGGACTTGGCGTCCTTCGACTCCTGCAAAGCGAAGTGCCACCCGGTGATCACCAGGCCGATGGTCCTGGACTGCGGATCGGACGCGGCGGGCCCGACCACGCCGCCGGCCAGAAATACCGCGCCGAGCGCCAGACCCGTTCGGACGCCTCTCGCCTGGCCCTTGCGTTGGGTGCCCATGCGCCTTCTCCCACGCGTATTTTCTAATTGGTCGCCATTCTTTTGTTGCAGATGTTACAGCGAAATTTCGCGATCCCCAATCCGGAGCACATGTCGCCACGAGGATTTGTGGCGACGTTGAGGTGTCGCGCGTCGCGACATCTGCGGATGATTATCGGAGGCGCTCCTCCATCCTCAGCGAGGCTACTAGCCCGTCCTCAAGCCTCCCGCGTCTGCCGCCGCCAGAGCGCGGCGTATTCCCCGGTCTTGGCCAACAGTTCGGCGTGCGTCCCGCGCTCCACGATCCGCCCGCGCCGCAGCACGATGATCTGGTCGGCGTCGACGATGGTCGAGAGGCGGTGGGCGATGACCAGGGTGGTGCGGCCGGCCTTCACCTTGCGCAGGGTCTCCTGGATGGCCGCCTCCGTCGGGCCATCCAGCGCGCTGGTCGCCTCGTCGAGGATCAGGACGCGCGGGTTGGCCAACAGGGCGCGGGCGATGCCCACCCGCTGGCGCTCGCCGCCCGACAGCTTCAGCCCCCGCTCGCCCACCCGCGTCGACATGCCGTTGGGCAGGCTGTCGATGAACGGGCCGAGCTCGGCGGCCTCGGCGGCGGCGCGGACCTCGTCGGTCCCCGCGCCCGGCCGGGCGAAGGCGATGTTGGCGTAGAGGCTGTCGTTGAACAGGGCCACGTCCTGCGGCACGAGCGCGACGGCGCGACGGAGCGCCACCTGCCTGACCTGGCGCATGTCCAGGCCGTCGATGGTCACGCGGCCGGCCTTGGGGTCCAGCAGGCGCATGGCCAGCCGCACCACCGTCGTCTTGCCGGCGCCCGAGGGACCGACCAGCGCCGTGGTCGCGCCGGGCGCCACGGCGAAGCTCACGCCGCGCAGGCCCACCGAGCGGGCGTCGTGCTGGAAGCTCACGTCCTCGAAGGCGATGGCGGCCCCCTGCCCGCTGGCCGGCGGCAGGTCCTGGGCGTCCGGCGCATCGGTGATGTCGGGCGCGAGCTCGGTCAGCGCCACCATCTGCTCCATGTCGATCAGCGCCTGGCGGATCTCGCGGTACTGGAAACCCAGCATGCCCAGCGGCGCGTAGAGGCCGGACAGCAGGAAGATCGCCGTGGTCACGTCGCCGATGCTGAGCCGCCCGCCCGAGACCTCGAACCCGGCCATCACCGTCAGCGCCGCCAGGCCCGCGTTGAGGATCAGCGCCTGGGCGCCGTTCAGCGCGTTCAGCGAGGCGTTGGCCCGGGCGCTGGCGTCCACATAGTCGCCCATCGCCTTCTCGTAGGACCCGACGATGCGATCCTCGGCGCCGAAGGTCTTCAAGGTCTCGTAGTTGATCAGCGCGTCGGACGAGAGACCGGCCACCCGGTTGTCCGCGTCGTTCAGCTCGCGCCGGTGCGAGAGGCGCCAGTCGGTGATCCTGAACGTCACCACCGCATAGATCACCAGGGTCGCCAGCGCCGTCAGCGCGAAGCGCCAGTCCAGCCGCACCACCATCACGCCCATGGCCATGACCAGCTCGATCATGGTGGGGCCGAGGTTGAAGATCAGGCTGCGGATCAGGAAGTCGGTGGAGCGCGCGCCCCGGTCGATGATCCGCGACAGGGTGCCGGTCTGCTTGGTCTGGTGGAAGTCGAGCGAAAGGCCCAAGGCATGCGCGAAGGTCTCCACGGCCGCCTTGGCCATGGTCGATTGCGAGACCCGGGTGAAGATCGCGTCGCGGGCGTAGGGCGCGCAGGCCGAGAGCAGCCGCAGCAGGGCGAACGACAGGGCCAAGCCAACGAAGGTCGCACCCACGACCACCCCGCCCTCGGCGACCGGCCGCAGGGTGTTGATGGCGTCGCCCAGCATGACAGGGGCGATCACGCCCGCCAGCTTGCCGATGATCACCAGGACCAGCGCGGCTGCGATCCTCAGCCGCAGCTGCGGCGCGCCGGAGCGCATCACCAGCCGGCCGAGGTCGGCCATCGAGCTCCAGAAGCTGAACTTCACCTCGCCCACGTCGACGCCACCGCCGTGGCCGCCGTGGCCGCGCGTCATTCCAGGGTGGGCGAAGGCCATCGCTGCTCCGTCAGTGCACGAGGATGGTGGATTGCACCCCGCCCCCGGGGGTCGTCCAGTCGACCCTGAGGCCGGCCCCGGTGTTCTGGGCACGCATCGGCCCCGGCGCAAGGGGCTGGGCCCGGGTGATCTGCAAGGCGACCGCGTCGTTGTAGCCCTCGGCGGACATCTCGAGGCGGTGGCTGCCCTGCAAGGCCCCCTGCAGCGGCGCCTCGTAGCGCCCCTGCTGGTCGGCACGGCCCTGGGTCGCCGGGCGCCCGTCGACCCGCAGCGCCACGACCGCGCCGGCCGGCGCCCAGGCCGAGACCACCGCCCCACCCTCGCGGTCGAAGTCGATGGTCCGGATGGCCGGCTTGCCGGCCGCGTCGATGCGCAGCGCCGCCGCGCCCGAGCGCAGCACCGCCGCCTGGCCGCCCGGCGTCACCAGCAGGTAGCCCTCGGCCTGCACCCGCTGACCCTTGGTCTCGACCGAAAGCCCATAGATTGCCGGCTGGGACATGGGCGCGAGCGCCAGCGTCCAGCGGCCGTCCCGCCCGGTCACGGTCTCCTGGAACGCGCCCGCCGGCGTGGCCAGGCGGACCTTGCCCCCGGCCTGCGCCGCGCCCGAAAGCACCACGCCGGCCGCCGACAGCCGCACGGCGTCCGGGCTGGGCGGGGTCAGGTAGCCGGCCTGCGCCGCGCCGCGCTCGGCCCGCGCCGCGTCGCTCAGCTCCGCCGGTTCGGAGCTGTTCCCACAGCCCGCGAGGCCCGCGACCGCCGCAAACCCCACAAGCATCGCCCTGGCTGCCGAGACCTTCAGTTGATACGCCTCCACCCAGGGCATAGCTAAACAGGCTTCCATCGCGTGCTCGCCAGCGGGCGGGCCATACCGGAGTATCGAGCGTGGCGCCGGCAAGGGGCAACCTGCAATCCGTCTGCGTGTTCTGCGGGTCCTCCGACGCCGCGGATCCGGCCTATCTGCGGGCCGCCGCGGAGTTCGGCCGGGCGCTGGCCGAGGCGGGCCTCAGGCTGGTCTATGGCGGCGGCGGCGTGGGCCTGATGGGCGCGGCCGCCCGGGCCGCCGACCAGGCCGGCGGGCGCGTGCTGGGCATCATCCCTGACTTCCTCGTGGGCAAGGAGCGCGCGCTGGAAAGCATCGAGCATGTGGTGGTCACCTCCATGCACCAGCGCAAGCAGATGCTCTTCGAGGAGGCCGACGGCTTCGTGGTCCTGCCGGGCGGGGTCGGCACCCTGGAGGAGGTGATCGAGCTCCTGTCCTGGCGCCGCCTCGACCTGCACACCAAGCCGGTGGTGTTCTACAGCCCGGACAACTTCTGGGGGCCGCTCTTCGAGCTCTTCCAGCACACCGTCGACGCCCGCCTGACGCCGCCCGAGTTCATGGGCGCCTGGGCCGTGGTCGACCGTATCGAGGCTATCCTGCCGGCCCTCCACGCGGGCCCCAGCGCCGGCTCCTCGCCGATGCTGGCCAGCCTGACCTGACGGCTCAGAGCGCGGACGGCACGTTGGCTTCCAGCTCGTCCAGCCAGACCCGCGCGTTGCCGTCGCTGGGCGCGCGCCAGTCGCCGCGCGGCGACAGGGCGCCGCCGGAGATCACCTTGGGTCCGTTGGGCATGGCCGAGCGCTTGAACTGGCTGATCTCGAAGAACCGGAACAGGAAGACCCCCAGCCATTTCCGGATCTCCGCCAGGCTGTAGGCATTGCGCAGCTCGTCCGGGAAGTTCGGCGGCCACGCCCCCGCGCCCGCGTCCCGCCAGGCGTGCCAGGCCAGGAACGCCACCTTCGAGGGGCGCAGGCCAAAGCGGGTGATGTGGAACAGGCTGAAGTCCTGTAGCTCGTAGGGCCCCACCTTGGCCTGGGTGGACTGGACCGCCCCATCGGCGCCGGCCGGCACCAGCTCCGGCGAGATCTCGGTGTCGAGCACCGAGACCATGGTCGCCGAGGCGTGGGCGTCGAACTGGCCGGTCTTCGCCACCCAGCGGATCAGGTGCTGGATCAGGGTCTTGGCCAGCGAACCGTTGACGTTGTAGTGGCTCATCTGGTCGCCGACGCCATAGGTGCACCAGCCCAGCGCCAGCTCCGACAGGTCGCCGGTCCCCAGCACCAGGCCGTTCCGCTGGTTGGCCAGCCGGAACAGGTAGTCGGTCCGCAGCCCCGCCTGCACGTTCTCGAAGGTGATGTCGTAGACCCTCTCGCCCTTGGCGAACGGATGCCCCATCTCCTCGAACATCTTCATGGCGGTCGGCCGGATGTCGATCTCCGCCCCCGTCACCCCCAGCGCGTTCATCAGCGCCCAGGCATTCGCCTTCGTGCCCTCGCTGGTGGCGAAGCCCGGCATGGTGAAGGCCAGGATGTTGGCCCTGGGCAGATCCAGCGCGTCGAACGTGCGGGCCGCCACGATCAGGGCGTGGGTGGAATCCAGCCCCCCCGAGACGCCGATCACGATGTGCTGGGTCCTGGTCGCCCGCAGGCGCTGGGTCAGGCCCTGCACCTGGATGTTGAAGGCCTCGTAGCAGTCGCGGTCCAGCCGCGCCGGATCGTCCGGCACGAACGGGAAACGGTCCAGCGGGCGCAGCAGGCCCACGTCCTCGAACGCCGGCCGGTGCTCGAAGCGCACCTTGCGGAACGACCGCTCCGGGCTGCCGGCGGCGGCCGCGGCGTTGGCGAATGTGGGCGTCCGCAGACGGTCGAGCCGCAGGCGCTCGGCGTCGATGTCGGCCACCGCCATCTGCGCCTTCACCGGGAACCGGTCGGTCTTGGCCAGCACCCGGCCAAGCTCATGGATCGTCGCCTGCCCGTCCCAGGCCAGGTCCGTGGTGCTCTCCCCCGGTCCCGCCGCGGAATAGAGGTAGGCCGCCTGGCAGCGCATCGACTGCGAGGCGCAGAGCACCTCCCGGTCGTCGGCCTTGCCCACCACGATGTTCGAGGCCGACAGGTTGCAGAGGATCAGCGCCCCCGCCAGCGCCGCGCGCGTCGAGGGCGGGGTCGGCGACCAGAAGTCCTCGCAGATCTCGCAGGCGAAGCTGAAGTCCGCCAGGTCTGAGGCCGCGAAGATCAGGTCGGTCCCGAACGGCGCGGTCTGGCCGGCCAGTTCGATCTCCAGGCCGGTCACGCCCACGCCCGGCGAGAACCAGCGATTCTCGTAATATTCCCGATAGTTCGGAAGGAAACTTTTCGGAACGACGCCCAGGATCCGGCCCTGCGCGATGACCACGGCGCAGTTGTAGAGCGCCCCGTTGTGCTGCACCGGCGCGCCCACGACCAGCACGGGCGCCAAGTCCTTGCTGGCCGCGGCCAGCCCGGCGATCTCCGCCTCCACCCGGCGCAGCAGCGCATCCTGCAGGTGCAGGTCGTCGATGGCGTAGGCCGAAATCCCCAGCTCCGGGAACAGCATCAGGTCGCAGGCCTTGGCGTGGCCTTCCTTGGCCAGCGCCAGGGTCTCGGCGGCGTTGAACCCGGGATCGCCCACCGCCACCCTCGGCGTGCAGGCCGCGGCCCGCACGAAGCCGTGGCTGTGGATCGCATGGAAGGCGTGCGTCACGCTTGGGGCTCCGTCTTGAGACACCCTCCCCTAGCGCGCTTCACCCGCTTTGGGCAGGCCGGAGAAATGCTCAATTTGAGCATATATAGGCCGAACGTTGAGATATCGCAAAAGCGATCGAGGAAGCCTCAGTCGTCGCGGTGGACGCGTTCGCGGCGTTCGTGGCGTTCCTGGGCTTCCAGGCTGAGCGTGGCGATCGGGCGCGCGTCGAGGCGGGCCAGGCCGATCGGCTCGCCGGTCTCCTCGCAATAGCCGTAGGAGCCGTCCTCGATCCGCCGCATCGCCTCGTCGATCTTGGAGATCAGCTTGCGTTGCCGGTCGCGGGTGCGCAGTTCGAGCGCCCGGTCGGTCTCGGACGACGCCCGATCCGCCAGATCCGGATGATTCTCCGTCTCGCTCTGCAGATGCTTGAGGGTCTCCCCAGATTCCCTGAGGATGTCCTCTTTCCAGTTCAGGAGCTTCTGCTTGAAATACTCAAGCTGACGCTCGTTCATGAACTCCTCGTCCTCGGAAGGACGGTACTCAGGCCTTTCAGCCAGTATTTCGGCTGCCTTCATCGACACTCCGAGCCCCCTAAACACCCCGAGACACGCGGGGGGCTTATATCAAAACGAACATCGGTTCAATTACCGTAAGATGGTTCGTGCGGTTACGACGCATGGGCCGACCGTTCAAGCTTGGCGACTTCCACCGCGGCGCGCACCTCGATCTCGTCGAGCACGGCCTCCAGCTTGGGATCGTCGGCGTTCGCGCGCTCCTCGCGCACAGCGCGGCGCAGGCGGTCTAGCCCTTCGCTGCTGAGGTCGCCATCCAGCAGGGCGACCTTGATCTCGTCGAGCACGTCGAGGATGCGCCCGGCCCGGCGCACGGCCCGGCGCTTGCGCTCGGTGGGGCTGCCCACGTCCTGCAGCGCGATCAGCGCCTCGACGCCCATGACGCCGGCGTTCGCCGAGACCGAGGAGACCTGGCTTGGACCCGCGGCCGCGGCCGGCATGGCGACCTGGAATCCGCCGCCGCCGGCGCCACGCGCCTGGCGCGGCCCCTGGGCCGATCCGACACCCGATGGTCCGGTGACCTTCATGCTGCGCGCAGACACATCCTAGTCAACTGGCGCCCACTCTTCGTCCGACGAGATTGCAGCATGGTTAATGCCGGGCAATTTCTGCCGACGGGACTCAGATGGTGGCTCCACCCTCGCCATCCAATCCATGATTTTATTGACCTTTTCGTGAACGCCGAACTGGCACGCACATCGCAAGGGCGGCGGGGAAGCAGCTTCATCGGAATCTCATGCCCCGTTTCCTCCGTCTGTTCCTTGTTCTCGCGACCGCCGCCAGCCTGGCGAGCGGCCCTGCGCTTGCGAAATCGCGCATCAAGGACATCGTCGAATTCGAGGGCGTACGCGAGAACATGCTGGTCGGCTACGGTATTGTGGTCGGCCTGAACGGAACGGGCGACGCCCTGCGCAACGCCCCCTTCACCAAGCAGAGCCTCGAGGCGATGCTGGAGCGCCTGGGGGTCAACACCCGCGACGCCAACCTCAACACCAAGAACGTGGCCGCCGTCATGGTCACCGCCCGCCTCCCCGCCTTCGCCGCGGCCGGCGCCCAGATCGACGCCTCGGTCTCGGCGCTGGGCGACGCCAAGAGCCTCCTGGGCGGCACGCTCCTGGTCACGCCGCTGCTGGGCGCCGACGGCCAGGCCTATGCGGTGGCGCAGGGCACCGTGCAGACCGGCTCGGTCAGCGCCTCGGGGGCCTCGGGCTCGACCATCTCCAAGGGGGTGCCCACGGCCGGCCGCATCGCCTCCGGCGCAATCGTCGAGCGCGAAATCGGCTTCGAGTTCGCCAGCATGAACCAGCTGCGCATGACGCTCCGCAATCCCGACTTCACCACCGCCCGCCGCATCGCCGACGTGATCAACGCCCGCTATCCCGGCACGGCCGTGGCCGACAACCCGACCATCGTGGCGATCCGTCCGGCCCCCGGCCAGAACATGATGGCGCTGGTCTCCCAGGTGGAGAACCTCACCGTCGATCCCGATTCGCCCGCCAAGGTGGTCATCGACGAGGTCGCCGGCGTCATCGTCATGGGCGAGAACGTGCGGCTGTCCACCGTCGCCATCCAGCAGGGCAACCTGACCATCACCGTGCGCGAGAGCCCGGCGGTGAGCCAGCCCGCGCCCCTGTCACGCGGCGGGACCACCGCCGTCGTCCCGCAGAGCGACCTCTCGGTGGACGAGGAGAAGGGCAAGCAGTTCCTGCAGCTGAAGGACGGCGCCTCGCTCTCCAGCCTGGTCTCCGGCCTCAATGCGCTGGGCGTCACACCGCGCGACATGATCTCCATCCTGCAGACCATCAAGGCCGCCGGAGCCCTGCAGGCCGACATCGAGGTGATGTGATGGCCGACATGACCGCCGTTTCCCTGCCGCCCGCCCTCTCCCAGCCGCTCACCGCCGCGCCCAGCGCCGCGGAAATGGCCAAGCGCGGCGAGATCAGGAAGACCGCCAAGACATTCGAATCTTCATTCCTCTCGATCATGCTGCAGCAGATGTTCGAAGGCGTCGAAACCTCGGCCCCCTTCGGCGGCGGACCGGGCGAGACCATGTTCAAGTCCTTCATGACCGAGGCCATGGCCAAGAAGATTTCCGACCGGGGCGGCCTCGGAGTCGCCGATTCGGTCGGCCGTGAGATGCTCAAACTGCAGGGACTGAAATGATCGCCGCCTCCGCCGACAGCGCCCAGGAACGCGTCGAACAGCTCATCGTGCTGACCGAGCGGCTGACCGCTCTGGTCGCCTTCGAGGCCCAGGCCTTCGAGGCCCGCCGCCCGCAGGACGCCATCACCCACGTGGAAGAGACTCAGCGGCTGGCCAATATCTACCGCCACGAATCCAGCCGGGTGCGCGCCAACCCGGGCCTGGTGATGGAGGCCCCGCTGGCGCTCCGCACCCGCCTGATCCGCGCCACCGAGGCCTTCGACGCCGTCCTGGCCCGCCAGGGCCGGGCGCTGGAGGCCGCCAAGACCGTCACCGAAGGGCTGGTCCGGGCCATCGCCGAGGAAGTCGCCAGCCAGCGGCAGAACGGCGCCAGCTACGGCCCCGGCGCCGCCCAGAGCCCGGCCGGCGCCGCCACCGCCATCACCCTGAACCAGCGGGCCTGAGCCAAAGAGCTTGACATCGGGCCCTCCGATGTTCTACTTTTGTTCCGTGGACACCTCAGGCGAAATGACCGAGCGGCACGCCCGCGTCCTGGCCGAGCTCGCCGAGCTCTGCCTGGCCTCGGCGCGCGACCTCGCCGCCCGGCAGGCGGTTGCCGAGGATCCCGCCGACGCCGCCGTG
>CANJXI010000068.1 GCA_947478785.1 Caulobacteraceae bacterium
CCCCTATTCGAGCCGCGAGTTCATCCACGAGATGGGCAAGTGGCTGGCGGCCGGCAACGCCAAGAAGCCCGACAGCCTGGTCGAGGTCGCCTACCGCGAGGGCGTGCCGATCTTCTGCCCGGCGTTCGTCGATTCCTCGGCTGGCTTCGGCCTGGTGAAGCACCAGGTCGAGCGGATGAAGGCCGGCAAGCCCTACCTGACCATCGACGCGGTCGCCGACTTCCGTGAGCTGACCGACATCAAGCTGGCGGCCGGGACCACCGGGCTCTTCATGGTGGGCGGCGGCGTGCCGAAGAACTTCGCCCAGGACACCGTCGTCTGCGCCGAGATCCTCGGCCACGAGGCGGAGATGCACAAATACGCCGTGCAGATCACCGTCGCCGACGTGCGCGACGGGGCCTGCTCGTCCTCGACGCTGAAGGAAGCCTGCTCCTGGGGCAAGGTCGACGTGACCTGGGAGCAGATGGTGTTCGCCGAGGCCACCACGGTGGTGCCGCTGATCGCCTCGGACGCCTGGCACCGCGGATCGTGGAAGGCCCGCAAGAAGCCGCGCTGGGCCAAGCTGTTCGACAAGACCGCCTAGCGTCTCCCCTACCCCGAGGTTGAAACCGTCACATAGCTCTGCGAGACCCGAGCCCTGGCGGAGGTCGAGCGGATGCATTGGAAGGTTGGACTGGCGGCGGTCTCGGCGATGGTCCTGGTCGGGGCCGCGCCCGCGCCGCAGGGGTACCTCGGCGACGCCCTGCCCGACAGCTACGCCATCCTGCCCCCCGCCCCGGTGGCGGGCACGACCCGCTATGAGGCGGACCGCGCCACCTTCCTCGCCACCCGGTCGCTGAAGGACAGCGCCCGCTGGTCCATGGCGCAGGGCGATGTCGACCAGACCGCGATCCTCAAGGACCTGGCCTGCGCCACGGGCGTCGAGCTGACGCCTCGCAACGCGCCCCGCACCACCGCCCTCATCCAGCGGATCGCCTTGGACGTCAGCCGGGCCACCAACGGCCCCAAGGACATCTACAAGCGCCAGCGGCCCTATCTGATCGACGAGGGGCCGACCTGCGTCGACAAGACCGAGACGCTCGCCAAGAGCCCCGACTATCCGTCGGGCCACAACGCCTGGGGCTGGACCGTCGGCCTGATCATGGCCGAGCTGGCGCCCGACCGCGCCACCCAGATCCTGGCCCGCGCCCGGGCGTTCGGGGAGAGCCGGCTGGTCTGCGGGGTGCACAACCTGAGCGCCGTGGAGGCGGGCCGGCTGAACGGCTCGATCGTGGTGGCCGCCCTGCATGGGCAGGACGCCTTCCGCGAGGACATGGATGTGGCGCGCAAGGAAGTGGCGGCGGCCCGCAAGGCGGGTCCGGCGCCCGATGCCGGGACGTGCGCGGCGGAGGCCGCGCTGGTGGCGAAGTCGCCTTACTGAGCCGGCGCCCGGGCGAGATCCGCCGCGGCCGGCGCGAGCGCCCCGGCCATGTGTTCCAGCAGGGCCTGCAGGTCGATGGGCTTGCTGACGAAGCCGTCCATCCCGGCGGCGGAATATTCCGCGACCTGGTGGACCATGACGTTGGCCGACAGGGCCAGGATCGGTGTCCGGACCGAGCCTGCCTGCCGCTC
This sequence comes from Caulobacteraceae bacterium, assembly GCA_947478785.1. Taxonomy (GTDB): domain Bacteria; phylum Pseudomonadota; class Alphaproteobacteria; order Caulobacterales; family Caulobacteraceae; genus Phenylobacterium. The sequence goes on from CANJXI010000068.1 coordinate 1,612, forward strand.
CAGGGCGCGGATCTGGCGGGTCGCGGCCACCCCGTCCAGCTCGGGCATCTGGATGTCCATCAGCACCAGATCGAAGGCGCCGCCCCGCCAGGCGCGCACGGCCTCCACGCCGTTCTCCGCCAGGGACAGATCGACCCCCAGCGGCTCGAGCAGGGCGCGAAGGATGGTCCGGTTGATAGCGTTGTCGTCGGCCACCAGGACCCGCAGGCCGTCGAACGAAGCCTCCCGCTCAGGCGCCGCCGCGTGAGCCCCGGGCGACTGCGCCGGCTGCAGGGGGACGGTAAGCCGGAAGGTCGAGCCCAGGCCCTCCACGCTCTCCACCTCGATCGCCCCGCCCATCATCCGCGCCAGCCGCCGGCTGATGGGCAGGCCCAGACCCGTGCCGCCGAACCGGCGCGAGGTCGAGCGGTCGGCCTGAACGTATTCCTCGAACACGTCCTTGATGCGGTCCCGGGCGATGCCCACGCCGCTGTCGCTGACGCTCAGGGTCAGCAGGCCATCCTCCACGGCCGCCTCTACCCGCACCCAGCCCTCAGGCGTGAACTTGACGGCGTTGCCCGCGAGGTTGGCCACGATCTGGCGCAGGCGCCCGTCGTCGCCCAGCCAGCGGCCGCGCGCGCTCGCCTCGCAGGCCAGCTCGAACCGGACGCCCTCGGCTCCGGCGAACTCGAACGGACGGCAGGCGGCCGCCAGGCATTCCTCCAGGTCGAACTCGGCGATCTCGATGTCGAGCTGGCCGGCCTCCATCTTCGACAGGTCGAGGACATCGTTGAGGACGGCGGTCAGGCCCCGGCCGGATTCCAGGATGATGTCCAGGAGCGGCTTCTGCTCGGGGGTGGGGGCGCTCTGCAGCAGAAGCTGGGTCATGCCCATCATGCCGTTGAGCGGCGTGCGCACCTCGTGGCTCATATTGGCCAGGAAGGCGCTCTTGGACTCGGAAGCCTGTTCCGCCGCGCTGCGCGCCTGGGTCAGGACCCGACGTTGCCCGCGCTCCCGCAGGGCGAAGGCCAAGGCTGAGATGCTGAACAACGCCAGCAGCAGGCCCGCGGGCGCGGCGATCCGCCCGACCAGATCGGCGGCCGGCTTCTGGGGTCTCCAGCTCAGATAGGCCAGGACCCGGCCGCTGGAATCCTTCAGGGGGCTGCGCGCCCATCCCGCCGCCGCCGCCGCCCCGGCCGGCTCGAGGCGCGCGTCGTCCAGCATGTAGTAGCGGGCCATCCGCTGAACGAAGGCGTCGTCGATCGCTTCGCCGACCACCACGATCGGCGCGCGCGCGCTGGGCTGGCGCGAGCCGAAGTCGGGCTGCACCAGACTGGCGGCCAGCAGGTAGAGCTGTCCGTCGACGACGGCGATCTCGCTGGCCTGCAGCGGCCTGGAGATGAGGGTCCGGCTGACGGGCCGCGGAACGATCGGGCCGCGAAGCTGCTCCAGGCCGCGCACCTGGCTCAGCAGGCGGGCCGTGGCCGGCGCCTTCGCCATCCGCGAAGTGGCGAGCGCGCCCTCGTGCGCCAGCCGGGCGCGGCCCTCGCCGTCGAACACATAGACCAGCTGGAACCCGCTGGTCGTGGTGAAGAACTGGACGAGGTTGGCTTGCGCCCAGGCGTCGTTCCAGGCGCCGTCGAGGTTCTCGACCGCGTCGTCCCAGATGGTTTCGGTTTCCAGCACCTTGCGGATCTCGGCGTCGCGCAACCGCACGCCGTTGGCCACCAGCCGCTCCTCGCGCGCCCGCGCCGACCGATCGGTCTGACCCATCGCCGCGGTGACGCCCCAGCCGACGACGGCGGCGGCCACGATGGCCAGGCCAAGCGCCACCCACACGACGACCTCCAGCACCGGGACCCGGAGCGGCGCAACCCAACCGCGTGGCTTGGAGGAGGCGGACATGGCCGCCTTGTCGCCTGGCGGCGCCTTCCTTTTCCTTAAGGCCGCCGATTAACCGAGCCGGTCGCCGTGCGGCAAATCGCGCAGCGGTTGCACGCCTCAGATGCCGGCGTACCACTCGTAGCCCCGGTCCTCCCAGAACCCGCCCTTGCCGCGGCCCAGGTGGGCGAAATCCTCGACGGCCTCAAGGCGCATGACGTACTTGGCCTGCTTGTAGCCGAGCTGGCGCTCGACGCGCAGGCGGACCGGCGCGCCGTGCGGGACAGGCAGCGGCTGGCCGTTCATGGCGTAGGCCAAGATGGTCTGCGGATGGTAGGCGTCGATCAGGTCGATGCTCTCGTAATACCGCCCCGAGCCGTCCGCCGTCTGCTCCAGCGAGTCCGCGCAATGGAAGACGATATAGCGCGCGTTCTTCCTCAGCCCGGCCTGGTTCAGCAGCGGACCCAGCCGCGCGCCGCTCCACCGGGCGATCGACGACCAGCCCTCGACGCAGTCATGCCGGGTGATCTGGCTGCGCCCGGGGGCCGCGCGCAGGTCGGCCAGGCTGAGCGACAGGGGGCGCTCGACCAGGCCGTCGATCACCAGGCGCCAGTCGGCGAACCCGGCCGCCACGTGGGCGCGATAGGCGCTCTCCGCCGGATCGATCGACCCGTTGGCCCGGAAATCGGAAGAGATCTCGGAGGCCGGGAATTCCCGCGCCAGGGCCTTGCGGTCGGTGACCCGCCGCTGGGCGCGCCGGGTCAATCCCTCGGCGCTGGCCAAGACAGCCGCGCCGCGCGGATTGGTGGTGATCCTGTCGCAGGCTGCGAGCCACAGGCCGGCCAGCGAGGCGCCGGCGGCCTTGAGCCAGCCTCGGCGATGGGGGACGGCGCTCATGCGGCGTCCTCTTCGGCGGTGATGGCGTAGCGGCCGGTGATCATCGAGCGGATGTTGTTCCAGGTTCCCGAGGCCACCACCATGAACAGGTGCAGCAGGACGAAGCCGACCAGCAGGGACGCCGAGAGAAAGTGCAGGCTGCGCGCCGACTGGCGGCCGCCGAACAGGTCCAGGAGCCAAGGCGCGGCGGCGTTGAACCCCGGTGACATGGTCAGACCGGTCCCGACCATCAGCGGCAGCAAGAGCGCGATCACCGCCAGGTAGGCCCCCTTCTGCAGCACGTTGTAGCGCCGCGCCTCCTCGCCCTTGGGGAACTGCAGCCGCGCATGGGTGACGACCTCATGCCAGATGTTGCGCGGCGCCACGTCGGCGGCGGTGGGCAGGAGGTCGCGCCGGATGTGGCCGCCGATCAGGCCGGCCAGCCAGTAGACGACCCCGTTGGTCACGAAGAGCCATGCGAAGAAGAAGTGCCAGCGGCGGCTGTCGGCCAGGTCGCGGTAGCTGGGGATGGTGGCCCACGATGGGAAGGCAACCGGAACCCGCGCGTTCAGCTTGCCGGAATAGCCCAGGACACCGGTGGTCTCGAACTTCACGCCGCCCACCCTGGTTACCCCGACGGCGCGGTTGTCGCGCTCCTCGGCGCCGATCGACAGCCAAGGCTGGGCGAAGGTGGACTTCTGGCCCCAGTAGAGCGCCGGGTGGGCTCCAAAGATGTTGAGCCCGCTCATCAGCAGGATGGTGAAGGCCAGCACATTGACCCAGTGCGTCGCGCGGGTGAGGCCCGCGTGCCGATAGACCAGCACCCTCTTCGCCATTCCGACCCTCCGAGACGGCCAGTCTGCCACAAGTGCGACGCGGACGCGACCCGCGGAGCGATGCCCCGGCGGCGGGCGCTATGCGCGCGGCGCGGTCGCCCCTAGTCTCCCGGTCTGGATCGGGGGTGTGGCATGGACGATGGCGTGGAGGTCTGGCGGGGAAGCGTCGCCACCTGGGAATGCGACGCCATGGGCCACCTCAACGTGCGCTTCTATGTGGCCAAGGCCATGGAGGCGCTGGCCGGCCTCGCCGCCGAGCTCGGCATGCCGAGGGCCTTCGCCCCCGAAGGGCTCTCGACCCTCGTCGTGCGGGAGCAGCACATCCGCTTCATCCGCGAGGCCAGGGCCGGCGCGCCCCTGGTGATGACCGGGGGCGTGGTCGAGATCGGGGAGAGCGACGCCCGGCTGCTGCTGGTGCTGCGCCACCTGGACGGCGCGGTGGCGGCGGCCTTCCAGACCGTCGTCGCCCATGTGACCACCGGCGAGCTGCGGCCCTTTCCCTGGCCGCCACGGCTGCGCGAGCGGGCCCTGGCCCTGCGGATGGCCGTCCCCGCTGAGATCGCGCCCCGCAGCATCGGCGTGGAGCCGGTGGAGAGCCGCGCCAGCCTGCAGGCCGCCGTGGCGCTGGGCCTTCGGCGGCTGGCGCTGGGCGTCGTGCAGGCCGAGGACTGCGACGTCCACGGGCGGATGCGCCCCGAGATGCTGATGGCCCGGATATCCGACGGCATGCCGCACCTGATGGCGGCGCGGCGGCGGCTGGCGGCGAAGGCCGGCAAGCCGGTGGGCGGAGCCGCGCTGGAATACCGGTTGATCCACCTGGACTGGCCGCGCGCCGGGCAGCGGGTGGATCTGCGCTCCGGCGCCTCGGGCGGCGACGCCCAGTTCCGCCGGCTGACCCATTGGCTGCTCGATCCCGACAGCGGCCGGCCCTGGGGCGTCGCCGAGTCGATCGCCGTCTCGTTCGACCTGGAGACGCGCCGGATGATCACCCTCGAGGGCGACGCCCTGGCGGCGGCGCGGGCGGAGGAAACGCCCGGGCTGACCCTGTAGGCGTCTAGACTTCCAGCTCGGCGTCGGTGAGGTCGCAGCCGGCCATGTGGGCGCCGGTCATGTCGGCCTCCAGGAAGCGGGCGCGGACGGCATGGGCCCCGCGCAGGTCGGCGTTGCGCAGGGTCGCGCGCGTGAAGTCCGTGCGCACGAAGCGGCCCTCGGCGATGGTCAGCGGCCCGAGCTTGGCGCCGCGAAGGTCGGCGCGCACCAACTGGGCGCCGGCGAGCTTGGCCCCGCGCAGGTCGGCGTCCTTCATGTCGGCGCCCCGGAAGTCGCAGCCCGACAGGTCCGCGCCTTGCAGGTGCACGCTCTGCAGATCGAGGCCGAAGAAGATCGAGCCCTGGGCGTTGAGGCCGGTCAGGCGGCGCCCCTTCAAGGTGCGCAGCGCGCGGAAATCGCTGTTGGCCAGGTTGATGGTCGCCCCGCGCCGGCCGTTGGAATCGCAATAGGCCTCGTGCTCGTCGATGATGACGCTCAACGGCCGCTCATCGACATAGAACACCGCCTGCGGGGCGCGCAGCACATCGGAGAGGTCCACGTCGTCCAGCCGGGCCAGGCTGAGGTTGGCGTCGGTGATGTTGGTGCGCTTCATCGAGGCGCCGCGCAGGTCGGCGCCCGCCAGGTCGGCCCCGGTGAGGTCGGCGCCGTCCAGCACGGCGCGGGTGAGCTTCGCGCCAGCCATCTGGGCGCCGGCGAGGTTGGCGTCGGTGAAATCGCTGGCCATGGCCACGGCGCCGGTCATCTGGGCGCCCGCCAGGTTGGCGCCGGTCAGCACCGCGTTGTTCAGCTCGCCCGGCCGATGCTCGTGGCGGATAATCCGGAAGCCGTCGAGCTTGTCCTGCAGGGCGATGCGCCCCTCGCGCAGGTCGCAGCCCGGCATCTCGGCGCCGGCGAGGTTCGCCCCGCGCAGGCAGGCGCCGCGCAGGTCGGCGCGCTTGAGATTGGCGCGCCGCAGATCCGCCTCGCGCAGGTCCGAGCCGAACAGGGTCGCGCCGGCCAGGTTGGTGCGGGTCAGCGTGGCGCCGCTGAAATTGGCCCCGGCGAAGTCGGCCTCGCGCAGGTCCAGGCCTTCCAGGGAGCAGTTGGACAGGTCCGCGTAGGTCAGGCTGAGCCGGCGACCGCCGGAGCGGCCCTGCAGATAGCGCTGGTGGGCGTCCACCGCCTCGCGGACGGTCTGGATATCCAGGGTCAGGTGGTGGGGTTTGGCTTGAGAGGACATGAACCGCCTTGTGCAGCGGCCATCATCGCGCGGCGCACTTAAAGAACGGTTGCACCGGCCCATTCCTCGCTCCGGACGCGCAGCGCGGACGCCGGCGCGGCAAGATCAGAACCAGCCCCGCCGCCTGAACCAGAGCACCGGCAGCACCGCCGAGGCGACCATGATCACCACCGCCATGGGGTAGCCGAAGGTCCAGTCGAGTTCCGGCATGTGGCGGAAATTCATGCCGTAGATCGAGGCCACCAGGGTCGGCGGCAGGAAGATCACCGCCACCACCGAGAAGAACTTGATGATGCTGTTCTGCTCGATGTTGATCAGCCCCAGCGCCGCATCCAGCAGGAAGGAGATGTGGGTGGACTGGAAGCTGGCGTGCTCGGTCAGGGACTGGTCGTCGCGCTGCAGGGATTTCAGGTGCGCCGCGCACTCCGGATCGCCGGCGATCTCATGGGCCAGTGCGGCGAAGGAGAGCAGCCGCGAAAGGCTGACCAGACAGGTGCGGGTCATCGAGGTCAGCGACTGAGCCTGGGCGAGTTCCGTCAGCAGCGGCTCGAAGCCCTTGCTCTGCGTGCGCCGGAAGATGGCGCCCGACGCGGCCTGGACCTCTTCGCCCGTGCTCTCCAGCACGGCGGCCAGGCGCTCGAGGATCGCATCGAGCAGGCCCAGCAGCGCCGCCGTCCCGCTGGCGACCCCCGTGGACGGCGCGCGGTCGGCGAAGACCGTGAAGGCGCGAACCGTGTCGTAGCGGATGGTGACCAGCAGGCCCTTGGCGAGGACGAAGGTCACCGCCGTGACCTTGGGACTCTCGTCCCCTGCCCGGCCCAGCAGGGAAGCGGTCATGAAGGTGCCGCCGGCCTCCTGGTAAAGTCGCGACGACGGCTCGATCCTGGCCATCTCCTCTGCGGTGGGCAGTTCGAGGCCAAGCGCCGCCTCGACAGCGAGTTCTTCCTCGCGGGTGGGGTTGAGCAGGTCCAGCCAGATCGCGCCGTCCGGCGGCCGCCAGCCTTCCCGGGGCGTCTGGAGTTCGAAACCCGGCGCGCCACGCCGCAACAGATTGAGCATGCGCCCCTAGTGGAACCGGGGCGCCCAGCCGTCAATCGCCGTGGGTGGGTCTACTTGCTGTCGCCGCGCGCGACGGCGGCCAGCAGGGCGCCGATGCGGTCGGTGGAATCGGCCGCCTGGCTGAGCAGGGACAGCGGACCGGCGCCCGGGCGCACCGCCGAGGCCATCTGATTGGCGGCGGACTGGGCCATGGCGATGGCGGTGTTCTCGACCTTCGAGGCCCCGCTGCTGGCCAGCATGCGGGCCTGGCTGTCGGGGTAGATGAAGCCTTCGGTCATGTAGGTCGATCCGCCGAGGTCGCGGTTGGGGTCGTACCACACCTTCACCTGGCTCCAGTCGCCCGAGGGGGACACATCGACCAGGGTCACGTCCTTCTCGACCTTGCCGCGCGAGCCCTCGATGGGCGACCAGTTGGCGTGGGTGATCTGGACGATGCGGTCGGTCAGCACCTGGCTGACCACGGCGACATGGCCAAGCCGCATGCGTTCGGTGGGCTTGAAGCAGAGCACGGCCCCGGCCTTGGGCTGGAAGCCGGTCTCGTAGCGGCCGAGCGCCTGCTTCCACCAGGTATAGGCGTCGCCGAAGATCTGGATGCCGGACACCAGGCGGGCGAACGGCACGCATTGCCAATAGGTGTCGGCCGCCGCGCCCGTCACGGGCGCGAGGGTCATAACGGCCACGACGGCTAGGGAACCCAAGAGGGCCCTCGTCCGCTTCAGCATGTTAAGAGTCTCCCCGACGCTCACTGATCAAGTCATAACCCTATCCTCCATTGAGTGAAAAGAGGGTTTAAATCCGTGCGCTGGAACGTCGCGGCGCGTTGATTGGCGGACATCAGGGTGAACGTCGCCCAATAGTTGCGAAAACCGTGAGTTGACAAGGAAACATCGCCAAAGGATGAACCCTCCTTAAGAAAACAATCCCACAGGTCGCCGCTTGCGCGCTCAGGATGATCTGTCTCTCCATGCCGGTTTATCTTTGGCTTGCTGGATTTGGCCGCTGAGTTCTTCGTCTCACAATCCTGTAATGAATTGAAACAAGAGGTCGGGCGCCCGCGCCCCGGTTTTCGCGTGTCGGGCGAGTTTTGGCTCCGGGGTTCACAAAATCGGGAGATCGGGGCGGGGCGCCGGAAAAAGTGGCGCCGACCGCGAATCGCCCGCCCTAGGCCAGGGCGCGGGATGCGCTAGAACGACTCAACGGCGCCGCCGCCGTGCATGTGGACGAGCAGATGGAAGACCTGACGGCGCTGATCGCCAATCCCGCGGCCTGGGTGGCCCTGGTCACCCTGGTGGTGATGGAGGTGGTCCTGGGCGTGGACAACCTGGTGTTCATCTCGATCCTCTCCAACAAGCTGCCGCCGGCCACACGCGGCAAGGCCAGGCGTATCGGCATCAGCCTGGCGCTGATCCTGCGGCTGGCGCTGCTGTCGACGCTGGCCTTCATCGTCAGCCTGACGCGGCCCGTGTTCGTCCTGCCGTTCGCGGCCCCGATCGGGGCCGACGGCCATCCCGTGATCGACCTGACGTTCTCCTGGCGCGACCTGATCCTGCTGGCCGGCGGCCTGTTCCTGGTCTGGAAGGCGACCACCGAAATCCACCACACCGTCGACCCCGCCGAGAGCGACGAACTCCTCGACAAGAAGGGCCACGTGAGCCTCGGGTTCACCGCCGCCATCGTGCAGATCCTGGCGCTCGACGTGGTGTTCTCGGTCGATTCCATCCTCACCGCCGTGGGCATGACCGAGCACCTGCCGATCATGATGGCCGCGGTGATCATCGCCGTGGGCCTGATGCTGGTGGCCTCGGGCCCCCTGGCGCGCTTCATCCACGACAACCCGAGCGTGGTGATGCTGGCGCTGGGGTTCCTGCTGATGATCGGCGCCACGCTGATCGCCGACGCCTTCGGGGTGCACGTGCCCAAGGGCTACATCTATGCGGCGATGGCCTTTTCCGGCCTCGTCGAAGGGCTCAACATGGCCTCGCGCCGCGCGCGGCGAAAGCCGCATGGCGCTGGACACCCGCCCGCGAAAGCGCCTGATTAGGGAAGCGGCGCCGTAGGCGCCAACATAACAAGACTTCATAAGCGGTTCGTCCGCCGCCGGGAAACGCCGTTGAGAGAGCCGCACGCCTACAGCGACGAAGACCGTCGCCTGACCCTGATCTCGGTGACGGTCGTCTTCCTGCTGTCGGCGATGAGCCAGACCGTGGTCGGCACCGCCATGCCGCGGATCATCGCCGAGCTTTCCGGCCTGCAGCTCTACGCGTGGGCGACCACGGCCTACCTCCTGTCGTCGACGGTCATGGTGCCGATCTGGGGCAAGCTGGGTGACCTCTATGGGCGCAAGCCCGTGCTGCTGTCGGGCATCGCGCTGTTCCTGGCCGGCTCGTGGCTGGCGGGGCTGTCCGGCGAATTCGGGCGGCTGCCGATCCTGGGCGGCGGGATGACCCAGCTGATCGCCTTCCGCGCGCTGCAGGGCCTGGGCGGCGGGGCGCTGTTCACGACGGCGTTCGCGATCATCGCCGAAATCTATCCGGGCCGGGAGCGGGCCAAGTTCTCGGGCCTCTTCGGTTCGATCTTCGGCCTGGCCAGCGTGTTCGGCCCCGTGGTCGGCGGCTTCTTCACCGACCACGGCACGGTCCGCCTGTTCGGCTACCTCATCCAGGGCTGGCGGTGGGTGTTCTACGTCAACGTGCCGTTCGCGCTGGCCGCGGTGACGATGGTCCTGACCAAGATGCCGTCGCTGCCGCCCAGCGGGCGGGGCAAGATCGACGTCCTGGGCGCGGGCCTGATGATCTCGGCCTTTGTGCCGCTGCTGCTGGCGGTGACCTGGGGCGGACGGGATTATCCCTGGGCGTCGGCGCAGATCATCGGCCTGTTCACCCTGGCGGCCGTGTCGTTCACGGGCTTCCTGCTGGTCGAGCGGGCGGTGCGCGATCCGATCTTGCCGCTGGACCTGTTCGGCAACCGCACCTTCGTCGCGGCCAACGCGGCGTCCTTCGTCTACTCCATGGCCTTCATGGGCACGACCGCCTTCCTGCCGCTGTTCATGCAGGTGGGCCAGGGGATCCCGGCCACCCGCAGCGGGCTGACCATGCTGGCCTTGATGTTCGGAATGATCAGCTCCTCGGCGCTTTGCGGCCAGCTGGTCACGCGCACCGGCAGGTTCAAACCGTTCATGATCGGCGGTGGCGTCGTGCTGATCGCGGGCGTGGGATCGCTCTGCTTCATCGGGCCGGACACCTCGGCAGCGGGCCTCATCTGGCGACTGCTGCTGATCGGGGTGGGGTTGGGGCCAGGCCAGAGCCTGTTCAATCTCGCGGTGCAGAACTCGGTGCCGTTCTACCAGCTTGGGGTGGCCACCAGCTCCAGTCAGTTCGTCCGCCAGATCGGCTCGACCATGGGGGTGGCGCTGTTCGGCGCCCTGCTGACGGCCGGTCTGGCCACCGAGCTACGCCGGCACGAGCCCCCGGCCGCGCCGAACGCCGTCGTCCACCACCTGGACCTGGCCGACCTGCAGAAGATGGCGATGCAGAAGACCCTGCATCCCGAGCTGGCGGCCGCCCGCGCCGCCGATCCCGCCGCGCGGACCATGGACCGCAACATCCGCGAGAGCTTCTCGGTGGCCATCGTCCACGGGATGTTCTTCAGCCTGGCCGCCCTGGTCGCCGGCTTCTTCCTGATGCTGATGATCCCGGCGGTTCCCATGCGCGAACGGCGCGACAGCGACCCGCTGGCCGCCCAGGCCAGCTCCGAGCCCGACGAAGGCGCGGCCATGGCCGCCGAACACGCCGGCGAGAAACTAAAGCTCTAGCCTTGAAGGCGAGCCCTTCCCCCGATGGGGACGGGTCTGGGATGGGATGTGACTAAGGCAGTCCGTTCAGAACCAATGACCCGCCAGTGTAGCGCGGGTCGTCGGTCACTTCGCGCACCGCGAAATCCGGTGTGGGAAAGGCGGCCAGTTCGGCGTCCGTCTCGAACTCCGCCTCTGCCAGGATGAGCCCGGCGAGCGCCCCTTCGAACCGATCGATCGCCAGGACGACCGCGTCGGCGACCGCCAGACGATAGCGTGTCTTCTGCAATCGCAGGCCCGGCAGGCTGGCCAGCAGCGTGAACTCCTCCGGCATGAGGTAGATGGAGGTCAGCAGCCGGGTCGTGGAATCCAGATCGACCTTGCGTGTCAGCCGGCGCATCGGGGCGCCGCCGTCCTGCGGCAGCGCCTCGCGTAACCGAAGGCGGGCGCCGGTGACGTAAAGGTCGGTGATCGCATCGGCGCTGACTACACGTTCCATCGGGATCTCGCGGCAGAGCCAGCGTCGCTCGCGCTCGACGAACATATATCTCGATTTGGGGAAGCCCAGGGCGGCGGCCCTGGCGGGATCGACGTCCATGGTCTGGGCCTTTCATCAGAGGAAGCTGTAGGGGTCGATGTCGATGGCGACGCGCACCGAGGCTGGCGGCTTCACCCGCGCGCGCCAGGTGGCCATGTAGGCCGAGAGGTCCACGCCGCGGTCGGCCCGCACCAGGAACCGGCGCCGCCGGCGGCCGCGGATCAGGCCCAGGGGCGCGTCGGCCGGGCCATAGACCTCGACCCCTGGGGCGTTGGGCGCGGCCTGGGCCATGGCCCGCATGAAGGCGTCGAGCTGCGCGGCGTCGACGCCCGAGGCGATCACGGCGGCCAGCCGGCCGAACGGCGGCAGGCCGGCGAGCTCGCGCTCGGCCATCTCGGCGGCCACGAAGGCGTCGCGGTCCTGGGCCTTCAGCGCCTGCATGACAGGATGCTCCGGCGCCCAGGTCTGCAGCAGGGCGCGGCCCGGCCGTTCCTTGCGCCCCGCCCGGCCGGTGGCCTGGGCGAGCAGCTGGTAGGTGCGCTCGGCGGCGCGCAGGTCACCGCCGCGCAGGCCAAGGTCGGCGTCCACGACGCCCACCAGGGTGAGGTTGGGGAAGTTGTGGCCCTTGGCGGCGGCCTGGGTCGCCACCAGGATATCGATGTGGCCGTCGGCCATGGCCTCGATCATCCGGCGCGCCTCGCGGGCGTCGTAGATGGTGTCCGAGGAGAACACCGCCACGCGCGCGTCGGGGAAGAGGTGGCGGGCCTCCTCCTCCACCCGCTCCACGCCAGGGCCGATGGAGACCAGGCTGTCATGCGCCCCGCAATGCGGGCAGGCCTTGGGCTTGGGCATGGAGAAGCCGGTAAGGTGGCAGACCAGCCGGCCGGAATAGCGGTGCTCCACCAGCCAGGAATCGGTTTCGGGCGAGGTCATCCGCTCGCCGCAGGCCTTGCAGAGCACGAGCGGCGCGTAGCCTCGCCGGTTGAGGAACAGCAGCGTCTGCTCGCCCCGCCCATAGGTCTCGACCATGGCCGCGACCAGCGGCGGCGAGAGCCAGCGGCCGGTCTCCGGGGGCGACTCGCGCAGGTCGATCAGGTCGATCGAAGGCAACGTGGCCTGGCCGTGGCGCGCCGACAGCCTGAGCCAGCGGTAACGGCCCGCCTCGGCGTTGCGCAGGGTCTCGAGCGAGGGCGTGGCCGAGGCCAGGATGGCGCCGGCGCCTTCGATCCGGGCGCGGACCACCGCCAGATCGCGGGCGTGGTAGATGAAGCCCTCCTCCTGCTTGAAGGAGGCGTCGTGCTCCTCGTCGACGACGATCAGCTTGAGGTTCGGAAACGGCAGGAAGAGCGCCGAGCGCGCGCCCACCACAATCCGGCAGCGGTTGTTGGCGACAGCCTCCCAGACCCGGCGCCGCGCGGGCGGGGGGACATCGGAGTGCCACTCGCCGGGGACCGCGCCGAAGCGGCTGGTGACCCGGCCGATCACCGCCTGGGTCAGCGCGATCTCCGGCAGCAGGATCAAGACCTGGGCGGCGGGGTCGGCGGCGAGCGCGGCGGCGGCGGCCTCCAGATAGACCTCCGTCTTGCCCGAGCCCGTGACCCCGTCCAGCAGCGCGACATTGAAGCCGCCCTCGGCCAGCATGGCCTTCAGCGCCCGGGCGGCGGCGGCCTGGCTGGGATTGAGCAGGGCGCCCGGAAGGGCGGGATCCGGCGGATCGAAGGCCGCGATGGCGTCCGCCACGCGCACGGCCAGCACGCCCTCGTCGATCAGCGCCTTGACGACCCCCGAGGAGACCTCGGCCGCCCGGGCCAGGTCGGCCGGGCTGAGCGGCCTGGCCCGGGCGGTCTCGATCACCGTGGTCCGGGCCGGCGTCGGGCGGGCGGGCGCGGCGCCGGTGACCTCGACGATCCGCACCGGCCTGGCCTTCGGCGCGCGGGCGCCCCGGAGCGCGATGGCCAGCGGCTGGCCTGGCGCGTCCACCGCATAGCGCGCCGCCCACTGGATGAATTCCAGCGTGCCTGGCGGCAGCCGCGTCTCCTCGAGGATCGCCGCCACGGGTTTCAGCGGCCGGTTGCCGCCGGCGGCCTCGCGCAGGGCCACCACCACGCCGCGCAGCAGGCGAGGCCCCAGCGGGGCCGCCACCTGGTCGCCGACGGCAAGCACCATGCCCTCCGGTTCGGCGTAGTCGAAGGCCTCCGGCAGGGGCATCGGCAGCAGGACGGATGCGATGCGGCTCATGCAGAGGCTTTTGCGCTGGCCGCCCTACCGGCTACAAGCGGACACACTCAAATCAGGGCCAGACCTATGCAGCTTTTCCTCGACACCACCGACGTGGCCGTCCTTCGCGACCTCGCCATGACCGGGCTGGTGGACGGCGTGACCACCAATCCCACCCTGATCGCCAAGTCCGGCCGCCCGATGCTGCAGGTGATCGCCGAGATCTGCGCGGCCATCGAGGGCCCGGTGAGCGCCGAGGTCGCCGCCATGGACACCGCCGGGATGCTGGACGAGGGCCGCAAGCTCGCCTCTATCGCCCCCAATGTGGTGGTCAAGGTGCCGTTGACCCGCGACGGCCTGATCGCCACCCGCGAATTCGCCCATGAGGGCATCGCGACCAACGTCACCCTTTGCTTCTCGGCCGCCCAGGCGCTGCTCGCCGCGAAGGCCGGCGCCACCTACATCAGCCCGTTCATCGGCCGCCTGGACGACCACGGCGCCCAGGGCATGGACCTGATCGTCGAGATCCGCGCGATCTTCGACAACTACGACTTTGACACCGAGATTCTGGCGGCCTCGATCCGCGGCCCGGGCCACGTGACCGCCGCGGCGCTCGCGGGCGCCGATTGCGCGACCATCCCGCCCGACGTCTTCAATTCGCTTTTCAAGCACCCGTTAACCGAACGGGGCCTTGATCAGTTCATGAGTGACTGGGCCAAGACCGGCCAGTCGATCCTATGAGTTAAGGGGCGCGCATATGGACGGTTCACAGGGCGGCATGGCGGAAGCCCCGCTGGAGCCGGCGGCCGTCCGGCGCTTCCTCTCCGACAATCCGGAATTCCTGACCGGCGACGACGGCCTACTGGGCGAGCTTGGCCTGAAGGTCGCGGCCGGCAACGTCGTCGATTTCGGACCCGCCGTGATGGCCCGCGTCCACGCCGCCCACCAGCGCGAGGCCGACCAGCGCCAGCAGATCGAGGAGACCGCGCGGGCCAACTTCTCCGCCCAGGCCCAGACCCACGGCGCGGTGGTCGACGTGCTGGACAGCCGCAACCATTCCGACCTCGCCCGCCGGGTCGACGACCTCGCCCGCACGCGCTTCGGCCTGGCCGCGGGCGTCATCGCGCTGGAGACCGACGGCCTGCCGCCGGCCGGCTGGAAGCAACTGGTCGAAGGCCAGGTGGACATGATCCTGGGCGGGCCACAGCGCCTGGCCCGCATGGGCTTCGCACCCACCGCGCTTGGCCTGTTCGGCGAGGCGGCCGGATCCATCAAGTCCATGGCCATGGTGCGGATGGCCATGTGGGAGCCGTCGCGCCAGGGCCTGCTGGCCTTCGGCTCGCCCGACGAGGACGGCTTCACCCCCGACATGGGGACCGAGCTGGTGGCCTTCCTGGCCCGCGTGGTCGAGCGCACGGCGGAACGCTGGCCGATCCTGTGACGGCGCGGGAGGCCCTTGCGCGCTGGCTGGACCACCTGGCCAACGAGCGGCGCGCCTCGCCCCGGACGCTGGAGGCCTATGGCTTCGCCGGCCGACGCTATATCGGCTTCCTTGAACAACATAGCGGCGAGGCGGTCAGCCTCACCGCGCTCACCGAACTTACCGCCGGCGACGTGCGCGCCTGGCTGGCGCACCTGCGCCAGGGTGACAGGCCGCTCTCGCCGCGCTCGCTCAGCCAGGCGCTGTCGGCGATCCGCGGCTTCCATCGCTTTCTCGACCGCCGGCTGGACGCGCCCAACCCGGCCCTCGCGTTGGTGCGCGGACCGCGGGTCAAGCCCGGCGCGCCCCGGCCGGTCAGCGAGGACCAGGCCTTCGGCATGATCGCCGAGCCGGCGCTCGATCCGGACCGCGAGGCGTGGGAGATCGCCCGCGACCAGGCGGTGCTGACCCTGCTCTACGGCTGCGGACTGCGGATTTCCGAGGCGCTCTCCCTGAAGCGTTCAGACGCGCCGATGCCCGAATCCTTGCGGATCACCGGCAAGGGCGGCAAGACCCGGCTGGTGCCCGTGCTGCCCGCCGTGCGCGAGGCCATCGACATCTATGTGGCAGAGGCGCCGTTCGCGCTCGGGCCGGACGAGCCCTTGTTCCGCGCCAAACGCGGCGGTGCGCTCTCGCCGCGCCACGTCCAGGCCACCGTGCAGCTGTTGCGGGGCCGTCTGGGCCTGCCGGCCAGCGCCACGCCGCACGCGCTGCGCCACTCCTTCGCGACCCACCTGCTAGGCGCCGGGGCAGACCTGCGCTCGATCCAGGAACTCCTGGGCCACGCCTCGCTATCGACGACCCAGCGCTACACCGAGGTGAACGCCGCCGCCCTGCTCAGCGCCTATTCCAAGGCCCATCCGCACGCGTGAGCGCGCTGCTCTACTTGAATCGTCATGGCCCGGCTTGTCCGGGCCACCCATGAACGCGGGAGAACGAGATCGTGAGAGGCGATGCCGAGTCCGTCTCGGCGCCACGGAGATCATGGGTCCCCCGGACAAGCCGGGGGATGACGGACAGCGAGGATTACTTAGCGAACCGTCCGTCGCCCTCGACCTCGTATTTGACACCGACCGGCACGGCGCAGCCGGCCACCGTGCGCAGCACGGCGATCTCAAGGTTGGCCTTCGGCAGGTCGCCCAGCCGGCGCATCTGGATGGCCAACCGATCCTGCGGGCGCAGCAGCAGGGCGGGGTCGACCATCGAGGTCTGGATCGCGGGCGGTGACTTGCAGACCGTTTCCGGCTGGACCAGTAGGCCCTTGGCCAGGAAGGTTGTTCCCGCAGCGAGGATGAGGGCGATCATCGTGAAACTCCCATCGCGAACGGGATGAGGCTGCGCCCAGAACCCGCCCGGGCCAAGTTAAGTTTCCGCCACGTACCTCAGCCAGTCCACGTCGGAGCCCAGGTCGCGGCCCCGTTCGGTGCAGATGAAACCCTCCCGGGCGTAGAAGGCCTGGGCGCGCAGGTTGAGCGCCTGGACCTTCAGCGCGACCGGCCCGTCGGCGACCGACCGGACGTGATCGAGCAGCGCCTTGCCCAGGCCCCGGCCGCGGACGCTCATATAGAGCGAATGCAGGAAGTTCTGCGGCCGGTAGAAGGCCGCCAGGCCCAGGATCCGGCCATCCTCCACCGCCACATAGATCTCCTCCTCGCGGGCGGCGCGGAAGAAGTCGCCATGCCGGTGGCGCTCCGGCGGCTGCCAGGTGAAGGTCTCGCGCAGCACGGCCACATAGATGTCGGCGCAGGCCCCGAGCTCCTCGGGCCGCGCGCGGCGGATCTGGACGCTTCCGGTCAAGCCTGCATGGTCCACCCCTCCACGCCCATGGCCGCCTGGCGCAGGGCCTCGGAGCGGGTGGGGTGCGGGTGGCAGGTGCGGGCGATATCCTCGGACGAGGCCCGGAACTCCATGGCCACGCAGTATTCGCCGACCATCTCGGAGACCGACGGGCCGATCATGTGGACGCCCAGCACCTCGTCGGTGACGGCGTCGGCCAGGACCTTGATGAAACCTTCGGTCTCGTGGTTGATCTTGGCCCGGCTGTTGGCGGCGAAGGGGAACTTGCCGGCCTTGTAGGCCCGGCCCTCGGCCTTCAGCTCCTCCTCGGTCTTGCCGACCCAGGCGACTTCCGGGGCGGTGTAGACGACGCTGGGGATGATCCCGTAGTTCACGTGGCCTGACTTGCCCGCGATGGTCTCGATGCAGGCCACCGCCTCTTCCTCGGCCTTGTGCGCCAGCATGGGACCCAGGGTCACGTCGCCGATCGCCCAGACGCCCGGCGCTGTGGTCTTCCAGTGGTCGGTGGGGATGAATCCGCGCTTGTCCGGCGTGACGCCGACGCTCTCCAGGCCGAGACCCTCGGTGAACGGCCGCCGGCCGATGGCCAGCAGGACGTACTCGGCTTCCAACGTCTCGGCCGGCCCGCCCGCCACCGGCTCGACGGTGAGCTTGACGCCGGTCTTCGAGGCCTTGGCGCCGGTGACCTTGGAAGAGAGCTTGAACTTGAAGCCCTGCTTGGTCAGCGCCCGCTGGAAGGTCTTGGCGGTCTCGGTATCCATGCCCGGCGTGATGCGGTCCAGGAACTCGACCACCGTCACTTCCGCGCCCAGCCTGCGCCACACCGAGCCCAGCTCCAGCCCGATGATGCCGGCGCCGATGACCAGCAGGCTTTTCGGAACCTCCGGCAGCGACAGGGCGCCGGTGGAATCGACGATCCGCTTCTGGTCGACCTCGACGCCCGGCAGGCCCGCCGGTTCCGACCCGGTGGCGATGACAATGTTCTTGGCCTCGAGAGTGGTGACCTTGCCCTCGGCGTCGGTCACCTCGACCTTGCCCGGCCCCGCGATCTTGCCCGCGCCCTTCACCCAGTCGACCTGGTTCTTGCGGAACAGGAACTCGATGCCCTTGGTGAGCGCCGTCACCGACTCGGCCTTCTGCTTCATCATCTGCGGCAGGTTGAGGCTGGGGGTTACGTCAATGCCGAGCGTCGCGAAATCGTTGGCCGCGGCCGAATAGAGCTCCGAGGCGTGCAACAGCGCCTTCGACGGCATGCAGCCAACGTTCAGGCAGGTGCCGCCCAGGGTCGGGCCCTTCTCGACCACGGCGGCCTTCAGCCCGAGCTGCCCGGCCCGGATCGCGGCGTTGTAGCCGCCGGGGCCGCCGCCGATGATGATGACGTCGTACTGGGCCATGAGAAGCTCTGCCTGCCTTGAAAGTGCGGGGGTCAGATATAGGGAAATTTCGCGCGAGGCGAGGCTATGGGCGTCGCTTCGACCGTCTTTCGCCAATCTGCTCCGGCGGCGCAGGGTGGCCGCCACGTAGACCCGCCCGGCCCCAGTTCTCGTTCTGCACGAAGACCGGGATCTCGGAGGCGCGCAGCGCGGCGGCGGCGGCCTGGGCCTCGGTCAGTTCGAGGAAGCGGGCGACCTCGACGAGGGCCACTGGCGCTAGCCCTGGTGCTCGACCGGTCCGGCGGGGTCGGACCAGTCGATGAGCCGTAAACCCCGGAAACGACTGAAGCCCGCGATATCGGCCGTCACAACAGTCCAATCCCTGGCCATCGCCTGTCCGGCGATCATGGTGTCGTATGCGCCAGGGCCCCGGCCGACGCCTTCGATGACGGCGCGCAGGCGACCCGTGGCCAAGGCGTCGTCCCAGGACCATGACTCGACACGCATCTGGGCCAGTGTCCGCTCCACCAGCGCCAGCTGATATTCGAGCCGTGCGCTTCGGTGCGCCCCGAGAACCAGTTCGTGCGCGACGACGGTCGACACCACCAGTTCCGCGCCCTCTCTAAGCGCCTCTTGCATATGCCGCCGCACCTGGGGCCTGGGCCTGCGCATGAGGTCGACAAGGACGTTGGAATCCAGGCTGAGGATCAAAATCGGACCTTCGGCTCAGGCAACGGCAGATCGTCCGGCGGGTCTGGAAAGGGCTCCCCCGCCGCCTCGGCCAACTGGTCGATCTCGGCCCAAAAGGCTGCCCAGTCCCGCTCGACGGGCTCGAGGATCACCCTGTCGCCTTCCTTGCGGATGCGCACCTCGGCGCCGTCGAAACGGAATTCCTTGGGAAGACGCACCGCCTGGCTGCCGCCGTGGGTGAAGAGCTTGGCAGTCTTATGGGCGCTCATGGCGCGCTCCGTATCTACTAGCTGTAGATACGTCCATTTCGGCCGACATTCAAGATCGGTCAGATGTCCAGCAACAGCCGGCGCGGATCCTCGATGACATCCTTGACGTGCACCAGGAAGGTGACCGCGCCCTTGCCGTCGACAACCCGGTGATCGTAGCTCAGCGCCAGGTACATCATCGGCCGGATCACCACCTGGCCGTCGATCGCCACCGGCCGCTCCTGGATCTTGTGCATGCCGAGAATCCCCGACTGCGGCGCGTTGAGGATCGGCGTCGACATCAGCGAGCCGTAGACGCCGCCGTTGGAGATGGTGAAGGTCCCGCCCTGTAGGTCCTCCAGCGCCAGCTGGCCGTCGCGGGCCTTGCGGCCCAGTTCGCCGATGCCCTTCTCGACCTCGGCCAGACTCATGGCGTCGGCGTCGCGCACCACCGGCACGACGAGGCCCTTCTCGGTCCCCACCGCGACGCCGATGTCGTAGTGGTTCTTGTAGATGATGTCGGTCCCGTCGATCTCGGCGTTGACCTCCGGGGTCTGCTTCAGGGCGTGGATCACCGCCTTCACGAAGAAGCCCATGAAGCCCATCTTCACGCCGTGGGTCTTCTCGAAGGCGTCCTTGTACTCGCCGCGCAGGGCCATCACCGCGCTCATGTCCACCTCGTTGAAGGTGGTCAGCATGGCCGCGGCGTTCTGCGCCTCCTTCAGCCGGCGCGCGATGGTCTGGCGCAGCCGGGTCATCGGGACCCGTTCTTCGCGCTGGTGGATCTCGCGCGGCGCGATGGGCGCGGGCGCGGGCGGCGGCGCCTTGGCGCGGGCCTCTAGCGCGGCCAGGGCGTCGCCCTTGGTGATGCGGCCGTCCTTGCCGCCGCCGGTGATGGTCGCCGGATCGAGGTTGTTCTCGGCGACGATCCGCTCGGCCGAGGGGGCCATCACCGGCGCGGCCTTGGGCTTGGGCGCGCTCTCTGGCGCCGGCGCGGCCTTGGCGGGTGCGGCGGCGGGCACGGCGGCCTCGGCCTTGGCGCCGTTGGCCTTGGGGGCGGCCGCCGCGCCGTCGCTGATCTTGCCCAGCACCGCGCCCGGACGCACGGTGGCGCCCGTCTCGGCGGAGATCTCGGACAGCACGCCGTCGGATGGCGAGGCCACCTCAAGGCTCACCTTGTCGGTCTCCAGCTCCACCAGGATCTCGTCCTTGCGCACCGCATCGCCCGCCTTCTTGGCCCAGCGCGCCACCGTGGCCTCGGTGACGGACTCGCCCAGCGTCGGCGTCATGATGTCGGCCATGGGGAAGAAGCTCCTTGGGGTCTCAGGTCTGTACAAACTTGGGTGCGGTTCCGGACGGGCCGGATCAGGCGAACGCTTCGGTGGTGAAGGCCTCAAGCTCCTTGAGGTGGCGGGTCATCAGGCCGGCGGCGGTGGAGGCCGAGGCCGGGCGGCCCACATAGCGGGCGCGCTTGGCCTTGATCTTCAGCCGGTCCAGCGTCAGCTCCAGCCAGGGATCGACGAAGGTCCAGCCGCCCATGTTCTTGGGCTCTTCCTGGCACCAGACCAGCTCGGCGTTCTTGAACCGCTTCATCTCG
>CANJXI010000069.1 GCA_947478785.1 Caulobacteraceae bacterium
AGAGTTGCGTCAGCAAACCCGACCCTACCGAAGACCGCGGATGACTACCGCTTCGCCGCTCGCTCGCTACGGCGCCTTGTGAGAGGCGCGCTACGCGAGCGGCGAAGCTACCGCCGGGGAGCTACACCACCTCCCGGGACACGACCTCGCCGATGCGCAGCCCCAGGGCGTGGGCGATCTGCACGAGGCGCGAGAAGGAGACGCGATTGGCGCCGTTCTCGTACTTCTGCACCTGCTGGAAGGTCACGCCGCAGCGGTCGGCCAGCATCTCCTGGGAGATTTTCAGGTGCCGGCGGCGCAGGCGGATCGCCGCCCCGATGGCGACATCCAGTTCGTCGGGGGCGTTGCGAGTCAGGGTCATGTTCAGCTCTATCGAAATGAGACGGTCCGCAAGCCATCCGCAACTTCCAGGCCGCGCGGGCTCCCGCCAGCCGCGCATTTTGCCGCACCCCAACCCCAAGGCGCGCGCCGTTCGCGCCATGTCCGACGGATCGCGCCTTCGCCATGACAGTCATCCATAGCCACGCAGGCGGCAGGTCGAACGGCCCGATACCGCTCCATAGGCGCCCATTCTCCAAGTGAAACCGAATGCGCCGTTATTGGGACTTGCAGCGGCGAGGCGGACCCAGCGCCTCAGTTGTCCATAATGCGGCTTGAACAGGCAGTCGCATGGCAGCAGCTCTTCGGGAAATTCCCTCGGAAGGATTTCCCCGGTGGACAGTCCCGCAAGAAAGTCCGTGAGGTCGCAACCCAAGGCCTCGAATTCTTGCATGCCGCGATCCCATACGACGACCTGCCAACTCTCAGGCAGACCGCGGGTGAGCCAGAATAGGAAATCGCCGTTGTCGGTCACACCGAATGGCAGGAGTCCGCCTGGGTTCGGCCACAACGGATAGGCTAGCTCACCAATCTGCTGGAAGATGTCGCAGATCTGGCGGACCTGTCTTTCAAGGCGCACATTGGGGTTTTTAGACCTCGGCACGTAGATGCCGAGGAACTGCATAAAATAGCCACTGCCGTAGAGGCGCACAAAGTCCTTGTAGTCCTGAGGCAAGGCAATGCCGATCTCGGCCTCGATCGGCTCCCACGGGCCATTATAAGCTTCGGCAGCGAGGGCGGGCGGAGGGATCGCCCTTATAAGCCTCTCGATCGTCATCTGGGCCGCGCCGCGGGATTGGAGATGATGCGCGCGGATGGCGCGCCGCGAGACCCGAGCGCCGTCACAAGGACGGCCGAGGGGGGCGCCACGCCGGCGCTGTACAACGGGGTCGCGGCGTACTCGACGACTTCACCCGAACGCACCCGGCGCGCGACATTGCCCTCGAAACTCGACATCTGCGGTGTGTTGGCCCCTTGATGCGTAAGTGTAACGAGGTTTCGTAGATCACCGCCCGAGCCGCCCAGACGCTTGGCGAGGAGATGAGCCCTGGCCTCGTTATGGACATCGCCGGCGCCCTGCCAGCCAGGAGGCGTTCTCCGCGGATTGACCCGCGTCCCGGTCCCCAGCATTGGCGATGTGAGTGTGGCGTTCACGCCTACTGCCTGGCCGCTCGCGTTGGCCTCGCGAATCCTGATGCTGGGCCTCAGCAGCGACGGCGGAGCGAGTTGCCCGCGTGGCGGCGGGGATGACCGATGTATCGGCGCGCCGCGCGGCGCGGCTCCGACCATGGCAGCATCCACCAGCCCTCCCAGCGCGAGGGCTCGATCGCGCAATCGCGGTGATGCGTTTACTAGACTGGCGACTCCATATGCGGCTCCTGCAATTGGGTGATCCACCATGAAGGCCACTCGCTCGACGGCAGGCCGCCGCTCTTCGAGTTCGGCCTGGGACGCTGGGGGATGACCTGGTCGCACATACACACACGGAGCATCGGTTTCGCCACCGTCTCCCGTGCCGGCGAGGCCCCGACGAGGGGCCTCATGAAGGAAATCGAGACGATG
Organism: Caulobacteraceae bacterium; assembly: GCA_947478785.1. Taxonomy (GTDB): domain Bacteria; phylum Pseudomonadota; class Alphaproteobacteria; order Caulobacterales; family Caulobacteraceae; genus Phenylobacterium. Next base: position 1,942 of record CANJXI010000069.1, read on the forward strand.
ACCGTTGGGAGGCGAAAAATATTCGGTGACTAAACGGCCTGACGGCATTCTCTCGGCATGCTGCTTCTTCACATTTTCCAGCCGAAGCATCGCGTCGTACCCCTCGCCCACGGGATCTGGAACAGAACGCGGCTCCCCCCTTGGCATCTGCGCCACCGACTAACTCCCTCACAACGTTGCGAATCCTGGTCCGCTGGTTTGCCGGCCGCGGCCCAGGTGGCTGACAATATCGCCCAGCTCGGGCCGAAATTCAAGAACAAAACATGAACTTTTGACGGCTGGCAGAGGGTGTGTCGACGGACAGGAATTTTCAAACTGAGATAACGTCACCGGTCCGGCTAGAGTATCAAACCGGCCAAAGCGTGGGGGCGCCGCCATGAAAATGAAGACGAAGCTCATTGGGGCGATGGCGTTCGCGCTGGCCGCGACGGCGCTGGGGCAGGCGGCAACGGCGTTCCAGGGCTCGCCGTCCGCGGCGGCGCGGCCGATGACGATCACAGCCGAGCAGGCCGCGCGCGGCCAGCAGGTCTATCAGGAGCAGTGCCAGGGCTGCCACGGGGGCGGGCTGAGCGGGGGCCATGGCGGCCCGCCGCTCAACGATGTCGCCTTCCGATCGCGCTGGCGGTTCCAGCCCGGCGACGCGCTGTTCAGCTATATCCGCAAGCAGATGCCGCCCAACGCCGGCGGCGCGCTGAGCGACCAGGCCTATGCCGACGTGACCGCGCGCGTCCTGGAGGCCAACGGGGTCAAGCCCGGCGGCGAGCCGCTGACGGCCGACCCCGCGCGGCTTTCCGCGCTCAGCCTGACCGCCGCCCTGCCGCGCGAGCTTGCCAGCGAGACGGGTCCCAAGCCCCTGCCCGTCGCCCTGCCGCCGGACGCCATCGCCACGGCCACAGCCGAGCAGCGCGCGGAGCAGTTGCGGAAGCTCAGCTCCGTGACCGACGAGATGCTGCGCAAACCGCCGGCCGGCGAATGGCTGCAATGGCGCAGCGGTTATGAGAGCCAGGGTTTCAGCGCGCTCGACTGGGTGAACCGCGACAACGTCGGACGCCTGGCGCCGGCCTGGAGCTGGAAGCTCGGCGCCGGCACGAACGAGGTGGCCCCGCTGGTTCACGACGGCGTCATGTTCGTGGTGGGCGGCGGCAAGATCCAGGCGATCGACGCGGTGTCGGGCGACCTGCTCTGGCAGTACGCCCGCGCCGACGCCACGAGCGTCGTCCGCACGATCGCGCTCTACGGCGACCTGGTCTATTTCTCGGCGGGCGTCGAGGTGCACGCCGTCGACTTCCGGACGGGCAAGCTGGTCTGGAAAACCCAGCTCGTCGACCCAAAGGAAGGCCTCTACATCAGCGCCGGGCCGCTGGCGGCGAAGGGCAAGATCTTCCAGGGCGTTTCGGGCTGTTCGGCGCCGCATCTGGGCGGCTGTTTCATCGCCGCGCTCGACGCCCGAACCGGACGCGAAGTCTGGCGCTTCCGGACCATCGCCCGGCCCGGCGAGCCCGGCGGCGACAGCTGGAACGGCGCGCCCGCCGACCAGCGCTTCGGCGCATCGGTGTGGATCCCGGGCAGCTATGACCCCGATCTCGACCTAGTGTTCTTCGGCACCGGCCAGACCTATCACACCGCGCCGCTGTTGCAGGCCGCGCGGGCGCCCGGAGCGGCCGACGCGCTCTATACCGACACCACGCTGGCGCTGCGCCCTGACACGGGCGAACTGGTCTGGCACTACCAGCATCTGACCCACGACGTCTGGGACCTCGACTGGTCCTTCGAGCGGACGCTGGCGACGCTGACCATCAACGGGAAGTCGCGCCGGACGGTGACCACGATGGGCAAGCTCGGCATCGCCGACACCCTGGACGCGGCCACCGGCCAGTACCTCCGATCGTTCGACAGCGGCATCCAGACCCTCGTCGCGGCGATCGATCCGAAGACCGGGGCCAAGACCACGGTCCCGGCCCTGAAGGCCGAGGCCCACGTCGAGAAATTCGTCTGCCCCTCGGCGTTCGGGGGGCGCAACTGGCCGGCGACGGCGCTCGATCCGCGCACGGGAACGCTGTTCGTGCCGCTCAACGAGACCTGCATGAACATCAACTGGACGCCGGGGCCGGTCTTCGACATGGCGTTCCACACCACGCCACGGCCGAATTCCGATGGGCTCTTCGGCCGGGTGTCGGCCATCGACCTGGCCACGGGCAAGACGCTGTGGAGCCGCCGCCAGCGCGCGCCGCAGACCAGCGCTATTCTGGCCACGGCTGGGGGCGTGATCTTCGAGGGGACGCGCGACCGCTGGTTCCGCGCCTCCGACGCGCGGACCGGCAAGATCCTCTGGCAGACCCGCCTGGACGGCGCGATCAACAGCTATCCGATGACCTACAGCGTCGACGGCGTGCAGTATGTGGCGGTCGTCACCGGCGGGACCGCCGCGACCGAGATGTTCTGGGCGCCGCTGACGCCGGAGATCCAGACGAACACGCTGGGCACGACGGTCTGGGTGTTCCGCGTCCCCAAACCCTAGTGGCCGAACCCGGGCGGGACATCCCCGCCCGGGGCGTTGTGCGCGGCGAACAGCCTGCCCTTCTCCGCCGCCAGGACGATCGCCAGGGCGACCAGGCCGGAGATCAGGTAGCCCAGGGTGAGCGGCGCCAGGGTGCCGTCGAAGGCCTGGCCGATGACGAAGCCGATCGAGGCGCCGCCGACCATGCTGATGAAGCCCTGGACGGAGGCCGCGGCGCCGGCCACGTGCCCCAGCGGCTCCATGGCCATCGCGCCGAAGTTGCCTGACATCAGGCCGAAGAAGAACATCCCCGCCGCCTGCAGGACGGTGAAGGTCGCGATGGTCTCGCGCCCGGTGAGCGCCACGGCGCAGTGGACGGCGGAGACGCCGATGAAGGCCAGGAGCGCGCCGTGGGCGATCTTCCGCATGCCCAGCCGGTTGACGAGACGCGCGTTGATCAGCGAGGCGACGGCGATGAAACCCGCCACGATAGCGAACACCGTGGTGAAGCGTTGCGGCTGGTGGAAGGCCTCGTCGAACACCTGGGGTGCGGAGTTGATGAAGCCGAGCAGGCCGCCGAAGACCACCGTCGAGGCCAGGGTGTAGCCCATGCCCACCCGGTTCCTGAGGGTGATCCGGAAGGCGCCGACGACCTCGGCCAGGTTGATGGCGCGCCGGTCCTCGGGGTGGAGGGTCTCGGGCAACTTGATCAGCGCCCAGAGCCCCGTGGCCGCGGTGGCGATGGCGAGCACGCCGAATATCCAGCGCCAGGAGACGACCAGGATGATCGCCTGGCCCATCGCCGGGGCTACGATGGGGACGACCATGAACACCAGCGAGGTGAGCGACATCACCTGCGCCATCCGGCGGCCTGCGTAGCAGTCGCGGACGATGGAGGTCGGCGCCACGCGGGTGGCGGCGACCGCCACGCCCTGAAGGCAGCGGGACAGCAGGAGCATCCCGAAGGTCGGCGCAAGCGCCGCGGACAGGCTGAACAGGGTGTAGAACGCCAGGCCCCAGAGCAGGATCGGCTTGCGGCCGTAGCGGTCCATCAGCGGCCCGTACAGCAGCTGGGCGAGCCCGTAGCTGAGCAGGAACACCGAGACCACCAGCTGCTGATCGTTGGGCCGCGCCACGTGGTAGGAGCGCGCGATGGCCGGAAGCGCCGGCAGCATCGAATCGATGCCGAGCGCGCCCAGCGCCATCAAGGCGGCGATCATCACCACGAAATGAGTGAGGCTCATGCCGGGATGCGGGTTTGGGGTCTCGGCGGAAGCCGACATCGGCTGGTCTTTCCAGGGTGTGTCCGGCGGCGGGGTGGCTCGCGAGGGCGGCTCCCATAGCCTAGTTCTCACGGCGACGCCCCAAAAAGGCGTTCGTTCCTGGCGCGGGAAACGGTTCGGGTCAGCGCAACGCCGCGTCGAGCTTCGCCTTCACTTCGGAAAAATAGTCGATGTGCGCCTGGACCTCGGCGAATTGCCGATTGGCGGAGTTGATGCTCAGTTCGGCGGCCCCGGCGTCGCGCAGGCGCAGGGCCATCTCGACGAGTTCCGGCAGATCGAAGCGGTAGCGGTCGCCGCGGGACGCCAGGAACTGCGCGCCGAAACCCTCCACGGGGCGGCCCTCTTCGCGCAGCATGGCCTGGAGACGCGCCCAGTCTACCAGAGGGTCGGCCCGGTTCATGACGAAGATGAAGCCGTCAGCCAGCCTGGCGGCGCGGCGGTATGCTGCCTCGACGAATCCCCCGCCATAGATCGGAATCTGGCGTCGCGGGCGCAGCACCAAGGTTCCGCGCTCCAAGGTGTGAAACTCGCCCTGAAAGCTGAACGCCTCTTCGCTCCAGAGGCGCCGCAGATAGACGATCTGTTCGCCGAGCTTGCGGCCGCGGGTGTGGAAATCCTCGCCGAGCGCCTGGTATTCCACGTAATTCCAGCCGGTTCCGACACCCAGGCGCAGCCGCTCGTTCGACAGGAGGTCGACATCGGCCGCCTGTTTCGCCACCAGAACCGTCTGCCGCTGCGGCAGGATCAGGACCCCGGTGACCAGTTTCAGCGTGCGGGTGACGCCGGCCAGGTAGGCGAAGGCGGCGAAGGGATCCAGGAAGCTGTCGTGCTCGGTGTAGGGCCCGTTGAGCGGGGGATCGCGGCCCTCGTGCACGGCTCCGACGACGTGGTCGTAGAGCACCAGATGATCGTAGCCCATCGCCTCGACCGCCTGCGCAACGCGGTCCAGCGACGATGGCTGACGGCTGAGCTCGTTCTGTGGGTAGATCACGCCGAGCTTCATGCTCACCTCCCTGGCAGGACGGAGCGACCATCCTCGTCCAGGGCCATGCGTACGACAACTCGCCGGATTGGCGCATCGGCATCGGGTTGCCTTTGGGCCGAGATCGCCGATGCTGAAACCTAAGCGGGCCGCGGCGATCCGCGCTGGAGAGGATCTGCACCATGGACTTCGTTCGGATGGGGTCGACCGGGACCCAGGTGTCGCGCATCTGCCTCGGGTGCATGAGTTTCGGCGACCAGGCCGACTGGATGCTGGGCGAAGCCGACAGCCTGGCCATCATGCGCAAGGCGGTCGAGGCGGGCATCAACTTCTTCGACACCGCCGACAGCTATTCCCGCGGGCGCAGCGAGGAGATCCTGGGCCGCTCCCTGAAGGACCTCGCGGTTCCGCGCGACGAGACGGTGATCGCGACCAAGGTGTTCAACTACATGGGGCGCGGCCCGAACCGGGGCGGCCTGTCGAAGAAGCACATCGCCCAGTCGATCGACGCCAGCCTGAAGCGGCTGGGGACCGACCACGTCGACCTCTACCAGATCCATCGCTTCGACTACGACACGCCCATCGAGGAGACGCTGGAAGCGCTGGACGACGTGGTGAAGGCCGGCAAGGCGCTCTACATCGGCGCGAGTTCGATGTTCGCCTATCAGTTCGCCAGGTACCTGCACCTGGCCGACCAGTCCGGGCGCGCGCGGTTCGCAATGATGCAGAACCACTACAATCTCGCCTATCGGGAGGAGGAGCGGGAGATGAACCCGCTGTGCCTCGAGGAGGGCGTCGGCCTCATGCCCTGGAGCCCGCTCGCCGGCGGCCTGCTGGCCGGCAACCGGGAAGCCGGCACCAAACGCGCGCGGTCGGGGATGAACCGCGACCGCTACAACCGCCCGGCCGACCAGGCCGTCGTGGACACCTTAAAGCGGGTCGCCACGGCGCGCGGCGAGACGCCGGCCCAGGTCGCGCTCGCCTGGCTGCTATCCAAGCCAGCGGTGACCGCGCCCATCGTCGGGGTGACCAGGCCAGACCAGCTCGACGACGCGCTGAGGGCGGTCGGCAGCACGCTGAGCGCCGAGGAGATCGCCGCGCTCGAGGCGCCCTACGAGCCTCAGGGGCTGATCGGCTCGTTCACCCCGGCCGAGATGGCGATCCACCAGGAGCGCATGCGGGGGATCGCCTAGGGCTATCGCCGGATCAGGCGTCCAAGCACGCCCTCGGCGTCGCCCTTGGGCGTGGTCGCGGCGAACGCCGCCCAGAGCGATCCGTCCGGCGCCCAGCGCGCGGCGGTGTATTCCTGCGCCCCGCTCGCCCAGCAGCACGCCTCGGGCATCAGCGGCCGTCCGGCCGGCGTGACGGCGGCGGTCTCGAAGGTCGGGACGGTCGCCGTGGGATTGTCGCTGACCGCCAGGTAGCCGGTCCAGGTCTGCCTGTCGGTGCTGCCGTAGTAGGAGGCCCCGACACGGCCCTCCGGAGTCACCGCCAGCGAGAGCAGCACGGTCTGCACGACGCCCGGCGGACCAAACGGGGCGGGCTTGCTCCAGGTGCGCCCGTTGTCGCCCGACCAGGACAGGACCGGCGTATAGGCCTCGTCGACCCATGCCAGGTAGAGGCGGCCGGATGCGTCCATGGCGATGGCGTCGCTGAACTGGCCGGCGGCCATTTCAGCCGTCACCGGGTTGCCGCGCCCGCTCATCAGCTGCTTTCGCCAGGCCGGGGATGCGATGGAATTCAGGATGCCCTGCGAGCCGCTGCCCCGCATGCGGTCGACGACCTTGTGGGTCCAGGTCACCCCCTCGTCGCGGGAGATGGCGACCTCGACCGTGCCGCAGAAATGGACCGGCAGGTAGATCGCGCCGTCCCGCGGATCGACGACCCCGCGGCCGGGGCCGGAGCCCTGGGGCTGGGTGAAATTGCGGCAGTCGCCCTGCTTGAAGGGATCGGCCCCCGAGGTCTTGAAGGTGGCGCCGCCGTCCACGGACTTGAAGCACCTTGCGCCCGTGAAGAAGCCGGCGGGAAGCGTCATGTTGCAGTAGTAGATGTTGGTCGGATAGCCGGCCGCCCGGCGCACCACCGGCGCGCCCGAGAACACCCGGTTCCAGTCGTAGCGCTGGGCGGAATCGAAGGTCCCCTTCCGCCAGGTGACCCCCTTGTCGTCGCTGGCGTAGACCGGGGTGTTCCCCATGCCGCTGTAGAAATAGCGGTCGGTGACGGGGTCGAGATAGCCGTCGGGGATCGCGACCTGCGTCCCGGCCGGCAGCACGCGCCGCGTCCAGCTTGCGCCGTTGTCGGACGAGACGGCGACGCCGGCGGGGCCCTTGGCCACGGAACGGAGCAGCGCGCCGTCCCGGCTGATGGCCAGGCCTGGCTCGCCGGTGGTCATCCCCGTATCGACCAGGCAGGGCTCGTAGGACCCGGCGCCCAGCGCCGCGCCGCCGGCGTGACGCACCGTGCGGACGCCAGCCTGACATCCCGTGGCGGGCGGCTTGAAGTCGGGCCAGGCCGGCCGCCGCGCCGCCGCGGGAAGCACATAGAGTGCCAGCAGGGCGAGCACGCCCGCCAGGCCCAGCAAGACCGGCGCGCGCTGGCCTGGTTGCGGTCCCTGCTCCATGAATTCCCCCGTTCCCGCCACCCGGCTGTGGCCTATCTGGTTTCGCGACGCCCGCGGATCCCCGCGCATCGCCCCGAAGCGCGGGGCGGCGCGCCCTGTCGTCTCAGGCGGTGGCCGGCGCCTTCCCGGGCCGTCCGAGCGTCAGCCACATGACGGCCGAGGTTATGTAGGCGAACGCGACGATGGCCACGAAGGTGTATGGGGCGAGATGCATCAGGGCGCCGATCGCGCACGCGATGGCCGACCCCACCGCCGGCGCGAGAATGAAGGCCAGGACGCCGGTAAAGCCGAGCGCCAGGCAGACGGCGGCGATCGGAAACGCCAGCAGGAAGGTAATCAGGCTCGACAGCAGGAGGGACAGGATCAGGGTGATCAGGAGCGCGCTCACCGAGCTGCCGATCGTCGCGCCGCCGCCGCCCATCGTCAAAAACCGGACCACCAGGATCGCCAGGAACCCCAGGGTATAGATGAGGGCGTTGCCGATCCCCGCGATGAACACGGAGGTGGCGACCGTCATCGCTCTCGGCTTAGGCATGGTGTCCCCCCTGGACCTTTAGGCGTCTCCGCCGAGCCATCGTTATTCAGACGCGCCAGCCGGATCCATTCGACCGGAAACCCCTGTTCGCTCGAAGGTCAGGCTGACCGTAGGACAGGTCGATGCAAACGACCAGTCCGTTCACGGCCACGGGCGGCGCCGATCTTACTTCGGCGTCACACGGAACAGGGCGCCGGGCTTGGCGTCTTCGAGCATCCAGAGCGCGCCGTCCGGGCCGACTTCCACGTCGCGGATGCGGTGGCCGACGTTCCAGCGTTCGGCGGCCTTGGCGGTGGCGCCGGTTATGACGATGCGGTGGAGCGTCCGGGTCCCCGTGCCGCCAAGCAGAGCCGAACCCTGCCACCGCGGGAACATCGCGCCCCGGTAGAAGACGAGGTTCCCAGGCGCCACGATCGGCGTCCAGTAGAGGACCGGCTTGGCCAGATCGGGCCGGCCGTCGGGGCTCGGGATGGGAACGCCGTCGTAGTTGGTCGCATAGGAGACCAGCGGCCAGCCATAGTTCTTGCCAGGCTCGATCAGGTTCAGCTCATCGCCGCCCCGGGGGCCGTGCTCGGCTTCCCAGAGCCGCCCGTCGGGGGCGAAGGCCAGGCCATAGGGCGTGCGGTGGCCGGTGGTCCAGGTTTCGGCCGGCGTCAGGTTCGGACCGGGGAAGGCGTAGGTCCTGACCACCGGGGCGGTCTTGGCCGTTTCCGTATTCCTGGGCGGATCGATCACCGGAACGCTCGCGGCCCCGGTCTTGCCAGCCATCGGATTGCCGGGCGCGGGCCTGCCGTCCAGCGTCAGCCGCAGGATCTTGCCGAGCGGCTGGTTGGGGTCCTGGGCCGGCGTCATCCGCTGCCGGTCGCCAACCGTCAGATAGAGAAACCGGGCGTCCGGCGAAAAGGCGACCTGGGCGCCGAACTGGCCGCCCCTGCCCCGCTCGCCGTCGCGCCAGATGACCCGCAGATCCTCAAGGCTCGCGGTGTCCTTGCCGATCGAAAGCCGGGCCCGGGCCAGCGTCAGGCTGGACCCGCCGTCGCCCGGCTCCGCATAGGTCAGGTAGACACTGTGGTCGGTGGCGTAGCGGGGCGAAAGATAGACGCCAAGCATCCCGCCCTGGCCCTGGTAGAGGACCGGCGGAACGTTCGCGACCGGCGTCTTTGCGCCGGCCTGGGTCACCAGCCAGACGGGCCCCACCTTCTCGGTCACCAGCATCCGTCCGTCAGGCAGGAAGGCCAGACGCCAGGGGAGATTGAAGGTCGCGACGGCGGTCATGACGAACGGCAGGCTGCTCTCGGGAGCCTGTGCGCCGACGTTGACCTGCGCGGAGGCGCCCGACGACAGCAAGGTCGTCAGCAGCGCCGTTGTCGCCAACCTCATTCGTCTCTCCTCTGGGGATATTCGCTCATCGCCATCCCGAGCTCCAACCCGCCCCATGGCGTCGTCGTTCCCGGCGCGTCGGGCGCGCACGGTCGTCAGGCGCTGACGATGACCGTCCCGACCATGCCCATGTCCTGATGGTAGACGCACACATAGCGGTAGGCGCCGGGAACGGTGAACACGTGCCGCCAGGTCCCATCGAGATTGATATCGCCGGAATCAAAGGGGACCGCCCCGTCGGGCAGAGACACGTGCGACTTGTCCTCAACCTTCGCGGGATCGCAGGTGACGGTGTGGAGGACGATGGATTCGCTGGTCCACTCGACGGTGTCGCCCACCCTGACCCGCACCTCCGCCGGGACGAACGCGGTCGGCGAAGCCGGCAGGTTGACCTGGACGACCTGCGAGGCGGCGCGGCTGACGCCGGGCTGAACCAGCGCGGCCGTAGCGGCCGCCATGAGTTGGCGTCGGCTCAGTCTCATTGCGCCACGCCTTCGGCGGCCATCGATCGGGGCGACGGGACGGCGATCAATAGAGCCCGGGCCCTGGAACCCGCACGGCGGTGAAGGAAGACCGGGCGAAGTAATTGATGTCGTGGCCGAGGATCTGCCCAGGCTCGTCGTCATCGACGAAGGTGTACATCGGCCGTCCGCGATAGGCCCAGACCTTCACCTTCGGCGTTCCTGGCAGGGCGGTCGCGCCCGCGGGGTCGATGAAGAGCGGATCGGAGACCTCCTGGATGGTCCACTCGCCGGAGGGCCGCGCATTGGCCGTGGGGCGGTAGGGCCGCCAGCGCCGCGAGCATTCCTTGGCGTCCCCGCAGAGCGCCGACCAGTAGACGGCCGCGTCGCCAGGATCGTCGCAGGACAGGTAGTCGGGCGCGCCGCTTTCCAGACATGAGAAGCTGTAAAGGCTCATGCCGTTCTCGGTCGTGTAGATCTTTCCAACGATCGTCGTGCGGGTATGAATCTGCGGCGGAATGGGCGTGGCGCGCCGATAGACAGCGGTCGCCCAGCCGCCCTCGTTCTCGACGTCGGCGTCGGTATAGCCATCCGGAAGAACGTAAAGCGGCTCGCCATTGAAGGCGTACTGCTTGAGCCCGCCGGCATCGACGATTCCCCATTTTCCGCTGATCCGGCCAAAACTGGGCGCCGCGATCGGCTGCAGGAGCTCGGAGAACTGGGAAGATGTCCGCTGCAACCGCCCCCCGCGCCGCACATAGGCCGGCCGGCCGTCGGCGGTGGCCAGGACCAGACCCTCTTCCCGCCGCAGCAGCTTGAAGCCTGGCGGAAAGTCGAGCGGGGCCATGGCGGCCATCCACGCGCTCCGCTCGCGCTCGTTGATGGCTTCGCCGTTCACGTCACCTGGCTTGCGATCCTTGATCGAGGTGTAGAGCAGATGCCCCTGGTAGGCCCATTGCCGGGCGCCCCCTTCGCGGACGATCAGCGACCAGTCTCCGGACGCCTTGGCGTCCTCCGCGGCCAGGAACGGCGGCCACTTCTGCACACAGGTCTTCCGCGTGTCCGGCGCCGGCAGCGGTATGGTCCCGAACTGCCGCCCGCTCTGAATCGTGTAGCGTTTGTCGTAGCATTTTGACTTGCCCGGCGTGGCGTTTTCCAGGGCGAAGACATAGAGCGTCATGCCGGCGCTGTTGGTGAAGATGGCCCCCTCTTCCGTCTCCCGGACCTGCACGGGCGGCTGGCCATCCGCCGCCGCCGCCGGCGCCGCGGAGAGCGCGAAGACACAGGCCAGGAGCGCGCCGAGCGCACGCATCGCAGTCGCCGCCATGGGACGTTTTCTCCAGGATTCTCCCAAACGGGTGTTCGCCGCGGCGCGGCCCATGCGGCGCACGCTCATCGCGACGCCGCCGTGTTCGCCGCCGCGAGGCGTTGCTGCGGAGCGGTGGGGTGGGCGATGTAGGCTCGCACCGTGCTGATGCGGTAGGCCGCCGAGATCGCCGTGCACCGACCGGTCTTCGGATCGGGATAGCCGTCCGCATAGCGCGTCAGCATGCGGTACTGGCTGGGCGGGCTGTTCTGGGCGGCGGGCATCGCGATGTGATGGGCCTTCTGGATATTCCACCAGACCTTCGAGTCCTCGTATCCGGCGATCATGCCCTCGGGGCGCGGACCGGCCAGCGGCAGGCGCAGCTGGAGGTCGCGGATCCGCCGCTCCCCGGTGGAGGCGATCCACCGCACGGGCAGGCGGGAGACCGCGGCGGGATCCGGGTCGGTGATCAGGACACCGTCGACGATCCTGCCGCGCATCTTCGAGGTGTATTCGGGCAGGCGCCCATCGATCCGCTGGGTCAGGAACGGGATGTATTTCCCGGCTGGGTCGCGCGCCAGCCGGTCCTCCCCCTTGTAGATCGTGACATCGACCCGCGGATCGTTCCGCTCGTCATCGACGCCGGTGATCTCGATCAGGATCCGGTTCACCGGGTTCGTATAGATCTCCTCGTTGTAGAAATCGTCCGAGAAGCCGCTCTTGCGCCAGCCCTTGGTGCAGCCGACCACCCGCGCCAGCTGGTTGTCGACCTGGACGCCGTCCGGGCTGGTGAACTTCTCGTGCTTGCAGGTCTTGGGGGTCGCCCGCCCGTCGGTGGTGCCGTCCAAGTTCAGGCCATAACCCACCTTGGTCAGCAGCTCGCTCGCCGGGATCGGGTCCTCGACGGACATCGGGGAATAGTTGGTGAGTTCGCCATTCGGTCCGCGGCTGTAGGGGTGGCCGAACTTCTTCCGCAGTTCCTGAAAATTGGCCTGGGCCTCGGCGTTGGTGGTGTCGTCCGCGTTCAAGCCGGTCGAGCACTCGTTCTTGACGTCGTCCGTCTCGAAGAGCGCGTGGTGCCAGCCGGTGATCACAAGGCCGATCGTGCCCGACGGCGACTGAGAAGCGGCGGGCCCCACCGCGGCGCCGGCCAGCACGGCCATGCCGCCCAGCAGACCGATCCGGAAGACTTTCGCCCGACCATCGGGTTGACTGCCCATGCGCTTCCACACCCTTATCTTTTGAGGCGATGATGAGCGCTTGCGAACATTGCGGCAAGATTTCTTCGGCCGGCGGATGGAACAACAAGGCGCGAGCAAACGCGACGCGGGGGATGAAGCGATGACGGCACGCACGGAGCGCCATCGGCGGATGGCCGAGACATATCTCGCCGAGCATCAGGCGATGACCAAGGCGCACATCGAGGGCCGCACGCCGGTCCTGCCGACGGCGATCCAGTCCGGACCGATCGAATTCTACATCCCGCAGCGCGGCGACAGCATCATGGAGAGCGGCGCGCATTTCGCCGACAACGGGCTGCCGCTGCGGGAACTCCAGCTCTACTGGCGGCGCATCCCGGACTTCGGGATCAAGCGCTACGAGATTTTCGTCAGCGAGACGGGATGGGCCCAGGCGCTCTACTGGGGCGGGACGGGTGAGGACGGCACGATCTTCAACGCCGAGGAGGTGGACATCGTGAAGACCGACGAGACCTTCCGGGTCACGCGCCTGGAGATCTACTCGGACGCCAAGCAGTGGCGCGAGCTGGTCGCCTACGTCCATCACGCCGACGCCGAGCAGTGGGTCGACGGCAACTACAACGAACTCATCGGCGCGCACTAGCGGACGCGATTCCAGCGGCCCCTTTCCCTTCCAGTCACGGTGGCTGTAGCATCGGAGACAAGGCCCGCCAGCTCTTGAGCGCCCGGCCGCAGGGGAGGATCGCGATGTCCAGTGGGTCCGTGAATTGGCGCGAGGTGTTCCAGTACGGAATCTCGCCGGGACCAGGCCAGGGCGAGGGCTATTGGGTCTTCGCGCCCTTCCTCGACGGCGAGATCGAGCTGTTCCAGCTGAGCGTCCTGTCCATCGGGGACGCACTCCGGAACCTCCGCACCACAGTGGTCACGCCGGACGGCGCGCGCAATTTCGCGCTCAGGCCGACGGCGGGCCAGACTGTCGCCTCGGACCATAGGGTGATCGGCAGCGCCGACCGCTTCCGCCTCGAGGTCGGGCCATACCTGGTGCTGAGCAGCGATGCGGCGGACCGGACCTACCGGATCCAGACGGTGGATCCGGAGAACGACATCCGCACGGATCTCGTCGTGCGGCCGGCGTCGAAGCATCTGTGGCCGATCAAGGGCTCCCACTACTTCACCACCCTCGACTCGGTCCTCGAGGGGACGATCGTGGTCAAGGGCAAGGCGCACGCCGTATCGACGCTCTGCGCCTTCGAGCACTCCACCTGGTCCGTGCCAACCGACGGAAAGCCGCCGACCAGCGGCATGCCGCCCTTCTGGCACTACGAGTACATCCAGTGGACAGACGGCAAGAGGCCGTTCGGCAGCTTCCTCTGGCATATCCTGGGCGCCGCCGGAGAGCGGAACGAGGACTCCGGATTCCTCACGGCCTATCCGGACAACGGCGCCCTGAACTACGACGCCTATGAGATCGTCTATCAGGATATCGCCGATCGCGACGGCCAGGCCCTGCCGCAGTCCTGGCAGGTCAGGGCCACGAGGGGTGACGAAAGCCTCAGCTACAAGGCGACCGTCCGGACGCTGACCTCATCGACATTCAAGGCGGGCCTTGGCTTCAGCGACGTCCTGCTCGATTGCGAGGGGGAATATCGAGGTCCAGGCGGGGTGGTCCCCCTCCGCGGAAGAGGCCGGACGGAATATATCGCTTCGGCCTACAACCCCGCCAAAACCCTGGCCGCGGCGCTGACTCCCGTGTGATGCAAAAAAGTCTCGCTCGTCCCGCGAAGAGACGGCCGCGCTCATTGCCGCGTTGAAATTAGAGAAGTGGCGATTATAGAGGCCGACCAATGGTCAGCTCCACCCAGCCCGCAGTGGTTGGTGGAGGCGCAGTAGAGTTACCTGACAGTAGGGCCCGCGCGGGGGATCGCGCCAAATCGGAACGCAACAATCAAGCGTCCACAGAGAAGAGGGGATGCGTCACATGGCGCAACATCGGAATTTGAAAAATTATGCACGCTTGGCGCCCAGCGCCGTCGCACTGATGACCGGACTTGCCGCCAGCCAGGGCGCCTGGGCCGCGGCGGCGAGCGAAGCCACCCGCGTCGACGAGGTCGTCGTCACCGCTCAGCGGCGTGCTGAAAAGCTGGAAGACGTGCCGGCCTCGGTCTCCGTCGTCAACGGCGACACCCTGGCTAGCTCGGGCATCGTCCGCTTCCAGGATCTCGGCCAGAGCGTCGTGGGCGTGCAGATCGCCCGCACCGGGGTGTTCACCCAGCCGGCCATCCGGGGTGTGACCACCCTGATCAGCGGCGGCGGCTACGAGAACAACGTCGGTGTCTATATCGACGGCTTCTATCAATCCGACGCCGTGGCCATCAACGCCGACCTAGCGAATATCCAGGACGTGGAAGTGCTGAAGGGCGCGCAGGGCACGCTCTACGGACGTAACGCCACCGGCGGCGCGATCCTCGTCAACACCCTGCGCCCGTCCGACAAGCTCGAAGGCTCGGTCAGCGCCGGCTACGGGCGCTTCAACGAAAAGTCCGTTGGCTTCTATGTGTCGGGTCCGATCGTGGACCGGGTTAAGGGCAGCATCGCCGGCTACTGGCGCAAGAACGACGGCTATATCCGCGACGTCTCCGGCTTCGACGCCGCGCCGTTCAGCACGGGCACCGTGCGCGCCAAGCTCGAAATCGATCCGATCGACGACGTCACCGTCACGCTGGGCTACAACCACCTCTATCTGAACGACCCGCGCAGCGCGACCTACGTCGAATACGCGCAACTGCCGGCCGGCTTCACCGGGACCAGCCTGCGGGACCAGAGCTCGGTCAACTTCCGGACCATCAATCTGGTGAAGAGCGACGACTACACCATCCTGACCGAGGTCAAGACGCCGATCGGCAAGCTGACCTCGCACACGGGCTACACCGAGAAGACGCCCTACATCATCTACGACTTCGACGGCGACAAGCAGCAGAAGCTCGCCGCCAGCGGCCTGTCGAGCCAGCGGACCTGGCAGCAGGGCGTCGACTACAGCATCGACGTGATCCCGAAACTGGATCTCGTGGTCGGTGGCTTCTACTACTACGACAAGTATGCGAACCGCGACGGTTCCGGGTTCGCCGGCGGCGTCCGGTTCACCCAGACCTCGCTCGGCATCACCACCGAGGCCTACTCGGGCTACATCGACGGTACCTATCAGGTCAGCGACAAGCTGTTCGTCACGGCCGGCGGCCGCTACAGCCACGAAGAAAAGACCGTGGCCTACCGCACGACGGTCGGGGCGCTCGCCAACACCCTCCTGACGCCGCGCAGCGCAAGCTTCAAGCGGTTCACGCCGCGGTTCAGCGTGCGCTACCAGATCACCGACGAGACCAACATCTACGCTTCGTTCTCGAAGGGCTTCAAGAGCGGGACCTACGCCACGGCCGTTGGCCCGCCGGCGCTGGAAATCCCGATCAAGCAGGAGAGCGTGAACTCCTACGAAGTCGGCGTGAAGACGGTTGGCTCCAACTGGCGCTGGAGCTCGGCGGCCTACTACTACGACTACACCAACCTGCAGGTCTCCACGACGCAGATCATCAATGGCCTGCTCACCCAGATCCTCGGCAACGCCAAGTCCGCCGAGATCTATGGGGTGGAATCCGAGGTCACGGCCAACCTTACCGACCAGTTCGAGGTCGGGGCGGGGATCGCCTACAACCACGCCCGCTACAAGGACCTCAAGAACGCGGTCGGCACCGGCGTCAATCCGACGACGGGCCTGAACGCCACGGCCATCCAGAACTGGTCGGGGCTTTCCATGGTGCGCGCGCCTGACTGGACCGCCAACGTGCACGGCACCTACAAGACGCCGATGTTCGGCGGCGAGACGGCGCTCACCGGCTCGGTGGCCTACTCGTCCAAGTACATCCCGAACAACCCCTCGACGTTCGAGACCCAGACCGTGCCGCCGAACACCAACAAGGCGCAGCGCTTCTACACCAAGGGCTATACCCTGGTGAACCTGCAAGCCGCCTGGACCGATCCGAGCGAGAAGTTCACGGTCAGCGTCTACGGCAACAACGTGTTCAACGACCGCTACCTGCTGACGAACTCCGGTTCGACCTTCGGCAGCTACCGGCAGTTCAACGAACCGCGCACCTACGGCACGCGCCTGAAGTACGCCTTCTGATCCATCCCACCCGGGAAACGGCTGACGCCGCCAGCGCAAGCTGGCGGCGTTTTGCTGCGCGGGTGTGTGTGCGACGGACTGTCGCTCAGTCGTCGCCCTTCTCGTCCTCGACCATGTCGCGGCGATAGGTGAGCGTGGCGAGGCCGAACAGGATGCCGGCCATCGTATAGGCGATAGGCGTGACCATCATGGCGTGAGCTAGCGCGTTCGCGCCGTACTTTGGCGTCAGGGCGTCGCTGATCATGCCGGCGATCAGCGGGCCCACCGCCCCGCCCATCGAGCCGCAGAGCAGGAAGATCGCCGAGGCCGTCGCCTTCAGATCGACTGGCGCCAGGCGCTGGATCGCGGCGATCGACGGGGTGAGGTAGGCGCCACCGCCGATGATGTTGCCGAGCGCCATGCAGACCAGGGCCGCGATGGCGCCCTTGACCAGAAAGGCCGCGAAAGCAAAGGGGGCCAGCAAGGCGACCATGATGACGATGACGCCAAGGCACCACCGGGGATCGCGCCTGGACAGGCGGTCCGCCGACACGCCCGAGATGACCGTGCTGATCAGTCCCGCCGTCCCGGCGGCAAGCCCGTAGTTAAGCCCCACCTGGGCGAGGGACATGTGGTGCACACGCATCAGGAACGCCGCACCGAAGGTGACCATGGTGTAGCCGCCCATGCCGATGAAGGTCACCGCCGCCATGCAGGTCAGATAGCTCGGCTTGCGCAGGAGCACGCCCGCCGATCGGAAGTTGAGCCCCTTTGACGGTGCGGAGCCAAGCACAGGCTGGCGGGGCCCCAGGACCAGCAGCACCAGCGGGGCGAGCACGAGGCCCACCAGGCCCATGAAAAGCAGGGTGTTGCGCCAGCCGACCGCCTGCCCGAGAAGGCCGCCGCCCATCGTCCCCAGCAGGCTGGCACAGGGCACCGCCATGCTGAGGACGGCCAGCGGCAGACCGCGACGGGTGGGGGCGAAGTTTCGCGCGACGAAGGCGTGCGCCGTGGGGGTGTTGCCGGCCTCGCCGATCGCCACCCCCATGCGCGTGGCCGCGAACTGCAGCCCCGTCTGGGTCATGGAGCCCAGGAGGGTCATCAGGCTCCACAGGCCGACACAGCTGCTGATCACGAGGCCATAGAGTCCCCTGTCCGCGATCCGCGCGAGGGGCAGCCCGACCAGCGAATAGACCGCCAGGAAGCCGAACCCGTTGATCAGGCCCACTGCCGTATCGGACAGTCCAAGGTCGTGCTTGATGGGCTCGACCAGGAGGCCCGGAAGCACCCGGTCGACGATGTTGACCACACCCACCAGGAACAGGAGGACGACCGCGGCCCAGGCCCGGCCCGGCTTGAAGGCCACCGCCGCGGCCACCGGCGAGGCGTCCAACCCCCGAATGTCGGCGGGCGCGGGCGTGTCTGTCACGCCGACACCCCGGCCTTGGCGTCCGTGCCGCCGGCGCGTCCTGGCTCGGAGGCCTTTCTCAAGCGGAATCCCTCGTAGCCCTTGGCCGTGCTGCCTTCGAGCGCCTCGGCATAGGCGTCGACGCCGCCCGCCCAGGGGATGAAGGTGCGCGTGCCGTCGGCGTTGCGCTGGACCATGTAGTCGTTGCCCTGCAGGCGCAGCAGGCGCATCGCCACCTCGCCCACCCGCGCCGTCCAGCGGTCCTGCGCCTCCAGCTCCGGCTCGATGGAGGCATATCCCCGCTCGGCCATGTACCTGATGCAATCGGCGACCCAGTCGGCGTGGTACTCGTTCTGGGTGAACAGGTTGGCGAGCACCGCGGGGCTGCCCGGCCCGGTGAGGGTGAACATGTTCGGGAAGCCCGCCGTCATCAGGCCGAACAGGGTTCGCGGGCCCTTCGTCCAGTGGGTGGTCGGGTGCTCGCCCTTCTCGTTGCGGATGTCGATCAGGTTGATCCCGCCGGTGAAGGCCTTGAAGCCCAGGGCCAGGATGATGACGTCAACCTCGTGATGGCCGTCCTCGGTCTGGATGCCGGTCTCGGTCATGTGCTGGATGGGGCTGTCCACCAGCGAGACGTTGTCCTGGTTGAAGCACTCGAAATAGCCGTCGGCCTGGATGAGGCGGCGCGTCCCGATGGGGAAGGTGGGACAGAGCTTCTCGGCCAGGACCGGGTCCTTGACGATCCCGCGGATCTTGTCGCGGACGAAATTGGAGACCACGTCATTGGCGGCCTTGTTCGTGGTCTGGTCGGCGAACACCACATGGAAGCGTTGGCCGCCGATGTTCCACTGGCGCTCCAAGCGTTGCTGCTGTTCGGCCGGTTCGTACTGCGCCGCGGGCTTGGGGGCCCCGATCGGCGAGCCGGCGCCGTCGCCCCCGAAGAGCTTGGAGTTCTTGAACCCCGCCATGATCAGGCCGGTGTTTTCGCAGTAGGCCTGGTAGCGCCTCTCGTCGAGCGGACCGTTCTGCGCCGGCACCACCCAGTGGGCGGTCCGCTGGAAGACGCTGAGGTGTTTGGCCTGTTGCGAGACGACGGTCGTTGTCTGCACGCCGGTTGAGCCCGTGCCGACGACAGCGACCCGCTTGTCGCGAAGCCAGACCGGATGCTTGGGCCAGCGCGAGGACCGCAGCACGGTTCCCTTGAAGTCCGATATCCCGGGGATCGTCGCGTCACGCGGTTCCGACAGATTGCCCATGGCCATCACCAGGAACCTGGCCGTCAGCCGGTCGCCGGTCGTCGTCTCGAGATGATAGCGCTGCTCATCGGGCCGCCAGTCGGCCTTGGCGAGGCCGGTCTTGAGGCGGATGCGGCTTCGCAGGTCGAACTTGTCGACCGTGTAATTCAGGTACTCGAGGAGCTCCTTCTGGGCGGCGTAACGCTCCGTCCAGCGCCATTCCCGATAGAGTTCCGGGGAGAAGGAGTAGCAGTAGTCGGTGCTGTCCACATCGACGCGGGCGCCGGGATAGCGGTTGTAATTCCACACGCCGCCCACCGAGTCGGCCTTCTCCAGCGCGACCGCCTTGAGGCCCTCCTGCGTGAACTTGTGCACGGCGTAGATCCCGCCCAGTCCCGCGCCAACGACCACAACGTCAAAATCTTCAACCGAATGCATGTCTCTGATCCAGAAATATGAGGCCGGCAGGATCGCCCGGACCGGGGCCCCGGGACAATGCATTTTAGAGCGCCACCCGATGTATTTGCCGCGCGCGCCAACAAGGCTCCGGTCAGCGCCGCGTCCAGCGAACATGGTGTCGGGATTGGGAACGCCGGCCACTTGATGTAGCGTTTGCCAAGAGCTGCTCAGCGGCCCCGGAATCGGTGGGAGAAGGAAAATGGGCTGGCGATACGAGGGTCGGGTGAACCACGCCCGCGCCGCCGCCCTGCTCGGCCTGGCCCTGCTCGCCGGCGGCGCCGTGGGGCCCGCCGCGTCGGAGACAGAGTCCGGCGCGATCGGCCTGGTGATCACCGGCTGGCATCACGCGTTTCAGGAATCCCCGGGGATCAAGGCCGAATGCCCGGCCGGCCTGAACGCCGACGACATCGCCAACGGCAAGGCGCAGGCCAATTTCCAGGAACTGCGCAACAAGTACGGCCACAACTTCAGCCGCGGCCCGAACGGCGAGATGTCCAGCTATGTTCCGATGGCCGTCGAGGACCCCATCCCGTTCAGCGAACTGCAGACCAAGGCGGGCTTCGGCCTGAACCTGGACGGCACCTCGGATGGACGGGCGACGCCCAGGACCTGCAAGCACGAGAAGTTCACCAGCCCGGACGGCGTTCAGGTCGACAACCAGATCGCTCGCGTCCTCGGCTGCACCAAGGGGTGGCGCAAGGGCGGCTTCTCCGACGAATATTATAATGAGGAA
>CANJXI010000070.1 GCA_947478785.1 Caulobacteraceae bacterium
CTACGACCAGCTACCCACCCTGCGCGCCGCTCTGCAACGCCATCACGACAAGCACTTCGGCCTTGAGGAGACATCAAGGGCCGCGTAACCATCAACCCAGGCAACGCCCGCCCCATGATTTTCAACATCAAGCGGGACATCCCCTCGCGGTCTAGCAGGCGTGTTCATTGCGCTGTCCGCACTCGCCCGGAGCGACGCCGCGCCGCGCATGGTCTCTCGGCTACAAGCAATTGAGGGCCAATCTGGAGGGAGGCTCGGCGTCTTCGCGCTCGATACCGCAGACGACCGTTCTATGACGTGGCGTCCCGATGATCGTTTCCTGATGTGCAGCACCTTCAAACTCCTGGCCGCCGCAGCGGTCCTCGCGCGGGTCGAAGCGCGCAAAGAGAATCCGGACCGGCTCGTCGCGTTTTCCGCTGCGGAACTGGTAGAACCACATCCGGTCACGGGCGCGCACGTTGATGGCGGTGCACTGCCAGTGTGGACACTATGTGAAGCAGCCGTCAAGGATAGTGACAGTACAGCGGCGAACCTATTGTTGCGCGCGCTCGGAGGTCCGCCGGCGCTGACCGAGTTCATGCGGTCATTGGGCGACGGCGTGACCCGCCAGGACCGCTACGAACTCGCCGCCAACAGCCCGGCCGGCCTGCGGGATACGACCTCTCCGCGCGCCATGGCGCTCTCCGTCAGAAAGCTGCTGCTGGGAAGAATCCTGCAGACCGCTTCAAGCGAAGCTCTTGAGACTTGGCTGCGCGGCGACCGCCGAGGGGCGAACAGGATCCGCGCTGGTGTCCCGAAGGAATGGGTGTGTGGCAGCAAGCCTGGCACTAGCCCTACGTCCATGAATGACGTCGCAATACTGCGACCCCCAGGGCGAGCGCCTGTCATCGTCGCGGCCTATTACCGCTCGGCGCCCGCCAAGCTCGAAGCGCGCGAAGGGGTGCTCCGCGAGGTCGGTCGAGCCGTGGCGGATTGGATACACGGCGCCTGAACGTCCGAGCTGGGTGGCTTGAGGACATGGACACATGAGAGGCTAGGTGTTCAGTCCCGAGGTCAAGTGGACGGGGTCGAGCCTGAAGCGATCAGAGCTGCGGACAGCTGAAGCGCGCAAGGCGGATGTCTTGGCGAAGCTTTCCGCACGCGGAACCGACGTCTGGGTCGCATCGGCGTCCCTATCTGGCGGCGCGCGCCACGCGCACCTTGTGCCGCTGTCGCTGGCGTGGATCGAGGAGCGCGTCGTCCTCGCCCTTAAGGCGGACTCGCCGACGGCGCTTAACATCACTGAGCGGCGCGCCGCACGGCTTGCGCTCGGTCCCACGCGCGACGTCGTGATCATCGACGCGCTGCTTGAGCAGTCCATCGCGGTGGAGAGGGCCCGGCGCGCCCTCGGCGAATGATCCGCCTCAGGCGGGCTCGGCAGCCCGGACTTGGGCCGGCGCGCCCTCGGACGGCGCGGCCTGCGGCCCTCGGATCACCGCGCCCGGGAAGACGCCGCAGTGCTCGCCGTGGCGGAAGGTCACCTGGCCGCGCTTGATGGTCGCCACATAGCCTTCCGCCTTCTGCAGCAGGCGCTGGCCGCCGGCCGGGAAGTCGAAGGCCGTGTAGGGGGCCGGCACGCGCACCTTGTCGAAGTCGATGACGTTGAGGTCCGCCAGGTAGCCCGGCGCGACCACGCCCCGGTCGTTGAGGCCGTAGGAGGAGGCGGTGTCCAGCGTCAGGCTCTTGACCACATGTTCGAGCGGCAGGGTCTCGCCCCGCGTGCGGCCGCGCGCCCAGTGGTCGAGCATGAAGGTGGGGGATGCGGAATCGCAGATGCGCGTGTTGTGCGCGCCGCCGTCCGACAGGCTGAGCACGGTGCGCGGATGCAGCAGCAGCTGGCGCACCTCGCTGAAGTCACCGGCCGTGTAGTTCGAGAACGGGACATAGAGCATGCCCTGCGCCTCGTTGCGCATCAGCACGTCATAGACGTAGGCGACCGGGTCCCGGCCGGAGCTGGCGGCGCGCGCCTCGATGGAGTCGACCTTGGGATCCGGCTCGTAGTCCGGATAGTCGGCCATCTCATACATGCGGTCGAACCTGAACCGCGTGTTGGGCGTGGGTTCGTATTCGGAGATGATGCTTGCCCGGACGGCGGGGTTCCGCAGCCGCTCGACCTTCGCGGCCCAGGGAAGGTCCTCGATCGCCTGCATGGTCGGGCACTTCGCGAACATGTGGCCGACGGCCCGCCAGTGCATGATCATGCCCACCGCGCGCGGCGCCACGTGGCCGAACAGTGTCAGGCCTTCGGCCTGGGCGTCCTCGATCGTGGCGATGCGCTTGCGCCAGCCGGTGTCGCTCATGATGAAGTGGATGGGGCTGCCGCTGCGCCGGGCAAGTTCGGTGGTCACCGCGAGGTCGCGGTCCATGTCCTTGTAGTTGCCCAGGTACTGCATCACCCGGTTGCCGACGCGGCCCAGGCTCTCCGACAGCTTCAGGACCTCGTCGGCCTCGGGATAGGCGCCGGGGACGATGCGGCCGTCCGCCAGCCTGTGGGCGTCGGTGCGCGAGCAGGACCAGGCCAGGGCCCCGGCCCGCAGGCCTTCCTCGATGACCTCGGACATGGCGGCGATGTCGGCGTCGGTGGCCGGCTCCGCCCGGTCGGCCCGCTCGCCCATCACATAGGCGCGCACCGCGACGTGGGCGATCTGGGTCCCGATGTCGATCGTGTGCTTCCGCCGTTCCAGCGCGTCGAGGTACTCGGGGTAGGTCTCCCAGTCCCAGGTGATCCCGGCCTCCATGACCTCCTGGGGGATCTCCTCGACGGCTTCCATGACCTTGAACAGCCAGGGGCGGTCGGCGGCGCGGGCCGGCGCGAAGCCCACCGCGCAGTTGCCCATCACCACGGTGGTCACCCCGTGCCAGGCCGACGGCGCCAGGATCGGGTCCCACATGACCTGGGCGTCGTAGTGGGTGTGCAGGTCGACGAAGCCCGGCGTGACCAGCAGGCCCTTGGCGTCGATCTCTTCCTTGCCGGGACCGGCGTCTGGGCCGACGTAGGCGATCATCCCACCATCGACGGCGACATCGGCCTCATAAGGCTTGCCGCCCTTGCCATCGACGACCGTGCCGCCGCGGATCACCAGATCATGCATCACTTGGCTCCCTTGCCGCCGAGGCGACATGTCTTGCTTATAACAGGCCTTGTCAGCCGAGGCAGTCTCGCGCTCCGGAAGCGCCGTATCGTGCAGCGGCGCCTCCATCAGGATCCTGTTTCCCCTGTCGGCGTGTCCTCGTCCGTCGGCGCGTCAATCGCCAGCTTGAGACCGGTCATTGCCGCGCAGATTGAACCCGCGGAGGCCGCAAGGTAAGAACAGCGGCGCTAGCTCATCGATACATTTCCGCTCAGTGGCGCCTGCCGGGTATCCACAGGCGTCGATTTTTTCCGCGATTACGGGCTAGGATGCGGCGGACGGCGCGGACTCTGGAGATCCGACGGCGCGATCGGAGCGACCAAAGCATGACGGGGCAGGCCGGACGCGAGGAGACCGATCTCTCGGCGGCGACCCGCAGGCTGCTGGCCGCCGCCGCCAAGGTCCAGCCGCCGGCGGGCGCACAGGCCAGGGAGATGGCCGAGAGCCAGGGTTTCCAGGCCTTCACCGAGGCCTATCGGCACTGGATCATGTTCCAGCGCGGCACGCCGGGGTCGCCGGAAGAGCGGAGCGAAAAGGCTCGCCTGCTGATGTACGCCATGGTCGGCGCCGCGACCCTTGGCGAGGCCGTGGGGCTCCTGGCGCGCTTTTCGCGGATCGTGTGGGGCGAACGGGGCGGGCTGGAGGTCCGCGACGTGGGCGCGGATGTGGCGCTGACCTTCGACGAGCTGTTCCGGCCGGGTGTGCCGGGGCTGATCAGCGATCTCTGGCCTCTGTCGATGTTGCTCAGCGAGTTCGAGTTCCTGGTGGGCGGGCCGCTCGATGGGGTGTCGGGGCAGGTGCGCCAGGCGTCCTGCCTGCCGCCCGCCGCCGCCGCCCTGCTGTTCGACCGGCAACTGACCTATGCGGCGGCCACCCAGGCGTTGCACATTCCCAGGCGCCACCTGGAGCGCGCCGTGGTCGTGCGGGCCGACCAGGTCGAGGCGTTCTGCGCGCGGATCCTGCCCAACACGCTGCGGGGCGCCCAGCCGGCCGCCGACATGTCGAGCCTGGTGGCGGGCCTGCTGCGCCAGGACAAGCTGCGCCAGTCCGACACCCCGGCCAGCCTGATCAGCATCGCCGCCAGGCTCGGGTGCAGCGCCGCGACCGTGCGCCGCCGCCTGGCCAACGAGGGCCTCGGCTTCCGGGAGATCAAGGACGGGGTCTTCGACGAGCTGGCGAAGACCTGGCTCACCCAGGACGACCTGCCGATCGACGAGATCGCCGAGCGCCTGGGATACAGCGACGTGTTCGCCTTCCGCCGGGCATTCCGCCGGCGCAACGCATGCTCCCCGACGGCCTACCGACGGCGGCTGGCGGATGGCGCCGTGGGGGACCTGGGCGTTGCAGCGCGGCCCTGAAGGACTGCCTGCCGATTGGGCGCCGCCGCGCCCTGAAGCCCAAGGATGCGACAGGCCTGGCTCCTGAAGCGGCCTTCCAAGTATTACGATTTGATCGATACGTAATACCAGGACAGGTGAAGCCATGGTCACGGACACCTCCTCGCAGCTCGCCCGCCTGAGCGTCAGCCTGCCGGCCGAACTGCTCGGCCGTCTCGACGCGATGGTCGCCGAGCGGGGCCTGCCCAGCCGCTCGCAGATGATCGCCGAGCTCATCCGGCACGAGCTGGCCGAGCACAGCGAGGGCGTGCCGGGGGCGGTGCTGGCCGGGACCATCACCCTGATCTACCGCGCCGAGCGCGGACGGGTGCGCCAGGCGCTGGCCCAGACCCAGTGCGAGTTCCTGATGGAGGTGATCTCCTCGCAACACGTGTTCCTGGAGGAGGACCAGTCGCTGGAGGTGCTGCTGGTGCAGGGGCCGTCCGAGCGGCTGCAGGCGCTCTGCGACCAGCTGCGCAAGATCCGCGGCGTCCGGCAGATCCGGCTGGTGACCACCACCGCGCTGCTGCCGCCGCTGCACGCCCAGCCGATGGACAGGAAGACGACATGACCGGTTCGGAAACCGCCAATCCGCTGGCCGCGCGGGCCCACGCCCGGGCCATGGCCGGGACCCGGGCCGACGCCATGCCGACAGTGCCGGCGAGCGCGGCGGAGGACCGCCCGGCGGGCGTCGCGGCCGACGCCATGCTGTGGGCCGAGACCATAGCCGCCGGCGGCTATGCGGCGCGGCGGCTCGATCGCGGCGCGCGCCTGCGGCTCGTCGACCGCGAGGGCGAGGCCTGCCTCTCCATGCTGGTCTTCAACGCCGAGCGCCCGGTGGAGCGGCTGAACGTGGCCGACACCCTGAAGGTGCAGTGGAACGCCTATCTCGGCCAGGGGCGGCTCCTGCTGTCGGACATGGGCAAGGTGCTGCTGAGCATCCTGGAGGACACCAGCGGGCGCCACGACGCGTTCTGCGGGGCCTCCAACGCGGGCTCCAACGCGGCGCGCTACGGCGAGGGCGACAACTGGGGGCCGCACCCGAACGCGCGGGACCGGTTCAGCCTGGCGGTCGCCAAGTTCGGCCTGGGGCGCAAGGACATCCACCCCTGCCTCAACTGGTTCAAGGGCGTGACCATCGGGACCGAGGGCGAGACCCGGTTCGACGGCGGCGCGGGAGCCGGCGCGCAGGTGACGCTGCGGGCCGAGACGGACGTGATCGTGGTGCTGGCCAACTGTCC
Source organism: Caulobacteraceae bacterium (assembly GCA_947478785.1). GTDB lineage: Bacteria > Pseudomonadota > Alphaproteobacteria > Caulobacterales > Caulobacteraceae > Phenylobacterium. The sequence continues at coordinate 5,788 of CANJXI010000070.1, forward strand.
GCACGTGCTGGATCCGAGGCCCGCCTACAGCGTGACGCCGGCCAGGGTGCTGGCCTGGCGGGGGGACCCGACGCCGCCGGACGATCCGATCCGCAACGCCACGCCCGAGGGCCTGCGCGCCTTCCAGAACGGCGAAGAGGAGTATGGGCGGTGAGCGCAGCGGAACCCGCACAGTTGGCTGGCGCCGTGGTCAGCGATGAGGTCGTGCCCGCCCGCGCGCCCTGGAGCGCGGTCGTCCGCAGGGGCCAGACGCTGCGGATCGTCGACCTGGAGGGCAACCAGGCGGTCGACTTTCTGATGTACGCCCTGGCCGACGACGCCGAACGCTACAGCGCCCAGGACACCATCGCCGCGCAACAGAACATCTTCCTGCGGACGGGCTCGGTGCTGCTCTCCAACGAAGGCCGGCCCATGGCCACGGTGATGGCGACGTCGGTGGCCTATCACGACACCATCGGGGGGGCCTGCTCGTGCGAGAGCAACACGCTCCGCTACGGCCACCACACCAAGGCGCAGCACGCCTGCGTCGAGAACTTCCTGCAGGCCAACGCCCGCTTCGGCCGGGGCAAGCGCGACATGGTCTCCAACATCAACTGGTTCATGAACGTGCCGGTGGAGGCGGACGGGTCGCTGGGCATCGTCGACGGCATCTCGGCGCCGGGGCTCTACGTGGACATCCGCGCCGAGATGGACCTGGTGGCGGTGGTCTCCAACTGTCCGCAGATCAACAATCCCTGCAACGGCTTCAATCCGACGCCGGTGCGCATGATCATCGCCGGCTGACCGGCATGTTCGCCAAGGTCCTGATCGCCAACCGGGGCGCCATCGCCTCCCGGATCATCCGCACCCTGAAGCGCATGGGCGTCGGCTCGGTGGCCGTGTTCTCCGACGCCGACGCCGGATCGCTGCATGTCAGCGAGGCCGACGAGGCGGTGCGGATAGGCCCCGCGCCGGCGGCCGAGAGCTATTTGAACATCCCCGCGATCCTGGCGGCGGCCAAGGCCACGGGCGCCCAGGCGATCCATCCCGGCTACGGCTTCCTGAGCGAGAACACAGGGTTCGCGGAAGCCTGCGCCGAGGCCGGGATCGCCTTCATCGGGCCGACGCCGGACAACATCCGCGCATTCGGCCTGAAGCATACGGCGCGCGGCCTGGCGCTGGCCCAGGGCGTGCCCCTGGCGCCGGGGACGGACCTGCTCAGCGACGCCGGGGCGGCGCGGGCGGCGGCCGCAGAGATCGGTTTCCCGGTGATCCTGAAGGCCACGGCCGGGGGCGGCGGCATCGGCATGCGGGTCTGCGAGGACGCCGCCGCGGTCGAAGACGCGTTCGCCGCCGTGGCGCGGCTGGGCGGGGCGAATTTCTCGGATACGGGCGTGTTCCTGGAGCGCTACGTGCGGCGCGCGCGGCACATCGAGGTGCAGGTGTTCGGCGACGGGGCGGGCCGCGTCGTGGCGTTGGGCGAGCGGGACTGCTCGCTGCAACGGCGCAACCAGAAGGTCATCGAGGAGACGCCCGCGCCACACCTGCCCGAGCCCACGCGCCAGGCGCTGATGGCCGCCTCCGTTCGGCTTTGCCAGGCGGCGAACTACCGCTCGGCCGGAACGGTGGAGTTCCTCTACGACGCCGAGCGCGACGACTTCTTCTTCCTGGAGGTGAATACCCGCCTGCAGGTCGAGCACGGGGTCACCGAACAGGTCACCGGCGTCGACCTGGTCGAATGGATGGTGCGCGGCGCGGCCGGTGACTACGGCTTCCTGGACAGCTGGGACGGACGCGCCAGGGGCGCCTCGATCCAGGCCAGGCTCTATGCCGAGGACCCCGGCCAGGACTACCGGCCGAGCTCCGGCGTGCTGACCGAGGTGCGCTTCCCGTCCGACGCACGGGTCGATGGCTGGGTGGCGGCGGGCGCCGAGGTCAGCGCCTTCTACGACCCCCTGCTGGCCAAGCTGATCGTCACCGCGCCCGACCGGCCGGCGGCGGTGCGCGCCCTGCAACAGGCGCTGGCCGAGACGCGGCTGGCGGGGCTGGAGACCAACCTCGACTGGCTGCGGACCATCGCGGCCAGCGAGCCCTTCGTCAGCGGCCATGTCTCGACGGCGGCGCTGGGCGAGATCGTCCACGTCGGCCAGACCATCCGTGTACTGAGCGGTGGCCCGGCGACCACGGTGCAGGATTATCCCGGGCGCCTCGGCTACTGGGACGTGGGCGTGCCGCCGTCGGGGCCGATGGACGCCCTGGCGCTCAGGCTCGGCAACCGCCTGCTCGGCAATCCCGAGGGCGCGGCCGGGCTGGAGATCACCGGCCAGGGCCCGAGCCTTCTGTTCAACGCCGCCGCGCGCGTCTGCCTGGCCGGGGCCGAGATGGAGGCCACGGTGGATGGCGCGCCGGTGGGCGCCTACGCCCCGTTCGACGTCGCCGCCGGCCAGACGCTGAAGATCGGCCGTGTCCGGGGTGCGGGGTTGCGGGCCTACCTGCTGGTGCGGGGCGGGCTGGACGTCCCGTCGTTCCTGGGCAGCAAGTCGGGCTTCACCCTGGGCGGGTTCGGCGGCCACGCGGGCCGGTCGCTGATGGCGGGCGATGTGCTGCGCCTGGCGCACGGTGACGCCGCGCCCGAGGCGCCCACTCTGGCCGCTGACCTCAAGCCCGCATTGGCCAAGGCCTGGAGCCTGCGGGTGCTCTATGGGCCGCACGGCGCGCCCGACTTCTTCACCCCCGACGACATCGCCGTGATCGAGACCGCCGAGTGGCAGGTCCACTACAACTCCAACCGCACCGGCGTGCGCCTGGTCGGGCCCAAGCCGCACTGGGCGCGGCGGGATGGCGGAGAGGCGGGGCTGCATCCGTCGAACATCCACGACAACGCCTATGCCGTGGGCGCGGTGGACTTCACCGGCGACCTGCCGATCATCTTGGGCCCGGACGGCCCGTCGCTGGGCGGTTTCGTCTGCCCGTTCGTGGTGATCCAGGCCGACCTGTGGAAGGTGGGCCAGCTCGCGCCCGGCGACACGGTGCGCTTCCAGCCGGTCAGCGATATCGCGGCTGTTCAAGCCGAACGGGACCAGGACGCCGCGATCATCTCCCTCGATCCTTCTCCCCTTGTGGGAGAAGGTGTCGGCCGCAGGCTGACGGATGAGGGGTCGCGCTCCGCCGTCGGCGAGACCCCTCATCCGACCCGCTTCGCGGGCCACCCCCTCCCACAAGGGGAGAAGGGTGAAGCCTCGCCAATTCTCCATGCGATCCCCGCCCAAGGCGCCCGCCCTGAGGTGGTCTATCGCCGCCAGGGGGACCGCAATCTGCTGGTGGAGTACGGCCCGATCGTGCTCGATCTGGAACTGCGGCTGCGGGCCCACGCCCTGATGCTGGAGCTGCAGGCGATGGCCCTGCCGGGGGTGATCGACATCACGCCGGGCATCCGCTCGCTGCAGATCCACTATGACGCGCGGGAGCTGCCGCTCAGCCGGCTGCTGCGCGCATTGACGGACGCCGAGGACCGGCTGGGCGGGCTGGACGATTTCGAGATCCCGTCCCGCGTCGTGCGCCTGCCGCTCTCGTGGAAGGACCCGGCGATCTACGAGACGATCGACAAATACATGGCCGTGGTCCGCGACGACGCGCCCTGGTGCCCCGACAACATCGAGTTCATCCGCCGGGTGAATGGCCTCGCCTCCGAGGAGGACGTGCGCCGGATCGTGTTCGACGCCCGCTACCTGGTGATGGGCCTGGGCGACGTCTACCTGGGCGCGCCGGTGGCGACCCCGGTCGATCCGCGTCACCGGCTGGTGACCACCAAGTACAACCCCGCCCGCACCTGGACCCCGCCCAACGTGGTCGGCATCGGCGGGGCCTATATGTGCATCTACGGGATGGAAGGGCCCGGCGGCTACCAGCTGTTCGGCCGCACCATCCAGGTGTGGAACAGCTGGCGGCAGACCAGCGCCTTCACCGAGGGCAAGCCCTGGCTGCTCCGGTTCTTCGACCAGGTGCAGTTCTTCCCGGTGACGGCGGACGAGCTCACCGAATGGCGGCGCGACTTCCCGCTGGGGCGGCGTGAGATCGAGATCGAGCAGGAGGTGTTCCGGCTCTCCGACTACCGCCGGTTCCTGGCCGACAACGCGCCCAGCATCGAGGCCTTCCGGGCCACGCGGCAGGCCGCCTTCGAGGCCGAGCGGGCGGACTGGGAAGCGCGCGGCGAGTTCGCCCGGGTCGAGGCGCTGTCGGCGGACACAGGCGCCGATATGCAGGCCGCCGCCATCGAGGCCCCGGCCGGGACCGAGCTCGTGGAGGCGCCGCTGGGCGGCAGCATCTGGAAGGTGCTGGTCAAGGCAGGCGACCGGGTGGCCAAGGGCCAGGTGATCGCCGTCGTGGAAGCCATGAAGACCGAGTGCGACGTGCCCAGCCCGGAGGCGGGCGTGGTGCGCGCCGTCTATGTCGCCGAGCGCCAGCCGGTGGCCGCGGGCGCGCCGATCATCGCCCTGGAGTCCGAGGCATGAGCCGCTTGAGGATCGCCGACATCACCGCCCGCATCGCGGCGCGCGAGACCTCCGCCGAGGACGTGGCGCGCGCGGCCTTGCATCGCATCGCCGACTACGACGCCGTCCAGCCGCAGGCCTGGATCGAGCGCGTCCCGCCCGCCGAGGTGATGGCCCAGGCGTCCGCCGTCGACGCCCGGGTCCGGGCCGGCGAGGTCCTGCCGCTGGCCGGGGCGCCGTTCGCGGTGAAGGACAACATCGACGTGGCCGGCCTGCCGACCACGGCGGCCTGCCCAGCCTTCGCCTATCGGCCGGGCGAGACCGCCCAGGTGATCGCGCGCCTGCAGGCGGCCGGCGCGGTGCTGGTGGGCAAGACCAACCTCGACCAGTTCGCCACCGGCCTGGTGGGGGTGCGCAGCCCCTATGGCGCGCCGCTCTGCGTCTACAACCGGGCCTATATCAGCGGCGGCTCGAGTTCGGGCTCGGCGGTGGCGACGGCGGCGGGGCTGGTGGCCTTCGCGCTCGGCACCGACACGGCGGGCTCGGGGCGGGTGCCGGCGGCGTTCAACGGCCTGGTGGGGTTCAAGCCCACCAAGGGACGCTGGAGCACGCGCGGCCTGCTGCCGGCCTGCCGTTCGCTGGACTGCATCACCGTCTTCGCAGCCGACGCGGCCGATGCGGCGCTGGTGGACCAGGTCGCCACGGGCTTCGACCCGGACGATGTCTATTCGCGCCAGGCCCCCGAGTCGTCAACAATGCTGGGCGCGCGGTTCCGGTTCGGCGTCCCGAAAGCCGACCAGCTGCAGTTCTTCGGGGACGCGGAGTCGGCGGCGCTGTTCGCGGCGGCCGTGGCCCGGCTGTCGGCCATGGGCGGCTCGCCCGTCGAAGTGGACATCGAGCCGCTGCTGGCCGCCGCCCGCCTGCTCTACAGCGGGCCCTGGGTCGCCGAGCGCACGGCGGCGATGGAGGCCATCCTGCGCGACAATCCGGGGGCGGTGCATCCGGTGGTCCGCGCGATCGTCCAGGCGGGCGCGGGCGTCAGCGGGGTCGAGACCTTCCGGGGCCTCTATGCACTGCAGGGTCACATGCGCGCGGCCGAGGCGCTGTGGGCCAAGGTCGATGTGCTGCTGACGCCGACCGCGCCCACCATCTACCGGCTGCGCGAGCTCATGGCCGAGCCGTTCGCGCTGAACGCCAATCTCGGCCTCTACACCAACTTCGTGAACCTGCTCGACATGAGCGCCATCGCCGTGCCCGCGGGCTGGCGGCAGAACGCCACCGGCTTCGGCGTCACCCTGGTGGGTCCCGCCTGGGCCGACGCCGCCCTGCTGGACCTCGCCCGCCGCTATGAGGAAATCGCACCCATGACCGAGACCCCGCCGCTCGACCTCACCGGCCGTCCGCAGACCGTGCATCTGGCCGTGGTCGGCGCCCACCTGGCCGGCATGCCGCTCCACTGGCAGCTCACCTCCCGCGACGCCCGCCTGGTGGCCCGCACGCACACGGCGGCGAGCTACAAGCTCTACGCCATCGCGAACAGCACGCCGCCCAAGCCCGCGCTGATCCACGCGGGCGAGGCGGGCGCGGCCATCGCGGTCGAGGTCTATGAACTGGGCGTCGAAGCCTTCGGCAGCTTCGTCGTCGAGGTTCCCGCGCCCCTGGCCATCGGCTCGGTGACCCTGGCCGACGGCTCCGTGGTCAAGGGCTTCGTGGCCGAGCCCCGCGCGATCGACGGCGCGCGCGACATCACCGAACTCGGCGGCTGGCGCGCCTACATCGCCAGCCTCTGATCGCGCCAGGGGTCCACGGACTCCGCGCGATTTTACGACGAACCGGTTCCCACTTCGTCGGATTGCACTCTAAGGAACTACGGGCCGGCGCATGAAGACGCCGGCGCGCGGCGCGCCGCCCGCACACGGCCGGGGCGGCGGGTCCACGCGATCCAGGAGGAAACCGATGTCGTCATCTGCCGCGAGGCGCGAATGGGCCACGATGTGGCCGCTGCCCATCGTGGCTATGCTGGGGGTCGCCGGGTCGGGGATCTTCGCCTACGCCAGCGGCATCGTGATGGAGGACATGACCCGGGCGTTCGGCTGGAGCCGGGCGCAGTTCTCGACGGCCTTCGTCCTCCAGATGGGCCTCGGCCTGTTCGCTATGCCCGCCGTGGGATGGCTCATCGACAGGATCGGCGCGCGCCGCGTGGCGCTGATCGGCATGGCGCCCTTCATGGGGAGCCTCGCCCTGCTGGGGCTCGCCAACGGCTCGATCTGGCAGTGGTGGCTGTTGTGCCTGCTGCTCGCGGCCTGCCAGGCCTTTGTCGCCCAGGTCGTCTGGGTGACCGCCGTGGTCGGCCGCTTCGAGGCCTCGCGGGGACTTGCGATGGCGGTGGCCCTGGCCGGACTGAGCCTCGCGATCCTGATCTGGCCCATTCTGGCCGCCTTCTATCTCAGGATGTTCGGATGGCAGGCGGTGATGCCGGCGCTGGCGCTCACCTGGGGCGTCGTGGCGCTGCCGCTGACCGCCCTGTTCTTTTTCGGGCCGCAACGCGGCGGAGCGGTCAGCGCCGCGCCCAAGAAGGCCGCATCGTACGGCAAGGCCTTCTGGTCGAGCACCTTCGTCGGGCTGATGGTGGCCGGAGGCCTGTTCTCCAGCGCCTACTACGGCCTCATCGTGCACATGGTCCCCATACTGAAGGGGAAGGGCATCGACCTCACGACCGCGGCGGCCCTGGCCGGCATCATGGGCGCGTTCTCCATTATCGGGCGGCTCGGCACGGGCTATCTGCTGGACCGGCTGCCGACCCGGCCGATCGGGGTCGTGATCTTCCTGGCGCCGATCCTCGCCAGCGCCCTGCTCTGGCATGGGGAGGGCTCGGTCAAGGTGGCGGCCATCGCGGTCGCGATCCTTGGCTTTGCATCCGGCGCGGAGTTCGACCTGGTGACCTTCATCGCGGCCCGCCGCTTTGGCCATCAGGTGTTCGGTTCGATCTACAGTGTCTTCGTGGCCATCATCTCGGTCTGCGCCAGCACGGGCCCGATGCTGGCCGGCGCCCTCTTCGACGCCTCCGGCTCCTACGACCTCTTCCTCCTGGCCATGATGCCCATGGCGCTGGCGGGCGCGGTGCTGATGGCCTGGATCCCCCTCGCCCCGACGGGAGAGCCCGAGGCCGCCGAGCCGGCGCATGCGTGAAGGGCCGGGGGGCCGGTGGCGCGTTTTGGCCAGCTATTCCACCGGCGCCATCATCGCCTCCACCGCCTGCCGCCCCGCCGCGTTGGGCTTGTCCAGCGGGAAGTCGTAGACGGCGGTCGAGCCGTAGCGGTCGGGCGCCTGCGGGTCGCGGCGGCGCTTGTCGATGGCGATGACGCGGGTGCCGAGCTTGAAGGCCTCCTTGATGTCGTGGGTGACCATCAGGATGGTCAGGCCGTGCTCGCGCCAGAGCTCGGTGATCAGCTCGTGCATGTCGAGGCGCACGCCCGGGTCCAGCGCCCCCAGCGGCTCGTCCAGCAGCAGGATGCGCGGGTGGGTGATCAGCGCCTGGGCGAGCGCCAGGCGCTGCTGCATGCCGCCGGAGAGCGCGGCGGGGTAGGCGTCGAGGTTGTGGCCCAGGCCCACGCGTTCCAGCATGGCGATGGACTCGGTGCGCGCGGCGCGGCCGTCGCGGGCGCACTGGACGCCGAACATCACGTTCTTGAGCACGGTCATGTGCGGGAAGACCGAGTAGCGCTGGAAAACCACGCCGCGATCGGGGCCGGGCTCGGCGCGCAGCGGCTCGCCGTCGAGGAAGATGCGGCCGCGGCTCGGCGCCTCCTGGCCCAGCGCCAGGCGCAGGAAGGTGCTCTTGCCGGCCCCCGACGGCCCGACGATGGAGACGAACGAGCCTTCGGCGACCTCCAGCGAGAGCCGCTCGAGGATGATCTTGTCGCCGTATTCGACCCAGACGTCGCGGAAGGAGAGCACGCCCATCAGCGGAGCCTCTTGGGGTGCGCCCAGGGGAACAGCCCCCGGCTGAGCGTGGCCAGGGCCCAGTCGAGGGCCACGGCCAGCAGCGAGATCCAGACGACGTAGGGGATGATCACGTCCATCGCGAGATACCGGCGAACGAGGAAGATGCGGTAGCCCAGCCCCACGTCCGAGGCGATGGCCTCCGCCGAGATCAGGAACACCCAGGCCGGGCCCAACGAGAAGCGCAGGGATTCGATCAGCCGGGGCAGGGCCTGGGGGAGCGCGACCCGCACGGCCACGACCCAGGTGGATGCGCCCAGCGTCTGGGCCTTGACCAGCTGCTCCTCGGGGATCGCGGCCACATGCGCCGAGAGGTCGCGGACCATGAACGGGGTCAGGCCCACGAAGATCAGCACGATCTTGGAGGTCTCGCCCAGGCCGAAGACGATGAACAGGATCGGCAGGACGGCGATCGGCGGGATGACGGCGATGGCCGCGACCAGCGGCCCCAGCCCCGCGCGCACCAGGGGCAGCAGGCCGATGCCGAGGCCCAGCACCAGGGTGGTGATCGCCGCCAGGCCGATGCCGATCCCCATGCGCCGCAGGCTGGCGGCGGTGTCGGCCACCAGCGCGATCTGCCCGGTCTGCGGGTCGGGATGGAGCGCCATGATGTTCACCTGAGCGGCCATGGCGGCGAAGGTCGGCAGGATCTTGTCGTTGGGATTGAGCGTGTGCCGGGCCTGAGAGGCCACGGCGTAGAGCAGCAGCAGGGCCAGGATGGGGACGAGGCCCAGGAGGATGCGGCCACCCCCACGCGGCCGGATGTTCATCAGGCGAGGCATGGGGGTGGTCTTTCAGTCTCTGTCGGACGCCGGGCTCAGAGCTGGCCGTTGGCGGCGGCGGTGACGTAGGTGGTGTCGAACCGCAGTTTCACGTTCTGCGGGCTGCCCAGGATCTTGCCGCCGGGGAACTCGATGCCGATGTCGTCCACCGACTTGGCGCCCTGGCCGAACAGGCCGGAGTCGAAGCTGAAGGTGCGGACCCGCTGGTTGGCGTCGACGATCTGGGTTCCGGACATGAAGGCCAGCGCCGCCTTGGGGTCGGCGTAGAGGTAGGTGGTCTTCAGCTGGGCCTCGAATCCGGGCAGGTCGGTGCCGGAGAGCTTGGCCATCGCCTCGCGCGCGGCCTTGCCGGCCGCGTCGTCCTTGGCCATCACCGCCATGGTCTCGTACCAGATGCCGGCCAGCGCCTTGCCGAGGTTGGGGTTGGCCTTCAACGCCTCGGTGGAGACCACCAGCATGTCCTCGATCTCGCCCGGGATCTTGGACGAATCGAAGACTTCCTTGGCGCCGGACATCTTCTTGATTTCGCCCAGCTGCGGGTTCCAGGTGACCAGCGCCGTGGTCGCCGGCGCGCCGAAGGCGGCCACGATGTCGGCGTCGGAGGTGTTGATGATCTTGACGTCGGAGGTCTTCAGCCCGGCGCTCTCCAGCCCGCGGGCCAGCAGGTATTGCGACACCGAATTGGCGACCAGGTTCACCGGGCGGCCCTTGATGTCGGCCATGCCGGCGCCGTTCTTGAGGATCACGCCGTCGTTGCCGTTGGAGTAGTCGCCGACCATCACCACGGTGCTGTCGCGTCCGCCTGCGGCGGGGATCGTGAGCGTGTCCATGTTGGTGGCGGTGACGCCGTCGAGCTTGCCGGCGGTGTACTGGTTCAGGCTCTCGACGTAGTCGTTGATCTGAACCAGCTTGATCTTCACGTGGTACTTGTCGGCCCACTTCTGGACGATGCCGGCCTGTTGCGCATAGGGCCAGGGCATCCATCCGGCGTAGATCGTCCAGCCGATGGTGTATTCCTTGTCGGCCGCGGCCGGCGTCGCGGCGGCCTGGGGCGCCGGTTTCTTGTCGCAGGCGCTGAGCGCCAGTCCGCAGGCGGTCAAGGCCGCCGCCACGCCCATGGTCTTAAGCCAACGCTTCATCGCTTTTCCCCTTCTCGCGCCGTCCACCACAGCGGCTGGCGTTATTACAGACTGAGCAGATCGTAATAATCCAACGGGTCACCGCCTGGGCGCGCGACAAGGCCTCCGGGCGCCGCGTTTCTGGGCAATCGGCCGCGCAGCCGCCCGGACGGCGGGCGCCACAGGGGGTCGCCAAGGTCGGGCAGGGCGGTGGCTGGCGGTTGACGCGCCGGCGCCAAACCCGCTCAGCTAGGGCGCGACACCCGTCCGCGACGGCGGGGCCGGTGAGGGAGCGACATGGCCGCCAAGCATTTTCCCGTCCAGTCGGGGCACATCCTGATGTTCGCCAGGGCGGTGGGCGACGACAACCGGGTCTACGCCGACGAGGCCTATGCGCGGGACACCGAGGCCGGCGGGATCATCGCCCCGCCGACCTTCGTCCAGGCCGCCGCCCAGTTCGACCCGGACTATCCGCTGCGGCCGAAGATCGGCCAGCCCTGGTTTGGCTCCGGCAAGACCGCCAGCGGGGTCGACCGCCCGCCGGGCGCGGGCGGGGCGGGCGGCGGCCTGCACGCCGAGCAGCACTTCGAGTACCACCGCCCACTGATGGCCGGCGACGTGCTCACCGCCGTCAACCGGCCGGGCGAGACCTGGGAGAAGGAAGGCCGCCGATCCGGCCGGCTCAAATTCTCGGAGCTGATCACGGAATACCGCGACCAGAAGGGCGAACTGGTGGTCACCGCCCGCAGCGTCAGCGTCTTCACCGAGCGGGCCGCCAGCGCGCCCGCCGAACGGTCGTAGGCGGCGGGGATGGCGCTCAAGGCCAAGCAGTTGACGGTGGGCGACACCTACACCGTGCGCCTCGTCGAGGACCTGAAGCGCACCCAGCTGGTGCAGTATGCGGGCGCTTCGGGCGACTATAACCCGCTGCATACCGACGAGGTGTTCACCACCCGGGTGGCGGGATATCCCAGCGTGTTCGCCCACGGCATGCTGACCATGGGCATGACCGGCCGGATGCTGACCGACTATGTGGGCGACGCGCGCCTGACCAGGTACGGGGTGCGGTTCACCAGCCAGGTCTGGCCGGGCGACACGCTGGACGCCACCGCCACCGTGAAGGCGGTGAACGGCGACCGGGTCGAACTGGACGTGAAAACCGTCAACCAGGATGGCGTCGAGGTGCTGAGCGGCTATGCCGAAGCCCGCATCGACCCTTAAAGACGCGGCATGGCCCACGACAGCGACGAGACCTTCCCCGAGATCCGCGAGGCGGTGCGCCGGCTCTGCGCGCGCTTTCCCGGGCCCTACTGGCGGGCGCTGGACCGGGAGCGGGCTTATCCGACCGAGTTCGTGGCGGCGCTGACTGAGGCGGGCTTCCTGTCGGTGCTGATCCCGGAGGAATTCGGTGGTTCGGGGCTGGGGCTCGCGGCCGGGGCGGCGGTGCTGGAGGAGATCCACCGTTCGGGCGGCAACGGCGGCGCCTGCCACGCGCAGATGTACACCATGGGTGTGATTCTGCGGCACGGCAGCGCGGAGCAGAAACAGGCCTACCTGCCCAGGATCGCGGCCGGCGAGCTGCGCCTGCAGGCGTTCGGCGTCACCGAACCGGACGCCGGCACCGACACCACCCGGATCACCACCTTCGCGCGGCGGGATGGGGACCGCTACATCGTCAATGGCCGGAAGCTGTGGATCAGCCGGGCCGAGCATTCCGACCTGATGGTGCTGCTCTGCCGCACCACCGCGCGCGCCGAGGCGGCCAAGCCGTCGGCCGGGATGAGCGTGCTGATCGTCGACATGCGCCAGGCGGTGGGCAAGGGACTGACCATTCAGCCGGTGCGCACGATGATCAACCACGCCACGACCGAGCTCCTCTTCGAGGACCTGTCAGTGCCGGCGGCGAACCTGGTCGGCGAGGAAGGGCAGGGGTTCCGCCACATCCTGGACGGGATGAACGCCGAGCGCATCCTGATCGCGGCCGAATGCATCGGCGACGCGAAGTTCTTCATCGACCGGGCCAGCGCCTACGCCAAGGACCGCGAGGTGTTCGGCCGACCGATCGGCCAGAACCAGGGCGTGCAGTTCCCGATCGCCCGCGCCTACGTCCAGATGACCGCCGCCAGCCTGATGGTCGAGCGCGCCGCGGCCCTGTTCGAGGCCGGCCAATCCTGCGGGACCGAGGCCAACATGGCCAAGCTGGCGGCCTCGGAGGCCTCATGGTACGCCGCCGACGTCGCCCTGCAGACCCACGGCGGCTTCGGTTTCGCCGAGGAGTTCGACATCGAGCGGAAGTTCCGCGAGACCCGGCTCTACCAGGTGGCGCCGATCTCCACGAACCTGATCCTCAGCCACGTGGCCACCCACGTCCTGGGCCTGCCCAAGTCGTTCTGAACCGCCCGCCAAGTCCAGAGACCACGCGATGTCCGAGAACCTCTACGACCTGCTTTCCGGCCGCTTTCCGGCCGACCGGAGCAAGCCCTGCTTCCTGCCGCCGGACGGCGGCGCCGTCAGCTATGGCGAATTCGAGGACCTGATCGGCCGGTTCTCGGCCCTGCTCACGGCCAAGGGCGTCGTGGTCGGCGACCGGGTGGCGGCTCAGGTGGAGAAGAGCTGGCAGGCGGTGGCGCTATACCTGGCGACGCTGAAGGCCGGCGCGGTCTTCCTGCCGCTGAACACAGCCTACACGCCTTCCGAGGTGGACTATTTCATCAAGGACGCCGAGCCGTCGCTGTTCGTCCGGGACGCGGTGGCGCTGGCGGCGGAGGCGGTCGGCCATGAGCCCACGCGCGAGAGCGTTCCGCGCGCGGCCGGCGACCTGGCCTGCATCATCTACACCTCCGGCACCACCGGGCGCTCGAAGGGCGCGATGCTGAGCCACGGCAACCTGGCCGCCAATGCGCTGGCGTTGCATGAAATCTGGGGGTTCACGCCTAACGACGTGCTGCTGCACGCCCTGCCGATCTTCCACGTGCACGGCCTCTTCGTGGCGCTGCACTGCGCGTTCCTGAGCGGCGCGCCCATGGTCTGGCTGGCCAGGTTCACCGACGCCGAGGTGCTGGCGGGGCTGGCCAGATCCACGGTGATGATGGGGGTGCCCACCTTCTACACGCGCCTGCTGGCCCAGCCCGAATTCACCGCCGAGCGGGCGGCGCCGATCCGGCTATTCATCTCCGGCTCCGCGCCGCTGCTGGAATCCACCTTCGCCGAATTCGAGGCGCGGACGGGAAAGCGCATCCTGGAGCGCTACGGGATGAGCGAGTCGGTGATCATCACCTCCAACCCGCTGGACGGCGACCGGATCGCGGGCTCCGTCGGCTTCCCCCTGCCGGGTGTCGAGCTGCGGATCGGGAGTGGCGAGGAAACGGGAGTCATCGAAATCCGCGGCCCCAGCGTCTTCTCGGGCTACTGGCAGATGCCGGAGAAGACCGCCGAGGACTTCACCGCCGACGGTTTCTTCATGACCGGCGACGTGGGGCGCCAGGACCCCGACGGCCGCGTGTGGATCTCCGGCCGGGCCAAGGACCTGATCATCTCGGGCGGCTACAACGTCTATCCAAAGGAGATCGAGCTGGTGCTCGACGAACTTCCGGGCGTCACCGAGAGCGCGGTGATCGGCCTGCCGCACGCCGACTTCGGCGAGGCGGTGGCCGCCGTGGTCATCGGGGAGGGCGACGAGGCCGCCTTGATCGCCCGCTGCCGCGAACAGCTGGCCGCCTTCAAGACGCCCAAACGGATCTTCTTCGTCGAGGACCTGCCCCGCAACGCCATGGGCAAGGTCCAGAAGAATCTGCTGCGGCAGACCTATGCGGAGACGTTTGGGAAGGGCTGAGCGAGAACGGTTCGTCCGCGCAGGCGTGGCGTTCGGACGTCCGGGCCTCAACTTCGTGCCCAGGAATTGTTGGCCTTCAGCAGCGTGCGTGGAGTCTTAAGCCACAACGCTTTCAATACGCCATGAAACTATCCAGGCCGAGAACCTCGTGGATCGCCGAAATCGTTCGCGTCGCGCGAACTTCCGCAAGCCGCCCATCGAGAACCGGGTCGTTCTCGTCCTCCGCCCCAAAGTCTTGCGGGAAGGCAGTCATTGAAGCACAGGCCCGAGCCTGTGCTTCAATGAGGGTAATGGTTTCCAGCTGCTCAAGCTCGTGTTCGATCCGCGACTGCGGCGTCGCCAGCAGGCTCGACACGAGCCAAGGGATCAACGGTCGCGCGCGACCCACACGCCGAACGGATCGGACGATCCAGCGGCGGCCGTCGGCATCGACCAGTTCCATGTTGGCCTGCAGCCTCTCTTTGAGCGTGCGTGGCCCGCAGATGGTGAGCGCGTTGAGATCGGGAAATCCCCAGATTTCACCATCAGGCGTAAAGCCCAGAAGTGGAAAATGGAAATCCACCTCAGCCGTCTTCACGGGCCGCCCCTGGTTTGAACATATGGAGAACAGATTCATAGTCGAGATTTGACGGAGTGGCTAGGGACTAACGACTTGGCTTCGATCGCGGCGGCTGATCAAACGGGTGCGTCAGATTCTCCCACGTATCGGCGGCGTAGCCTGCGAGACCGGTGGGGACCGCCTTCATCCAGTCCGTCGTTCCATACCAAACGCGGCGGATCGGATCATATTGCGGCTTGCCCATCCAGCTCCCGGTAAGGCGTCGGTGCTGATCCTTTGGCAAGGACTTCAGAAAAGCATAGTGATTTCGCCAGTCTTGAACATTGCGGCCAAGGCCCTTCAGAGCAATGGAGTGATGTATTTCTTGACCGGGTTTGGCCATGCCGGCCTTCCGAAGGGCCTTTCTGGCAGCGTCAGCCGTCACCGACCCGTCCTTGAGGATACGGATGCCCTTGCTCGCGGCCCTTACACCTCTTGCTGCGACCCCAAAGGGTAACGCACTCGCGGCTGTCATCCCGAGGTCGAACCCGAGTTTGCCATACCTTCCATCCTGCAGGTCACCCAGGCCTTCCCAGGCCGGCCCGATGAAGGGAATGTGTACGTCGTCAGATGTTTTGAGACAGGTGGGGTCCGGATTTAGCGGAGAGATGGCCTCATCTGGGGTTGATATTTAGGCGGCGATTTTGCGGTGTTGCAAGCGCCGATGTTGGATGGTCTGGCGTTTGATGTGGGCCCGTTCACGCA
>CANJXI010000071.1 GCA_947478785.1 Caulobacteraceae bacterium
CCGCTACATGACCCTGGAAACCCTCGCCCCCTTGAGCGATGATCCCCTCGTCAGCCTGTCTATCCCGGCAAGCTGAACGATCCCGGCCCCGCCGGAGATCGCGGTGATCACGACGCCGCAGTTACACCACGCGATGGGACACGACCTCAGGGTGACGTGGATAGCGGCTCTCCTGTCCGGCGCGCTCTAGGCCTTGGTCAGCACGGTGTAGGTGTCCTTGCCAGACCGTAGGACCTGGCCCGGCAAGGCGTTCGTAAGTTCGCCGCTGCGTACGATTTCCCGTCCATTGACGAATACGTGCTCCACCCCTTCGGCCGCGGCGGTCAGCCGCCAGGCGTCGCCGGGCAGATCGTCCGCGCGCACCACAGGCCCCGCGCCGACCCGGTCGGGATCGATGACGAGCACATCGGCCTTCCAGCCTTCCCGCAGTTCACCCCGATCGGTCAGGCCGAAATGGCGGGCCGGCGTCTGGGTCATCAACTGCACCGCGCGCTCGGCCGGCATCAGCTTGCGGCCGCGCAGGCAGTCGCCGAGGAATTGGGTCGGATAACAAGCGCCGCACATTCGGTCGAGGTGCGCGCCGGCGTCCGACCCCCCCAGCATGACATGGTCGTCCGCCCAGGCTTCGGCCCGAAGGGCCCAGCTCTCGGCGCTCTCGTCGCCGCTGTTCGGCCAAAGCACGGTCTTGAGGTCGTCGGCGATGACGATGTCGAAGACGCAGTCGGTCGGGGTCTGGCCACGTTCCTTGGCGAGTTCGCCGATGTTGCGGCCGGCCAGGCCCTCATTCTGCGCGGAGAAGGTGGCGCCGATCGAATAGCGCGACCACTGGGTAAGGCCGGAGAGGCCGCCGGCCTCCGGCAATTGCGCGCTGGCCATCATCCGGGCGCGCACGTCTTGCGACTTCAGCGCCTCTATCCGCTCGGGCACAGGCATTCGCAGGATCTCTCCCCAGCCGGGCAGGAGATGCAGCGCGCAATGGGTGAGGAAGCTCATCGTCTGGTGGACGTTCACCGGCATGGCGAGCGCCACGACCCGCGCGCCCCGTTCGGCGGCGCGTCGCGAGGCGCCCAGCTGATGCTCGTACTTGGCCCGGTTGCTGGCGCTGACCTGCAGCACGTTCCAGTTCAAGGGCCGCTGCGCCGTCAACGACATCTCGGTCATCAGCTCGACTTCGGCGTCGTTGAACTGGCCCACGCAGCCGTCGATGATGAACTCCAGGGTCGTGCCTGGATGGTCGCGCACCGCCCGCGTCAGCTTGAGGACCTCCTGCGACCACTCGGCGAACCGCGACGGCACCGGCTGGCCATCGCCATCGATGTGGGTGAAGGAGAGCGAGGTGGAAAATCCCAGTCCGCCGGCGTCCAGCGACTGGTGAAGCAGCGCGACCATGTCGTCGACTTCGGCGGGCGTCGCGGTCCTTCCGGTGGCCTCGCCCATGACGAAGCGCCGCAGCGCGCTGTGGCCGACCATGAAGGCGGCGTTGACCCCCACGCGCCCCTCGAACTTGCCCATGAACTCCCCGAAGGTGCGCCAATCCCACGGAAGGCCCGCCTCGAGCGCCTCCAGCGGCATGCCCTCGACCTGGGCCATCATCCGCCGAGTGAAGTCGGCGTCCCGGGCCTCGAGCGGCGCCAGGGTGAAGCCGCAGTTGCCGGCGATGACCGTCGTCACGCCATGCAGGCTCGATGGCGTCGCGTAGGGATCCCAGAACAGTTGGGCGTCGTAGTGGGTGTGGGGATCGACAAAGCCGGGCGTGACCAGCTTGCCAGCCGCCTCCACCACCGTGGCGGCCGCCTCGTCGATGCGGCCGACGGCGACGATGCGATCGCCCTTGATTCCGACATCGGCCTGGCGCGCGGGCGCCCCGGAGCCATCGACGACAGAGCCGCCCTTGATGATCACATCCAGCATGTCGGTATCATCCCTCCTGTCGTGTCCGCTCGAGGACCGGCTTCGTCGCCATGATCATCCCGGCGTTGCAGCTGATTTCGAGGACGTCCGGCGCTTCTTGTCCAACAAATATGGCTGCAGTTGCGGCGAAACGTTCGCCTCCAGCGGCGTCGACAATCCGGGCGCGGTCCTTGGCCGCGGCCTGCGCGTGCGGCGAGAAGCGGCCTTGCTGTCGCGGATCAGGCGGCGGAACCTATACCCTGCTGGGGTAATTGCGATATGCCCCACAGGGGTATAACTGTGTGGCAGCCCCGGAGGCTGCCATGTCCGATCATGTCCACCACGTCCATTCCAGATCCCCCCAAGGCGACGGCGCGAAAACAGCGACCGATCCGGTCTGTGGGATGAAGGTTGATCCTCTGGCGACTGAGCATCATGCGACCCACCGAGGGCGCGACGTCCACTTCTGCTCCAACGGTTGCCGGATCAGGTTCGTCGCTGAGCCGGCGAAATACCTTGAGAAGGATCAAAGGCCGGCCGCCGTCGCGCCCGAGGGCGCGGTCTACAACTGTCCGATGCATCCGCAGATCCGCCAGGTCGGGCCGGGCTTCTGCCCGATCTGCGGCATGGCGCTGGAACCGGTCGCGGTGACGGCCGAGAGCGGTCCGATCCACGAGCTCACCGACATGAGCCGCCGTTTCTGGGTCGCCCTGGTGCTGACCGCGCCGGTGTTTGTACTGGAGATGGGCGGCCATCTCACCGGGCTCATGTTCCTGATGGGCCGGACGTCGAACTGGATCCAACTCGTCCTGGCGTCGCCCGTCGTGCTCTGGGCCGGCTGGCCCTTTTTCGTGCGCGCCTGGGCCTCGTTGCGGACCCGCCGCCTCAACATGTTCACGCTCATCGCCATGGGTGTCGGCGTAGCCTGGACTTACAGCATGGTCGCCGTCCTGGCGCCTGGGATGTTCCCGCCGGCCTTCCGCGACGCCTCAGGCGCGGCGCCGGTCTACTTCGAGGCCGCCGCCGTAATCGTGGTCCTGGTGTTGCTCGGGCAGGTTCTGGAGTTGCGGGCCCGCGAGCGGACGGGTGGAGCGATCAGGGCGCTTCTGAACCTGGCCCCCAAGATGGCGCGCCGCGTCCGGGAGGATGGAACCGACGAAGAGGTCACGCTCGATCAGATCCATGTCGGCGATCGTCTGCGGGTGCGCCCAGGCGAAAAGGTCCCGGTGGATGGCGAACTCGTGGAAGGCCGGGTCTCGATCGACGAGTCCCTGGTCACCGGCGAGTCCATGCCGGTCACCAAGGAAACCGGCGGCAAGGTGATTGCCGGCTCGATAAACAAGACTGGTTCCTTCGTGATGCGCGCCGAGAAGGTCGGGGCCGACACCCTGCTTTCGCGGATCGTGCAGATGGTGGCGGAGGCGCAGCGCAGCCGCGCGCCGATCCAGCGCATGGCCGATACGGTCGCCGGATGGTTTGTGCCGACGGTGATCTTGGTGGCGGCGGCCGCCTTCGCCGGATGGATGTTTTTCGGACCAGACCCGCGCTTTGCCTACGGCTTGGTGGCCGCCGTCTCCGTGCTGATCATTGCCTGCCCCTGTGCGCTGGGCCTCGCGACGCCGATGTCCATCATGGTGGGCGTCGGCCGTGGCGCTCAGGCGGGCGTCCTGATCAAGAACGCCGAGTCGCTGGAGCGATTCGGCAAGATCGACACCCTGGTGGTGGACAAGACCGGCACCCTCACCGAAGGGCGACCGGCGGTCACCGCGATCAAACCCGCGCCGGGTTTCGAAGGGACGGAACTGTTGCGCCTCGCCGCCAGCCTGGAGCGAGGCAGTGAACACCCGTTGGCGGACGCAATCCTGCGGGCCGCGAAGGACCGCGAACTTACCCTCTCCGAGGCCAGGGACTTCGACTCCCCGGTCGGCAAGGGGGTTCTCGGGATGGTGGACGGCAAACGCCTGGTGCTGGGCGGTGCGCGCCTGTTGACGGAGCACGGCGTGGATCTGGCGCCACTTGAAGCTGACGCGGAGGCGCTTCGACGCGAAGGCGCCACGGCGATCTTCGCCGCCGTCGACGGCAGGCTCGCCGGCCTGATCGGCATCTCAGATCCGATCAAGGCCACCACGGCGGAGGCCGTGCGCGCGCTCAAGGCCGAGGGTGTCCGCATAGTGATGATGACCGGCGATAATCGCACCACGGCGCTGGCGGTGGCGCGGCGTCTTGGCATCGAGGATGTCGAGGCGGAGGTCCTGCCCGAGGACAAGGCCAAGGTCGTCCAGAGGCTCCGCGCCGAAGGCCGCTCGGTTGCGATGGCTGGCGACGGCGTCAACGACGCCCCGGCGCTGGCCGCCGCCGAGGTCGGGATCGCCATGGGCGCGGGATCCGACGTGGCCATCGAAAGCGCCGGCGTGACCCTGCTGAAGGGCGATCTGCAGGGGATCGTGCGCGCGCGACGGCTCTCGCGGGCCGTGATGCGCAACATCCGCCAGAACTTGGTCTTCGCGTTCATCTACAACGTCGCCGGCGTCCCGATTGCGGCGGGCGTGCTCTATCCGGCGTTGCACCTTTTGCTGTCGCCGCAGATCGCGGCGGGCGCCATGGCGCTGTCCTCGGTCAGCGTGATCACCAACGCCCTGCGACTCCGCACCGCCACGCTCTGACGCGCAAGGCTCAGGCGGTTGATGGGGATTAATGCGCGGGGCGAACTGACCTCGGATGCTGCGGTCAGCCACCGTAACTGAGCCGTGTTCAAGTCGGGGCTTGGGACTTCGGCGGATCCGGAGCCGCGCCATTGACCCGCTGCTTTCCCTGGATGCTACCGAAGGTAGCGTATGATGGCGGTGACCTCGGCGGGATTGAATCTGAATTCGGGCATGGCCGGATGGCCTGTCAGGATGCCTTCCGAAAGGGCCTCGCCAAGATCGCCCACGTCGTAACGCTGATGCAGATCTCTAAAAGGCGGCGCCTGCGGATTGCGGCTTTGGTCCATCCCCCCGAAAGCGTGGCACATACCGCAATTGCGTTGAACGAGAACCCTTCCCCTTTCCATGACAGTCGCGGCGTCGGATCCAGGCTCGGAAGCGGCATGGGCGGACATCGCCACAAGCGTTGCAGCAGCAACGGCTAGCGCGGTGCAAAGCCTTGAGACCCTTTGGCTATTTAGAAAGTCCGTCACTGCGCCACGTCCTTCCAAAGCCGACAGAACGCGAACTCTGGCGCACTTTCCGTCGCTGTCGTTGAGCGGGATCAAAAGGCGCCCGATACCGATCCTGTCGCCCGCCGACGACGGGGCTGCGCGAGCGCCTAGGCCTGACGACCTATCGAAAGGGAACCCCTCTTTCGCGTGGCGGTTAATGGGTGATCAGGAGATCCCATGTCACCCGAGACCCGGCCAGCCGAGCCAAGCGCTGTCATCACCGCCAGTCCAGGCCAGGAGGCCCAGGACGAATTGCGTCTCCGGCCGAATTTGATCGCCGAGGCCTTGGAGAAGGCTGGCCCCGCGCGCAATGCGGTTGATCCAGATTTCAGCGCACGCAAACCGTGGAGGCCTCCGGTCAGTAACCCGAGGCGGTGAACAATCAACGCGCCACGTTCAATTGGCTGAAACTGCAGAGCTCAAGGGCCAAAGCTGCCGCATAGACGTAATGTGTCGTTGATCTCCCAAATCTGCGGCAGAGTTCGTGGATCTCTATTGAGGACTTCGAGCACCTGACTGTTGAGCCGACAATCCGAAGTAGTGGCTTCGTTGATGATCCAGGGGCTAGGCGGCAACGGGCGGTAGGCTTTCGCTGAAGTCGCGGTATGGCCCGAGCGTAAGAAAGGAGATTGAGCCTAGCAGGGCGAGCGGGATGCACCCCCACAGAGCGGGCACGTAGGAACCCGTTACGTCATAGGTCAGGTTGATCACGAGTGGGCCAAATCCGGAAAGTCCCAGCGTTCCGCCGATGACGCCGAACACGGTCCCGAAACTGCGCAAGCCGAAGTGTCGCGTCACCAGGTACGCCACCGCGTCGAGTTCAGTGCCCATCGTCAGCCCCAGGATGAACACCGCGGCGGCGAGCGCCGCCGTCGAACCCGGCAGGGTCAGCATCAGCAGGCAGGAGACGACCGGCAGGGCGGAGAAGACCGCGGCGACCACATTCCCATTGAGCCGGTCGATCAGGTATCCGGCCGTCAGGCGGCCCAGGACTGTCGAGATCCCGGCCAATCCGGCGATGCCCGCCGCCACGACTTGTGGATGGCCGAACGACATGGCGATCGGCACGAAATTGATGATGCAGTTGGACGCCACGAAAACCACGAGCAGCGCCGCGACCAGCAGGCGCACGAAGCGGAATGAGGTCAGGGCCTCCCGGGCTGAAACGCCAGGCAGCGCGGCGACCGCTCCCGCATTCGGATCGGGCGCGCGGCGGCGTTGATCGATGGCGCTGGTGAACATCAGGGCGATGGCCGGCAGCGTCAGTACCGCCGCGCATCCAGCGAGACCCAGATAGGCCACTCGCCAGCCGAAGTTCGCGATGAGCAGCGTCGAGAGGATAGGCATGACCCCGGCGGCGAGGGCGGACCCGCAAAGTGTCGCCGCAAGGGCGAGACCGCGGCTGGTCGTGAACAGGCTCGCGACCGCGGACGTCCAGACCGTCGGCGTCACAAAGACCACGGCCAAGGCGACCAGGGTCCAAAGGGCCCACCAGGAAGCCAGGGTCGGTCCGGTGGCGGACAACAGCGCAAATGCGGTGATGAAGGCGATCGCGCCAAGCAGGCCAACCCTGCGCGGGCCGAAGCGGTCCACGGCCATCCCCACGACAGGGCCCAGGAGCGTGCAGACGACAGCGCAGAATATCAGACCTGAGGCGATCTGCGCGCGCTTCCAACCGTACTCGGCTTCCAGCGCGGGAATGAATACGCCGATCGAGTAGGAGGGCATGCTGCACAACATCATGCCAAGCGCCGCGGCCAGGACCACGGGCCAGTGATTGCGCCACTCCGCTGCTTCAGTCGGACCGAATCCTAACGACACTTCGGGCTTATCTCTCTCCGGAATGGCAAACTGGGCGGACCGAATGGCGGGCGTGAGGCTGCCCCGAAACGGCGGGGTTCTGAGGTGTCATTTGCGCCCCAGGGCGCGTCGCAGGAAGAGGCCGCGATCGATCTTGCCCGTGGCGGTGAGGGGAGGGGGATCGATGGTGGAGTAGATCGTGCGCGGGATCCTGTCGATGGCGAGCCGACCCCTGAAGACCGGCCGCCTGCGCCCGAGGATCTCAACTTCCTCAAGCTCGAAGCGCCTGCCAGGCCCGAGCAGGCCCTCGACGAGGGGCGCGCGGATGTTCTCTTGCATCGTTTCCCGTCCTCGGGGCGAGGACCCCGCGCCTGAAGTCAGCCTCGCGGCCGGCGAGGCTACTCCATCAGGTCGTCGCGGCGAGGTTGGTCAGCGCTGAGCCCATGCGGACGTTGCCCGTGGCGTTGAGACCGAAGAGCTCACGCGTCTCGTCATCCATCGCGGATTGGACCTCGCCCGGCAGGGACATGGCCCAGTTCATCTGCGGCCGGATGAAATCGCTGGAATAGTAGGCGAACAGCATGCGCCGGCGCTGATTGGCCGTCACGTTCATGCCGGAGGTGTGCCAAAGACGGCCCTCCATGACGATGAAGGAGCCGGCTGGAGCCTCGAACGCGACGGTCCGATCCAAAGCATCGGCGGGGACATCGTCGAGCGACTGGATCCGGTGGCTGCCCGGCAGATAGCGGGTCGCGCCGTTCGCTTCGTTGACGTCGTCCAGGCACCAGATGATGTTGACCGCCCAAGGATGAGGCCAGGGCGGTGGAACGACGAGCGCCTGGTCGGAATGGAGCTTCATCGAGCCGGAGCCCGGCAAGGCGATGTTCGCCGTGAAATTCGAAATCAGAATGTGCGGTCCAATGGCCTCCCTTGCCGCGTCGAGCGCATCGGCCCGCATCAACAGTTCGATGAAAACGGGATCGACCGCGGGGAGATTCGCCGCACGGATGTTGGCTTCGTTCGGGTCCAGCTTGTGGTTAGGATTGGATCGCTCAAAGTGCTGCGAAATCTCGACGGCGCGATCAAGACCAGCGCGGGCGCGCGCCAGTTCTTCCTTGGAGAGCACGGCGGGGAGCACGCAGAAGCCCTCTTCCCGCAGCTGCGTTCGAGCATTTTCCTGGATCATGGAGACAACCTCTTCAGGCGCCCGCTGGGGCTACGAATGTGCCCGCTGGACGCATACGACATACGCTGAGTTTTTCTAGCGAACCGCGCCAGGGGCGCCGGGTTAGGCGACAGGCGCCTTTGCGCGCTCCGCCAGGGTCGGAGAAGGCCGAGGCTCGCTGGGCCAGCGAGCACGGCTCGCCGGCAGCGCCTCGGCGGCCTTTGCCCAGAACGTGGCGTTGGTGGCCATGACGTTGATGTCGTGGCAGCCGTCATTGCGGAACTCCAGGACTTCAACGCCTTCGGGGCCCACCGTGTAGGTGTAGGGCGACCCCCCTGGCACGAAGAAGCCGTCTCCCTTACCCAGGACATCGGGTCCGAGCTGCAGCGAGCCGCCGACGATGTAATAGGCACAGTCCATCTTGTGGGAGTGGCGGGGCAGGGGATAGCCGCTCTTGAACCAGGCGTAAGTCAGGCTGAAGCCCGGGATCTCCAATAATACGCGCACATCTTCGCCGCCCTCCAGGCCGCCCGCTTCACGCACCTTTCGCATGCCCTCGACGGAGATATCGGATCTGCCAGTGATCTCGTCCATCATCAGCGGTGGCGCTTCGGCTCCGCGGAAGATCTGAAAGCGGCGTTGGTCGGCCTCGGTGGGGATTTCGGTATTCACGTCGCTCATAGGCGTCTTCTCCCTGGTTGCGTACCGCCCTCCAAGGCCATGCGCGTGGTCCGACCGGCTTGCCTGCGGGCCGCGCGTGGAGGATCGGCAATCCGCCCGCTTTTTTTGGCGGTCACGGACGAACTGGCCGTGCATAGGCGCCTCAGCCTGCGACTTCAAACTAGATACCGAATGTATCTAGCGCCGATCGGTGCAGACAATCAAGTGGATATCGTGAGAAGGGCAGAGCACTTCGAATGCAGGAGATAACGGGTGAGCAGCGCCGCTAGGAAGTCGAACCGGGGCGGGGCCTTGGCCGATCAGCGCGTGCGCGCTGTCGCGACCCGCGCCGGTCTGATCGCCACGGCGCGTCGTTTCTTCGCGGACGCCGGCTATCACGCGACGGGCACGAACGAACTGGTGGCCGCCACCGCCATGACGCGGGGCGCCCTCTATCACCACTTCACGGACAAGCAGGCGTTGTTCGAGGCCGTCTTCCGCGAGCTCTCAAGCGAACTCAACAAGGCGGCGGGCGAGGCGGTCAGGTCGCTTTCCGGCGACACGTGGAACCAGCTGGTCCGCGCCTTCCGGGCCTATCTCCAGCTGGTGGCGGCGAGCGCCGAGTTTCAGCGGATCCTGCTGATCGACGGCCCGGCGGTGCTGGGGTGGAAGCGCTGGCGTGAGCTGCAGTCCGAGGAGATGGGCGCGGGTGTGATCACGACGCTCACGATGCTGATGGAGCAAGGCGTCATCCCGGAGGCCGCTCCCGGCCCACTCGCCACGCTCATTCAGGCGGCCCTCAACGATGCGGCGCTGTCGATCGCCTATGCGCCGGATCAGCGCGCGGCCAGCACTGAACTGACGGAGGCGTTGATGCGCATACTCGAAGGGCTTCGGACCCGTGAATCCTGACATCGCCGCGTCAGGCGCTTAGGCGGCAATGGTCACGGCCTCAGGCTGTGCTTCGACGATGCAGCGAACGAGGTCGCGCATCTGGTCTGACATCGACGCCTCCGGCCAGACGATGCCAGTCTCGGCGACGTAGAGTTCGGAAATGCCCTCTAGGCTCACATAGTCCGCACCCTGATGGCTGCCGGTGAGCCGGCTGTTGCTGAAGGCCGCGGCCATGCCGGAGGCGATCAATATCCTGGCGGCCAGACTATCCTCCACCAGCCCTACAACCTTGGGCTCGAATCCCGCTGACCTGCAGAGCTCGAGTTGGTGTTCGTAGCTGGCCCGCCCAACCTCCGGATTGGGCATGAGCCAGGGGCGGTCGCAAAGTTCCTGCAGCCGCACGCGCGTGCGGCCAAGGTTCCAGACGGTGGGAACCGCGACGACCAGCGGATCGCGTCCGATTATCTCCCAACCAAGATCCGCACAGTGCGACTTGCGGACGTGCATGACGCCCAGGTCGATCTCGGATGCTCTCAACATGTCCGCCTGGACGTTGCCGATGGCCGTGCTCAGCTCTAGCTCCACCTGCGGCCAGATCTCTCGAAACTTCTGGACGCCGCGGGCCATCCGGTCGGCTTCATTGGTGGTGGACGGGCAGACTCCAATTCTGAGCTTGGCCCTGCCGCCGTCGGACATGTGCCGTACGTTTCGTTCAGCGAGCGCCAGCCGGTTCACGATCTCCAGGGCGTCGGGCAGGAAGACGTCCCCCGCTGGCGTAAGCCTGACGGTGCGCGTCGTCCGCTCGATCAACTTGGCGCCCAGCTGGTCCTCCAGCCGCGCGATGGAACGGCTGACCACCGACTGGCTTGCGTGGAGCCTCTCGGACGCGCGCGTGAAGCTGCCGGTCTGCGCCACGGCGATGAAGTGGTTGAGCAGCATCTGATCGATCATTGGAATCGGGCTCAGCTGGGCGCGCGGTGAAGTGGGCCGTTACTCTGGCGACGGCTTCGGCCCAGAGCGTTATGCTCTTGCGGCATATATAATGGCCGAAATCACATTAGACATAGCAAAAGTCTCGCCGCAGCATGCGTCGATCAGAAAGTCGCCGAAAGCGCGACCGGCGACGTTGGGCGGAAACGGGACGTGGATTCTCAGGGCAGGCATCCGAAGGGCTTGGCGCTCCGCACGGCCGGTTGGCTTGCGGCCGGCTGTGGGATTCTGGTCGCCGCCACAGCCTATGTCGCTGTGGCGGCCGATGAGCCGAAGGACGCCGTCGTCTCGGTCCGCCGCCTGACCCAGGACCAGTATATCCGGTCGGTCGCGGACATCTTCGGCGAGGACATCAAGATTTCCGGGCGCCTGCAGCCCGATCCCCGGCGCGAAGGGCTGATCGCCATCGGTGTCGCGCGGGCTTCCGTCAATGCGAGCGGGTTCGAGCAGTATGACGCGACCGCGCGGGAGATCGCCGACCAGGTCACGGACGCGGCGCATCGGAACATGCTCGTCGGCTGCGAGCCGGCGGATGCGAAAGGACCGGACGACGCCTGCGCGCGAGCCTTTATCGCCCGGGCTGGGCGCCTGCTCTACCGACGTCCGCTGGCCCCGGCCGAGCTCGACCAATACGCCGCCCTGGCCCGCCAGGGGGCCGTCGCGAAGAAGGATTTCCACCGCGGCCTGTCGGTGTCCCTCGCCTCGATGCTGGAGTCGGCGCCGTTCCTCTTCCGCACCGAACGGGCGACCTGGCAGGCCGACCGCTATCGCCTCGACGACTATTCGGCCGCCTCGCGTATCAGCTTCCTGATCTGGAACGCCGCTCCCGACCAGACGCTGCTGGCCGCCGTGGAACGCGGTGAGCTGCGCACGCCCGAGGGGCGGCGGCGCCAGGTCGACCGGCTGCTGTCCTCGCCCCGATTCGAGGGCGGCGTGCGCGCCTTCTTCAGCGACATGCTGGCGCTCGACGAGATGGACAGCCTTCAGAAGGACCCGACCATCTATCCCCGGTTCAGCCCCAAGCTGGCCACGGACGCGCGGGAACAGACGCTCAGGACCATCGTCGACACCCTGGTTCGTCGCGATGAGGACTACCGGTCGCTGTTCACCACCCGGCGCACCTTCCTCTCGCGGTCGCTGGGCCTGCTCTACAATGAGCCGGTGACCTCGAGGGCCGGTTGGGAGGCCCACGAAATCGCCGCCAACGATCCGCGGGCCGGCATCCTGGCCCAGCCCGCCTTCCTCATGGCGCATTCGCATCCGGGGCGCAGCTCGCCCACCCTGCGGGGCAAGGCGATCCGCGAACTGATCCTCTGCCAGCCGATTCCCGCGCCGCCGGCCAACGTCAATTTCGCCCTCGTGGACAACGTGTCCGACCCCCGCTACGCGACAGCGCGCCAGCGGCTGGCCGCCCACAGGACGCAGCCGACCTGCTCCGGCTGCCACCAGATGATGGACCCGCTGGGCCTGCCCCTGGAGGCCTTCGACGGCGGAGCCGGTCAGCGCAGCACCGAAAACGGCGCCCCGATCGACCTGAGCGGCGAGTTCAACCGCAAGGCGTTCGACGGACCCGCCGGCCTCGGCGCGGTGCTGGCGGGCGACCCGGCGCTGTCGGCCTGTCTCGTCAAGCGGCTCTACAGCTATGGCGCCGGCCGCCCGCCCGACCCGGAGGCGTCCAAGCGGCTGGAGGCGATCAGGGCCCAATCCGTAGCCCAGGGTCTGAAGATCCGCGACGTGGTTCGCGCCATCGCGCTCGACGACCAGTTCTACCGGCCGTTGGCGGCGCCCGAGGCCAGGATGGCCCAGGCGGCGCCGACGGAACGCAAGAAGTCCACGGAGACAGCTCATGGCTCATGAGATCACCCGGCGGCGTCTGTTCCGCGCGACGCTCGGCGGCGCGGCGGTGACCCTTTGCACGCCGCTGCTGGACATGGCGCTGGACGGCAATGGCGCGGCGATGGCGGCCACGGGGCAGGCGATCCCCGTGCGCTTCGGCACCTGGCACTGGGGTTGCGGCATGAACCCGGAGCGGTGGGTTCCGGCGGCGACCGGCGCCGACTGGAAAGTGACCCCAGAACTTGAAGTGCTCGCCCCCTATAGGAAGGATTTCTCGCTCTTCACCGGCTATGCGGCGCTGCTCGACGGGCGGGCCAACGAACCGCACATCTCCGCCGTCTGGGCGCTGCGCACCGGACATGCGCCCCGAAACAAGGAAGATATCGTCGATCCCTCGTTCGACGCGCTGATCGCGCGCGCGATCGGCGGCGGCGTCCGGTTCCGCACGCTCGACATGGCTGCCACCGGCGGCAAGACCGACACCTACAGCACCACGGGGGCCGGCGCTTTGGCCACGCCGGAGCCCTCGGCGCTCGCGCTCTATAAGCGCGTGTTCGGGCCGGGCTTCCAGGATCCCAATTCCGCGTCGTTCACACCGGACCCCGACGTGATGCTCCGGCGCAGCGTGCTGTCGTCCTTCGCCGATCAGCGCGCCGTCCTGATGCGCGAGGCCTCCATCGCCGATCGGGCGAAGCTGGACGACTACTTCACCTCGGTGCGCGAGCTGGAACAGCAGTTGGCCCTGCAACTGGAGAAGCCCGCGCCGGCCGAGGCCTGCGTGATCCCCTCCGGAGCGCCACGAGATCTTCCGGTGAGTTCCGAGATCGACCAGGTGACGGCCAGCCACAAGCTCATGGTCGACATGATGGTCATGGCGCTCAAGTGCCACCAGACCAAGGTCTTCAACATCGTCTACTCGCCGTCCGCCTCCACCCTGCGCAAGCCGGGCTCGGCGGACACCCACCACATCCACACCCACGGGGAAGAGGTCGATCCCAAGCTTGGCTACCAGCCCCAGGCGACGTGGTTCTCGCAGCGCAGCGTGGAGAACCTGGCCTACCTGATCGACAAGCTTGGCCAGTCGAAGGAAGGCGCCGGCACGCTGCTCGACAACATGCTGGTCTATGCGCACTCCGACACCTCCTACGCCAAGGAACACTCGCTGGACGAGATGCCGGTGCTGATGATCGGCCGGGCGGGCGGGCGGCTGAAGACCGGCCTGCATGTCCGTGAAAAGGGCATGGCGGTGACCAAGACGGGCCTCACCGCGATGCACGCCATGGGGGTCCGGGCCGGCTCCTTCGGGTCGCAGTCGATGGAAGTCTCCCAGACCATCAGCGAAGTCCTGGTGTGACGCCGTGCCGATAGCCGCCGCACTCTTGATGGCCGTGCTGGTGTCCGAGGGTCCCCAGCCGAGCATCGTCACCACCCAGGCCGCGGGGGGCGCCTTTGTGGCGGGACCCGAGGGGCGCAGGCTTTACGCCTTCGAGGGCGACAATGTCGGCTACGACTGCATCGAGGAGTGCCTGAAGACCTGGCTGCCGGTGGCGGCGGGACCCCAGGACAAGCCGGTCGGCGACTGGAAGCCCGTCAAGCGGCCCACCGGCAATCTCCAGTGGGCCTACAAGGGCCGTCCGATCTACACCTCGGCCAAGGACAAGCCTGGCAAGTCCTACGGCTTCGGCGGCGTCGAGCTGGGGTGGGACGTCCTGCAATACGAGGTCAAGGCCCCGTCTATCCCTCTCCCGACCTCGGCCCGAATCGGCAAGCGGGACCAAGCCTATGTCCTGACCGACTACCGCGGGTTCACGCTCTACACCTTCGCCCGGGACGGCAAGGCTCCCGCGTGCAGGGGCGAATGCCTTGAGGTCTGGCCGCCGCTGGTCGCCCCCGCCCTTGCCGCGCCGGTGGGCGACTGGAAGCCTGTGGATCGGCCCGATGGCCTGCGCCAATGGGCGTACCGGGGAAAGCTTGTCTACACCTACAGCGACGACCTGACCGACAAGGACGCCCGCGGCGCATCGGCGGGCGGTGTGTGGAACGTGGTGGCCGCCACGGGCGCGCCTGCGCCGTCCCCGAAGGCCGCGAAGAACGCGATCAGGGTCGCCGACAAGGGACGGGCGGTCCCGGCGTCGGATCCCGAAAGAGCTGCTGTGGAGATGAAGCGATGACTCGTGGACTGTCCCGTACCGGCCGCAAGGCGGCGATTGTTGGCGGCGTGCTGGCCGCCGGAGCCCTGGCCCTGGCCGGCGGCGTCGGCATGACCGCGGCCAAGACCCCGAACGTCGCCAAGGCCTCTGTCACCGGCCCGCCCGGCGGGAAGCTCGGCTTCGTCGTCACTTACTTCTATTTCGCCACCTACAACGGTCCGGGCGCCTGCCCCAAGGGCATGCAGCCCCTGCAGTCGTCCGCGGACTTCCTGAAGACCGTGCCGCCCGAGGAGCGGACCCGACTTCTCCGGCAGGAGAACGCGCGGGAACTTTCCCAAAAGATGGCCATGGCGCGCTCGCCGGACGGCAAGGTGAATGTGTGCAAGACGCCGTGGGCCGCGCCGCCACCGGAGATGTACACGCTCAACGGCGACCGGAACGACGGCCTCGACCTGGATGGCTCGAAGGACGAAAAGCACGCCGACGCCTACACCTGCCCACACAAGCAGTACGTGGGGGAGGATGGCCAGGCCGGCGTCGACAACGCGATGGGCCGGATCTACGCCTGCATCACCGGCTTCCGAGAGCACGGAACCGTCACCCCCTACTTCACCACCCAGATGCGCGCCGGCATGTGGTCCATGCTGATCGAGCTCTCCGGTGTCGATGACATGCGCAATGATCCCGACGTCACCGTGGACTTCTACGCCGGCGAAGACACCATGGTGAAGGATCCCGGCGGCAAGGTTCTGGCGGGCGCCAGTCTCGCGCCGAAGACCGATCCGAAGTTCCACCGGCAGGTCAAGGCCAGCATCCGCAATGGCGTGCTCGAGACGGGCACGATGAACGACCTGGTCATCCCCGACATCATGCTGAGCAATCGGCTTCCACCGTGGGTCATCCAGCGGCCGAAGCTGAAGCTGACTCTGGCGTCGGATGGAACCGCCAAGGGGTTCCTGGGCGGGTACATGCCGGACACCATGTACAACAAGCCCGGGGGCGAGGCTGCGGCCGAGGGGTTCGTCGGCATGCCCTGCAACTTCATGTACCACGCCGTGAAGGCCTATGCGGACGGCGCACGCGATCCGAAGACGGGCGAGTGCCACGCCCTGTCGACGGCCTTCCGCATCGAGGCGATCCCCGCGTTCATCGTGCATCCGGACAAGGCGCCGGTGCGCACCTTCGCCCAGGCGCGGTGACGGCGGGTGCTTGGGCCCCTCGCGCGCGACGTGTGCGCCACGGGAAGCGGCGAGGCGGCTGCGCAGGCTTGCCTCGACGTCGCCTATCCGCTGTTAGCCCTGGGGCAGTCGCTCAATGTCCAGGCCGTATCGAAGACCGCCAACCAGACCTGCGCGGATGCGATTTCCGCACGGCTGGAAAACCCGTGTATCGCGGAATCTGCGCGTTTTCAGCGACGGACCTACATCGGCGTCCAGCGTCTGAAGCTCATGGGAGGCGAAGGCCAAGAGATGTCAAAATAAAGATGTTTCAAACAAGAAAAAATTGTGTTTAAATATTAACAAGTAGAAAACCAGTAATAATCCAACCGTGGGGCGGTATGGTTATTACCAAAGGGGGGCAATACCATGAAGACCTTGATGTCTGCTGCGCTTGCTGGCGCAAGTGTGTTTGCGTTGGCGTCATTCGCGCCGGTTGAGAACGCCCAGGCCGCCGAGGCGGCGGCCAAGGGTGAAAGCAACACCTTGGGCGAAGTCATCGTGACCGCCCGCCGCCAGGCGGAGAATCTGCAGGACGTACCGCAGACGGTCGTGCCGCTGACGGCGGAAAAGCTGCAGAGCCTGGAGATCCGCAAGATCCAGGACATCCAGACCATCGTCCCTGGGTTGCAGCTGGGGACCACCAACGGCTCCCTGGTCACCCTGCGCGGGATCTCCTTCAACAACTTCACGAACGGCGATTCCACGGTCGCCTTCTATCTGAACGACACCAACTACGGACCGGGCCTGGTCGCCAACGCCACCTTCGACCTCGGCCAGATCGAAGTGCTGCGCGGACCTCAGGGCACCACGCGCGGCGTGTCGGCGCCGTCGGGCGCGATCACCGTCACCACCCGGCGTCCCAACATGTCGGAAATCGGCGGGTACCTGGACGGCACCCTGGCCAATCACAGCACGCGGGTCCTGGAAGGCGCCATCGGCGCTCCGATCATCAAGGACGTGCTCGCGGTTCGCCTGGCGGGGGTCTACACCCACGACGACAACGGCGGGACCCGCAGCGTCAACAGCCCGACCAAGCCGGTGCGGGATGGCTACACGACGCGCCTCTCGCTTCGCTTCACGCCCTCGGATGACTTCGAAGGCAACGTGATGTGGCAGCATGGCGAGAACTTCAAGACCCGCGGGGGCACGGCGGTCTACGGCGCCGGCAACGGCAGGCCGACCAATCCCGCGCTTGGCCGAACGCAGAACCTGGGCGTCACGGATGCGCTGAGCGAGAGCAAGGGCAAGAACGACTACGTCACCGCCCAGATGGACTACACCGCGCTCGGCCACCACTTCAGCTACGTGGGCTCCTACAGCCACGCCTACGGCCCGACGTCGGCCCCGAACGACACGCCCAACGCACTGCCTGGCGTGGAGTCCTTCACCACCACCCACATCTTCGTCGAGACGACGACCCAGGAATTCCGCGTGTCGTCCGAGCCGAAGGAAGGCCGTTTCCTCGACTACACCGCGGGGGTCTACTATTCCTGGTATGATCAGGGCGGCAATTCGCACTTCTCGCCGACCTACCTGCCCGGCGCGTTCGGCGGCAACCTGGCCGTTCCCAACACCGCCCTGTTCAACCCGCGCTACGCCGTTGACGGCTTCGTGCTGCTCCCGACGATCTATCAGGAGACGGCGATCTTCGGCAGCCTGACGGCGCACATCACGCCCAACACCGAACTGACCGTCGGCGCCCGGCACATCGCCTCGATCTTCAAGGGCAACGCCACGGTGACCACCACCGCGGGCGTCATCGCGCTTGCCAACCCGACCGGCGGGTTCCTGTCGTGCTCGGCGCTGGCCGCCCTCAGCCCGGCGCTTCGCGGCGCGACCACCAGCGCCTATCCGGGCCTCTGCGATCTCCCGATCGCCCCGCGCCGGGTGTCCGACGTGTCCAGCCGCACGTCGGAACGGCCGACGATCTACACGGTCTCCCTGACGCACCGCTTCACGCCGGACTTCATGATGTACGCCAACACCGGCACCTCATTCCTGCGGCCCACGGCGACAATCGGGCTCCAGGGCCCGTTCGCCTCAAGCAGCGATCCCAAGGTTCGGGCGCTGGCCTTCCACCCGTCGCAGGACTCAACCAGCTATGAAGCGGGCTTCAAGTGGACGTTCCTGGAGGGCCGTGGCCGCCTGAACGCGGCGGTCTATCACCAGACGTTCAAGGACTTCCAGATCCAGGTCTCGGGCATCCAATACCTCGACAACACGATCACTCCGGCGAGCCGCGGCACCTTCAACTTCCCCACCGGCGTCAGCGCCAAGGTGACGGGCTTCGACGCCGACGCCACCTTCCGGGTGACGCCGGAACTGGATGTCTCGATCCTGGCCAGTTATTCCTCAGGGAAGGCGACCGGGCCCGTGCCCTGCAACATCAACGACGCGGCCGGCCAGCCGGTGTTCAACACGGGCGGGATCATCTCCTTCTGCCCGGGCGGCGGCCTGGTCGCCAACACGCCCAAGTGGAACGCCAGCATGAACACCGACTACCGGCATCAGATCAGCGACGACCTGGATGGCTTCCTTCGTGGCCTGTTCCAATTCTATCCGAAGAACACCCAGGCCGGCACGACCTACTCCGCGCCATCCTACGCGCTGGTCAACCTGTTCGCCGGCGTCTCCAGCAAGTCGGGCGGCTGGGAAGCCACTGCCTATGTGAAGAACCTCTTCAATGACCAGACGCTGCTGCGCCGCAGCGAACAGGCGCTGGCGCCGGGGGGCCTGGGTTCCTTCCCGACCCTCAACGCCCGCACCACCTACTTCACCTACTCCATCCCGCCGCGGCGCGAGCTCGGAGTGAGCCTCCGCTACGCCTTCGGCTCCCACTAGGGACCGTCGGCTTGCGGCGCAGGACCTGGAGCCGGGCCGTCGGGGCGGTGGGAGGGATGGCCCTTCTCGCCGCCGCGGCTGGCGCGACCGCGCAGACGGCCCCGATGGTCGGCGGCAGGCCGCAGCAGATGCTGGGCGTGAAGCTCAACGTCGGTGATTTCGACAGGTCGCGGGACTTCTACTTGTCTGTCGTGGGCCTTAAGGAGAACGCGGGCTCGGCGCCGGGGGGAAGCCCGGTCCGGCTCAGCAGCTTCTCCTTCAGCGGCGCCTACGACGATACGTTCCTGATGATCATCGGCGATCCCGGCAAGCCGCCCCCGGCCAAGGGCGGCGGCCTCGCCAATCTGGTGTTCAAGGTCTCCAGCGTCCACGCCGTCGTCGACCGCGCGCGCAAGGCGGGCTCGCCGGTCCTGCATGAGCCGGCTTCGGCTCACGGGATGGCGAGCCTGGTCGTGGGGGTGATCCAGGACCCGGATGGCAACGCCGTGGAACTGGTCGGAACGAGCGGAAACTGAACGGAGTGCAAGCCATGCAGACCAGATCGAGGCCGACGCCCTGGAAGGCCGCCGCTCTTGGGGCGCTCGCGGCGGCGATCGCCACGGGCGGCGCCTTGGGCGCGGACCGGCCGGTGTTCACGCCGGAAGGCGTGGTCCATGTGCCGGCCTTCGATCTGCCGCCCTCCGCCTTCATGAGCAAGGAAGCAGCCGACAGCCTGAAAGCGCGCGGGAGCGGGCCGCCTGTCTCGGCCTTTCCCACGGCGCCCGGCATCGCCGGCGTCCGGGCCATGATGGAGAAGCAGATCCTGCCGCTCGTGCAGGCGATGCAGGCCCGCTATCCGGTCGATATCGTCTCGCGGAAGATCGCCGGCGTACCGACCCGGATCGTGACGCCGAAGGGGCGCAAGGCCGATCCCAAGCGCATCCTGATCAACCTGCACGGCGGGGCGTTCATGATGTGCGCCGACGGCTGCGCGCTGCTTGAGTCCCTGCCGATCGCCTCCCTCGGCGGCTTCAAGGTGATCAGCGTCGATTACCGGCAGGGGCCGGAAGCGAAGTTCCCCGCCGCCAGCGAAGACGTGGCCGCCGTCTACCGGGAGCTCCTGAAGACCTACAAGCCGAAGCAGATCGGCATCTATGGCTGTTCGGCGGGTGGTTCGCTGGCCGCGGCGACGGCGGCTTGGCTGCCGGCCCACGGCTTGCCGCAGGCCGGCGCTATCGGCGTCTTCGGCGCCGGCGCGGCCCGCTTCAGCGCTGGCGACTCGGCCTATATCTCAGGCTACGCCGACGGCTCTTTCCCGCCTCCGGCCGCCCCCGGCGCACCGGCGATGAAGATGCCGTTCCGCTCCTATTTCGAGGGCGCGAACATGGACGATCCGATGGTGTCCCCCGCCACGAGCCCGGCGGTCATGGCGAAGTTCCCCCCGACGCTTCTGATCACCGGCACCCGGGCTCCCGACATGAGTCCGGCGATCTACACCCACTCACAGCTGATCAAGGCCGGCGTTCCAGGCGACCTGATCGTCGGCGAGGGGCTGGGGCACTGCTACATCTACCAGGCCACGACGCCTGAGGCGCAGGACGCCTACGAGGCGATCATCAAGTTCTTCCGCAGAAACCTTGGCTAGCCGCAGCCGGCGCATCTCTGTTCGGCATTCCGGTTGACGACGCCGGCGGATGCGCGAGGGCGATGACGGCTTTCGAGCGGAAGTTCAGAGACTTACATGAAGAGGATCGGATGACCGACCCAACCAAAGAACCGACACGCCCCTCCATCGAGGAGACCCTGGAGCGGTACCGCGCCGAGCGGGACAAGCGCCTGCGGCCGGACGGGGCGGTGCAGTACCGCGAGCTCGACGGCTACTTCGAGGACTTCGACCGCGATCCCTTCGCCGATCCGGACTTCCGCCGCGCGCCCGTGGTCGAGGAGACCGATGTCGCGATCATCGGCGCGGGCCTGGGCGGCGCGTCGGCGGCCGTCTGGCTGACCCGGCAGGGCGTCACCGATTTCCGGGTCATCGACCGGGCGGGCGACTTCGGCGGCACCTGGTACTGGAACCGCTATCCCGGCGCGCAATGCGACGTGGAATCCTACATCTACATGCCGTTCCTCGAGGAGACGGGCTA
>CANJXI010000072.1 GCA_947478785.1 Caulobacteraceae bacterium
GAAGGCCACCGCCGCGCCGCACAGCTGCGGTTGGATCGGTTGCAGGCGAAGCACTGAATATGCAGTCAGGAATCCTCCCCCGCTCGCGGGGGAGGGGGACCGCGAAGCGGTGGAGGGGGCGCTGCCGCCATCATGAGAGCTAACAGCAACACCCACCTCCGCGCCCGCCAACTCCGCCGCCGCATGTCCCTGCCCGAGGTCATGCTATGGCGCTGCCTGCGGGGTCGCGAAGAGGGCCGCCCGGCCTTTCGGCGGCAGCACCCGGTCGGGCCCT
Source organism: Caulobacteraceae bacterium (assembly GCA_947478785.1). Taxonomy (GTDB): domain Bacteria; phylum Pseudomonadota; class Alphaproteobacteria; order Caulobacterales; family Caulobacteraceae; genus Phenylobacterium. Next base: position 275 of record CANJXI010000072.1, read on the forward strand.
ATGTGTTGGATTTCTACTGCGCGAAGGCCCGGCTCTGCGTCGAGATCGATGGTGGCTCGCATGGCTTCGGCGACCGGCCCCAGCGGGATGCCCGGCGCGATGCCTATCTCCGGGGCCTGGGTATCCGGGTCATGCGATGCACGGCCGCGCAGGTCATCGCCGACGCCAACAGCATAGGAGCCGGGCTGGTCCGGCTCGCGTGCGAACTCAGCGCCCCCTCCACCACTTCGTGGTCCCCCTCCCCCGCTGGCGCGGGTGAGGATTTCGGCGTCACCTTGAAAACACCCCCACCAGCTCGATGTGCGGCGACCAGAGGAACTGGTCCACCGGCAGGACGCGCTCCAGGGTGAAGCCGGCGTCGATTAGGGTGCGGGCGTCGCGGGCGAAGGTGGCCGGGCTGCAGGAGACGCCGATCACCCGGGCCACCTTGGAGGCGGCCAGTTCGCGGCTCTGCTCGATGGCCCCGGCGCGCGGCGGGTCGAGGACCACGACGTCGGTCTTGCGCAGTTCCTGGGCCAGCATCGGGCGGCGCGTTAGGTCGCGGGCCTCGGCGGTCACCCCGTGCAGGCCGGGCGCGCTGGCCAGCGCCGAGCTCAGGGCGTGCACCGCCTCGGCCGAGCCGTCGGCCGCGTGGACGGGCGCGATCCCGGCCAGCCCGAAGGTGAAGGTGCCCACCCCGCAGTAGAGGTCGGCGATCCGGCCCGCGCCCGCCGCCGCCTCGGCCACGAAGGCCGCCATCGCCCGCTCGGCCTGCGGCGTCGCCTGCAGGAAGGCGCCCGGCGGCAGGGCGACCATCGCCGGGCCCAGCCGCACCTGCGGCTGGCGGGCCAGATAGGCCGCCTCCCCGTCCAGCGTCACCCGGATGAAACCGCCCGCCGCCGCCCGCTCGGCGAGCGCCACGCGGGCGTCGGCCGACAGCCCGCCCGACTTCTTCTCGACCCCGGTGATCTCCACGTCGATCCCCGTGGGGGTCAGCGTCACATGCAGGGTGGGCGCCGACTTCGGATGTTCGAACAGCGGCGCGGCCAGCCGCTTCAGCGCCGGGATCGCCGCCTGCAGGGCCGGATCGGCGATCGGGCAGACGGCGATCTCCACCAGGTCCCAGGACTTGCGCGCCTTGTACCCCAGCCGCGCCGCCTCCCGGCTCCCCGAGCGGGCGTGCAGCGCCACCCGCCGCCGGGTCCCGGGCCCGGTCGCGAACGGCGCCAGGATCTCGGTCTCGATGTGCTGGCGCGCCAGGGTGCCCGCCAGCCGCGCCACCTTCCAGGCCAGGTAGGGCTCGGGCGCCCAGTGCTGCAGGGCGCAGCCGCCGCAGACCCCGAAGTGCGGGCATGGCGGGACCACCCGCTCGGGGCTGGCCTCCAGCACCTCGATCAGGTCCCGCCGCTCGCCCGAGCCCGAGACCAGCACCCGCTCCCCGGCCAGGGTGAAGGGCGCATAGACCGGCCCCGCGGCGACGCCGTCGCCCTCGCCCCCAACGGCCTCGATGACCAACTCCACCGGAGGAGCCTGGGCCGTGCCGGGCCTGGGGCCTGGACGGCCGCGCCGAATGCGGGATCTCATGGTCGGGGTCGCCTTCCGGGCCGCCGTCAAGGGAGTATGAACGAAGATGAACGGAGCGCTCAACGAGCGTTCAGCTTCACGCGGCGATAGTGCAGCTCGAAGCCGCCCATAAGGCCGCTCGCGAGAGTCGAGAGAGGGATAGCAGATGTCGAGGACTTCCACCTTCGCCAAGGGCGCGATGGCCGCCGCCGCCGGCCTGATGGCGCTGGGCGCCATGGCCCCGGCCCAGGCCCAGCCCTATGGCTCCAGCGCCTATGCGTCGGGCGGCTACGGGAACAGCTATTACGACCCCTGCCGGCGCGACACCAACAACCGCGGCATCCTGGGCGCCCTGCTGGGCGCGGGGATCGGCGCCACCGTCGGCTCGCAGATCGCCGCCAGCGGCCACCGCACCGACGGCTCGGTCCTGGGCGGCGCCCTGGGCGCGCTGGGCGGGGCCGCGGTCGGCTCCAACACCTCGGCCTGCCGCTCCGGCGGCTATGCGCCCCCGCAGCCGCCGCCGCCGCAGGCGGACAACGCCTATCGCGGCTACGGCTCGGGCTACGGCTACGCCCCGCCTCCGGGCGTCCACGAATACGGCCGCGACGACTACGCCGAACGCATCGAGCGCGACCGCTACGACGGCTACGCCTATGGCCGCCGGGGCGAGCGCCTGCGGGTCGCCGAGGATCGGCCGGTCGGCCGCGACGGCTGCACGCTCGCCGAAAGCCCGATCCACATGCCCGACGGCCGCGTCCAGATGCGCTTCGTCCGGGTCTGCATGGACTCCCAGGGCCGCTACCAGGTCGTGGATTAGAACCAACAATCTGACCGTCGTGGCCGGGCTTGTCCCGGCCACCCAGAAGCGCTGACGATCCCAGGTTCGCGCCGCCAGCGCCGCCGCCTATCTTGAACGCGCGGTATCTCTGGATGGCCGGGACAAGCCCGGCCATGACGGTTCTATTTCCATTTACAGTTCGACGGCGCTTTCTTCCGCGCCCAGACCAGGCTCTCCAGGTTCCCGTCGCCGCCGGCGATCGGGCTGTCCGCCGTCGCCTGGACCGCCCAGCCCGCGCCTTCCAGGAACGCCATCACCGCCGCCAGCGCCTCGGCGCGCACCCCCGCGTCCTTGACCAGGCCGCCCTTGCCCACCCGCTCCGGCCCGACCTCGAACTGCGGCTTGACCAGCGCGATCAGGTCGGCGCCCTCCCCGGCCAGGGCCAGCGCGGCCGGCAGCGCCTTGGCCAGGCCGATGAAGCTCACGTCGCTGACGATCAGCTGAGGCGCTTCCCCGATCAGCGCCGCCGTCAGGCCCCGCGCGTCCGTCGCCTCCAGGTTGACGACCCGGGGATCGGCGGCCAGCGACGGGTGCAGTTGCCCTCGCCCCACATCCACCGCGAAGACCCTCGCCGCCCCCTTCGCCAGGCAGACCTCGGTGAATCCGCCGGTCGACGCCCCGATGTCCAGCACCGTTCGACCCGCCACCGCCACCGGCCAGGTCTCCAGCGCATGCAGCAGCTTCAGCGCGCCGCGCCCGACCCAGGGATGAGCGGCGACGGCCACGAGCGCGGCGCCCTCCTCCAGCAGCTCCGACGCCTTCAGCACAACACGCCCGTCGGCCGTGACCCCGCCCGCCTCGATCGCCGCGCGGGCCCGGGCGCGGCTCTCGAACAGGCCGCGCGCCACGAGCAGCAGGTCGGCGCGGGTCTTCAGACGGCCGGTTCCTGGAACAGCAGCTTCAGCTCGCTCTTAAGGATCTTGCCGGTCGCCGTGCGCGGCAGCAGCTCGCGCAGGAAGATCACCTTCACCGGCACCTTGAAGGGCGCCAGCCGCTCGGCCACGTGGGCCCGCAGCTCTGCCTCGCTCGCCTCCGCGTCTGGCTTCAGGGTAACCACCGCCGCCGGCTCCTCGCCCAGCGTCCGGTGCGGGATCCCGACGACGGCGGCGTCCATCACCGCGGGGTGGTCGTAGAGCGCGCTCTCCACCTCGATGCAGTAGATGTTCTCGCCCCCCCGGATCACCATGTCCTTGGCCCGGTCGATGATGAAGCAGAAGCCCTCCTCGTCCAGCCGGGCGAGGTCCCCGGTGCGCACCCAGCCGTCGACGAAGGTCTGGGCCGTGGCCTCGGGCTTGTTCCAGTAGCCCCGCACCATCTGCGGCCCGTTGCACCAAAGCTCGCCAACCACGCCCACGGGCAGCACGGTGACCCCGTCGGCCGGGTCGCGGATCTGCAGGTCAGACACCGGCACCGGCGGCCCGCAGCTGTCCGGCCGGTTCATGTAGTCCTCGCCCGCGTGGCTGGTCACCGTCGCGCAGGTCTCGGTCATCCCCCAGCCATTGCCCGGCACCGACTTGGGGAACACCTCCCGGATCTTGCGGACCAGCTCAGGCGACGAGGGCGCGCCGCCGTAGGCCACCGATTCCAGCGAGGACAGGTCGTAGTTCTGGCGGGCCGGGTGCTCGATGAGCTGCCAGGCGATGGTCGGCACCCCGCCGGCCGACTGCACGCGCTCCCGCTCGATCAGCTCGAAGGCGCGGATCGTGTCCCACTTGCGCATCGTCACCAGCTTGGTCCCGCCGAACAGGCTGGGGTTCATCACCGCGAGCGACCCCGTGGCGTGGAAGAACGGCACGGAGAGCAGCGAGGAGCGCTGCGGCGCGGCGGGATTGGGCGCCGGCGGCGTCTCGCCTCGGCGCAGGAAGGCCCGCCCGCCGGCCGCCGCCACCGCCAGGATGTTGGAATTCACCGCCCGCTGCGTCGCCAGCGCCCCCTTCGGCCGGCCCGTCGTGCCGGAGGTGTAGAAGATCGTCGCGTCGTCCTCGGGCCCGATCTCCACGGTCGGCAGGGCCAGGTCCGGCAGGTCCTTCCAGGCGTCGGACGGGCCGATCACGTCCTCCAGCTTGGTGAACAGCGGATGGGCGATCTCGTCCGCCTCGCGGCTGACGTAGACCCGCGTAAGGTCCGGACAGTTGGGCAGGTGCTCGGTCAGGCGCTCGTAGCGCTCGGCGTCCATCACCGCGACCTTGGCGCCCGAATCCGTCAGGCCGTATTCCAGCTCCGGCCCCGTCCACCAGGCGTTGAGCGGGGTGACGATCGCGCCCACCGAGGCCGCGCCGTAGAACGCCACCACCCATTCGGGCAGGTTGCGCATGATGATGGCCACCCGGTCGCCCTTGACCACCCCCTGGGCCGTCAGCTCGGCGGCGAACGCGGCGACGGCGCGATGGAGCGCCTCGAAACTCACCCGCTCGTCCTCGTAGACCAGGAATATCCGCTCGCCGTGCGCGCGGGCCGACGCCACCACCGCGCGCAGGGACACCGGCAGGTTCTTCCAGACCTTGGTCTTCACCCCCCGGATATCGACTTCGGCGATCTCCGCGGGCTTGCCCGGCGCCGTGACGATGGCGTTGGCCTCGGCGATCGACATGGCGGGCCAACCGGCAGGCAGGGAAGCCTCGGACATGGGGTCACTCCAAATGATTCGCGCGCCGGTCTTCCGCCCGCGCTGCGTCCGGGGTGAACAAGCATAACCCCGTGGCGGAGGCAAACGGCCCCGGCCCTCATCACCCCGTTGCCAGCGGCGCGATCTTCCCCCATGTGCGGAGCGTGGACGAACCACCGCGCCATCAGGCGCCGGCGACCGGGCGCAACCGGCCTCGCCTTCGGTTCAAGGAGGAGACCCAAGGATGTTTACGCACGTGATGGTCGGGACCAAGGACCTCGACAAGGCCAAGTCGTTCTATGACGCCCTGCTGGGAACCCTCGGGGTCGGCCCGGGCGTCGTCGATCGCCATCGGGTCATCTGGCGCACGCCGGGCGGCATGTTCGCCGCGACCCTGCCCATCGACGGCAAGCCGGCGAGCGTGGCCAACGGCGGCACCATCGGATTCGCCGCCAGCTCCGCCCAACAGGCCGACGCCTGGCACGCCGCCGGCGTCGCCAACGGCGGCACGGCCATCGAGGATCCGCCGGGCCTGCGCGGCGGCGTGGTCTACCTCGCCTATCTGCGCGACCCCGACGGCAACAAGCTCTGCGCCATGCACCGGCCCAGCTAGCTGCGAACCGCGCTCAGGCCGCCGTCACAAGGCGCCTGAGCGCCCCTTCCAGCTTCGCCTTGGCGGCCTCGGCCTCGGCCAGCCGCTCGCGGTTCTCCTCGACCACCTCTTCCGGCGCCCGGGCCACGAAGTCGGCGTTGCCCAGTTTCTTGGCCGTGCGCTCGATGTCGCCGGCCAGGGCGCCCACCTCCTTGGTCAGGCGCGCCCGCTCGGCGGCAAGGTCGATGAATTCGGCCACCGGCAGGGCCAGGGTCGCGCCCTCCACCACATAGGGGATCGCCCCGTCCGGCACCGCCTGGACGAACCGGACATCCGACACCCGCAGGAGCTGGGCGATCAGCGGCGCAGAGTCCCTGAGCACCTTGGCCTGGGCCTCGCTCGCCTCGACCACCAGCAGGGCGGGCTTGGCCGAGTTGGGCACATTGAGCTCGGCGCGGACCGAACGGCCCTCGGAGATCGCCTCGATGATCAGGCCGATCTCCGCGTCGGCGGCGGGATCGATCAGGCTGGTCGGCAGCTCCGGCCATTTCGCCGAGATCAGTTGCCCCTGGTAGGCGCGCGCGGCCCCCAGGTCGGCGGTCTGCGCCCACAACTCCTCGGTGACGAACGGCATCACCGGATGCAGGAGCTGCAGGATCACATCCAGCGCCCAGGCGGCCGTGGCCTGCGTCTCGGCCTGGGCCGCGGCGTCGGCCGGCGGCTCTTCCGGCTTGCCCAGCAGCGGCTTGGCCAGTTCCACGTACCAGTCGCAGTACTGGCGCCAGATGAAGCGGTAGAGCTCGTCGGCCGCCCGGTCGAAGCCGCAGTCGGCCAGCGCCGCGGTCACCGCCTGGGCGGTCCGGGTCGTCTCGCCGACGATCCAGCGGTTCAGCGGGACCTTCACCGCCGCCGGGTCGAAGCCCTCGGCCCGCGCGCAGCCGTTCATCTGGGAAAACCGCGTGGCGTTCCACAGCTTGGTGCCGAAGTTCCGATACCCTTCAATACGTTGTCGCGAGAGCTTGATGTCACGCGCCTGGCCCGACATCGCCGTCAGCGTGAAGCGCAGCGCGTCGGCCCCGTAGTCGTCGACCAGTTCCAGGGGGTCCATGACGTTGCCCTTGGACTTGGACATCTTCTTGCCCTCCGCGTCGCGGACCAGGGCGTTGATGAAGATGCGCTTGAACGGGACCTGCCCGTCCATGAAGTGGATGCCCTGCATCATCATCCGGGCCACCCAGAAGAAGATGATGTCGAAGCCGGTCACCAGGGTGTGGGTCGGGTAGAACCTGGCCAGGTCCGACGTCTTCTCCGGCCAGCCCAGCGTCGAGAACGGCCACAGCGCCGAGGAGAACCAGGTGTCCAGCACATCCTCGTCCTGGCGCAGCGGCTCGTCGCGGCCGTAGTGCTCGCGGGCCTGACGCTTGGCCTCCCCCTCGGTCTCCTCGACGAACACCCGCCCGTCGGGCCCGAACCAGGCCGGGATGCGATGGCCCCACCAGAGCTGGCGCGAGATGCACCAGGGCTGGATGTTCCGCATCCACTCGAAATAGGTCTTCTCCCACGCCTTGGGCACGAAGACCGTTGATCCGTCCTCGATGGCCTTGATCGCCGGCTTGGCCAGCACCTCGGCGTTCACGTACCACTGGTCGGTCAGATAGGGCTCGACGACGACGCCCGAGCGGTCGCCGTGCGGCACGGTGTGGCGGGTCTTCTCCACCTCCCGCAGCAGGCCTAGCGCCTCGAACGCCTCGACCACCTTCTTGCGGGCCGCGAAGCGGTCCAGGCCCCGATATTCCGCAGGTGCGTTGTCGTTGATCCGCCCGAAGTCGTCGAGGATGTTGATCATCGGCAGGTTGTTGCGCTTGCCGACCATGAAGTCGTTGAAATCGTGGGCCGGCGTGATCTTCACCGCCCCCGAGCCCTTCTCTGGGTCGGCGTATTCGTCGGCGATGATCGGGATCGGGCGGCCGACGATCGGCAGGCGCACGGCGCGCCCGATCAGGCCCTTGTAGCGCTCGTCGGAGGGATGCACGGCCACGGCGGTGTCGCCCAGCATGGTCTCGGGCCGGGTCGTGGCCACCACGATCTCCCCGGAGCCGTCCTCCAGCGGATAGGCGAAGTGCCAGAAATTCCCGTCGACCTCGCGCTGCTCGACCTCGAGGTCCGAGATCGCCGTCTGGAAGTGCGGGTCCCAGTTCACCAGCCGCTTGTCGCGATAGATCAGCTGCTGCTTGTGGAGCGTCACGAACACCTTGCGGACCGCCGCCGACAGCCCCTCGTCCAGGGTGAACCGCTCGCGGCTCCAGTCGCAGGACGCCCCGAGGCGCCGCAGCTGGTTGACGATCGTCCCGCCGGACTTGGCCTTCCACTCCCAGATCTTCTCGACGAAGGCCTCGCGGCCCAGGTCGCGCCGGCTCTGGTTGCCGGCCTCGGCCAACTGGCGCTCGACCACCATCTGGGTCGCGATGCCCGCGTGGTCGGTGCCGGGCAGCCAGAGCGCCGCCTTCCCCCGCATCCGCTCGAACCGGATCAGCACGTCCTGCAGGGTGTTGTTCAGCGCGTGCCCGATGTGCAGCGAGCCGGTGACGTTAGGCGGCGGGATGACGATGGCGAACGGCTCGGCGTCCGGGTCGTCGATCGGCGCGAAGGCGCCCGCGGCCTCCCAGGCGGCGTAGAGGCGCGGTTCGGCGGTCTGGGGATCGAAGTTTTTTTCAAGCATCTGCGAAATTCTGGCTGGAGCGGATCCAATAGGTCTCCGCTCATCCCCGCGAAAGCGGGGACCCAGGCTTTTTTCGTTTCAGCGGACGATCGGCCGGGCTGTGAGCGTCGGGCTCGGTAACACAAAAACACCTGGGTCCCCGCCTTCGCGGGGATGAGCGGTTGTTTGTGGCCTACCGTACTCGGCCGCGGGCGATGCGTTCGACCTCGGCCTCGACGGCGCTCTGGACGATGTTCGGCAGGTTGTCGTCCAGCCATTGCTGCAGCAGCGGCCGCAGCATCTCGCGCACCACGTCCTCGAGCGTCCGGTCGCCGCGCGGCATGGCGATCGCCGCCGACAGGGCGCCGAAGGACGAGGCGGCGGCCGACGCCGCGCGTTCGCTGACCAGGCTTTCCACCGCCGACGGCGCCGGGCGTGGCGCGGGCGGGGCCGCGGCTTCCGGCGGACTGTAGATGTCGAGGTCGCCGTGCGTTTCCACCTTCTCCGTCAGCTCCAATTCGTCGTCGTCGGCGGCCGCCGCGGGCTCGGGCTCCGGCGCCGCGGCGACGGGTTCAGGTTCGGGCGGGGGCGGCGCGGGCTCCGGCTCGGGCGGCGCGGCGGCGGCATTGGCCTCAGGCGGGGCCTCTACGGCGGCGGGGGCCGGCGCTGCGGGCGCGGCGGCCTGCGCCTCCTCGGCCGCCGGCGTGTCGTCTTCGGAGATGATGCGTCGGATGGAGGCGAGGATCTCCTCCATCGTCGGTTCTTGCGAGGTCTGTTCTGACAAGGGCCTGCCGCCGAGCGATGAGAGTTGAATCGTCGGGCCGTAGCCTAGGCCGGTCGCGACGATCCTGCAATTTTTGCGACCGTGTCACATCGTCCGCGGCGCCGGAAGCGGGCCCCGCCTATTTCTTGCGCACCGCCGCGGCCGCCGGCGGCGGTTGCAGCCCTGGCGCGATGGCGGCCTCGACCGGCCTGTCGGCGGCCTGCGGGATCGCCGGGAAGGCGACCACACGATCGACGACGCCGATCGGCTCCTCCCACGGCACCCAGCCCCAGGTGATCCGGCGCTTCTGGAAGTTCGCCTTGGGATCGTACTGGGCGACCGTCGGGATCAGGTCGCGGGCTTCCAGCCGGCCCATCGTCGACAGGACGGTGATCGCGGCGACATATTCGTCACGCCGCGCGCTCACCAGGGAAAGCTCGGCGTTGCGCAGTTCCTGCTCGGCGTTCAGCACGTCGAGCGTGGTGCGCAGGCCCACCTGTTGTTCCTGGTGGGTGCCCTCGGCGGCGATCTTGGCGGCGCGGACCTGTTCGGTGTTCGAGCTGATGTTGGCGCGGGCGGCGACCAGCTGGTTCCAGTACTGGGTGATGGTCTGCAGGACGGCGCGGCGCTGGGTCTCGATGTTGATCCGGTCGACGTTGTTGCGCTCGATGGACTGGCGCACGCGCGAACTGGTCAGGCCGCCGGTGAACAGAGGCACCGTCACCGACACCTGGGTCTGCACGTTACGCGACCACAGGTCGCTGTTGTAGGGCTGCGCGTTGCCGGTGTAGCCCAACGTGCCGCGCAGCGAGACGCTCGGCATGCGCTCGGCCCGGGCCGCCGCGACGCGGGCGCGGCTCCCCTGTTCGGTGAACTGCTGGGCGCGCAGTTGCGGGCTGTACTTCTCCGCCACGGCGAAGGCGTCGTCCGCGTTGCCGGGCAGCAGGTAGGCCAGCGACGGCTCGGGGGCGAGTTCGCCCGGGTTCTGCCCCACGGCGGCCGCGTAGTTGGCGCGGCTGACGGCCAGTTGCGCCACGGCGCTCTGGTACTGCGCCTGGGCGGCGGCCAGCCGCGACTGCGACTGGGCCACGTCGGTGCGGGTGATCTCGCCGACATCGAAGCGGGCCTGCGATTCCTTCAGCTGCGCGTCCAGCACGTCGACGTTCTCGGCGCGGATGCGCAGGCTTTCCTGGTCGCGCCGCACATCCACATAGGCCTGCACGACGGTGGCCAGGACCTGCGCCTCCACGCGCCGCAGGTTCTCGCGGCCGGCCAGGATGTCGGCCTCGGCGGCCGAGACCGCTGCGGCCGTACGGCCGCCGGTCCAGATCGGCTGCGAGAAATTCACCCCCGCGTTGCCGGTCGAGCGCGAACTTCTGCCGTCGCCGATGATCGGGATGAGCGTGTCCGGAATGCCGTCGCCGTTGGTGTCGACGGCCCCGCCGCGCGCGGCGCGCGGGGTGCGGGTCTCGATGTCGTTGACGGAGGCCGACAGGCTGAGCTGCGGACGCCAGCCGCTGCGGGCCTGCACATAGTTCTCATCCAGCGCGCGCTGGGTGGCGCGCTGCGCCTGCAGCGTCGGATTGGAATCGTAGGCCAGCGCGATGGCGTCGGCGAGGGTTTCGGCGCGCGCCGGCGCCGCGAACCCGCCCGCGACACCCGCGCTGAAGATCGCGGCAAGCAAACGTCCGCGAAGGGTGTTCGACATTCGTATCCCCGATATTGGCCGCCCCGACACAGACGCGAGATCCGGCTTCTTTTACGTCCTGTGGCGCCAAGATTCTGGCGGCGTCACCTTAAGCTTCTTTCACCCCGGCGTTTCTCCGGTGTTTCAGATCACGTCTAGTCACATCTAGAAGGCGAAACCGTGTTTCGCCGCGAATCCGTCGAGGATCGGCGGCGTGGCGTCGAACAGTTCGCGGCGCCCGACGCCGTCCTCCGTCCGCACATAGAGGCAGGCCTTGCCGACCGGCCCGTCCCGCTCCACCAGCCCCAGCCGGCCGCCCACCTTGAGCGCCGCGATCCAGGCCGGTGGCGCGCTCGCCACGGCGCCCTCGCAGACGATCAGGTCGTAGCCCGCCGCGCCCGGCGGTTGCGACAGGTCGGCCTCGTCGAAGCGGTCCACGACCGTTCCCATGTGCGCGATCACCGCCCCGGCGTAGGGCGCGGCGATGGCCAGCGCGCGTTCGCCCGGCATCGGCCGCAGCGCCTGGATGAGCTTGGCCACGTCGCGCGGTTTCAGCAGGCAGCGGCCGACCGCGTGCTCCACGGCGATGTCGGCATAGGCCAGATGGGCCTTGGCGGGCGGCAGGAAGGCCTCGCGCAGCAGGGCCCGCATGGCGTCGTGGATCCGCACGTCGGTGACGTCGGCGGTGCGCACCTGACTCTCCACCATGTTCAGGCGGGCGGCGGCGAGGTCGGCCATCAAGCGAATCTCTTCGGCGCTAAGGGGTTGTCGCCGGGGCTTATAGGTTGCGCGCCCCGGCCAAGGCAATCGTATCGAGACCTGAGGCGTTGCCGGGCGTGTGCGGTTCTGTTAGCGGTCCCGCCCCCAGGAGGGTGACGCATCCCGTCCTCCGCCTGTATATCGAAGACCCTGGGCCCGTTCACGGCTCGCGGCGGCCTGATGGCGGAGTGGTGACGTAGCGGACTGCAAATCCGCGCACCCGGGTTCGATTCCCGGTCAGGCCTCCAAATTCTTCAACGCGTTCGCTGAGCCCCGCCAAGCCTCCGTTTGCAGAGCGGTTCGCTCGTTTGCAAAGACTGTCCGGCGACTATTTTTCCGCAAAGGGCGGCGGTCACGGGACCTTCGGCTTGATCTCCTCGATGACCCACTGGGCGTAGTCGAGGTAGGCCTCGACGCTGGTCACCCCGGGGCTCGGGACCGAACTCATGGTGACGCCGAGCTCGTGGAATTCGCTGAGGCGGTCGACAAGCTGCTGGGCCGTTTGGCCGCCTTTCGCCTGGGGGTCGTCCACCACCACGTGGCCCTCGCCCACCAGCGAGGTGGACATGGCGTACATCAGCTCGAACGGGCCGCCCTTGTACTCAGGCTGGGACTTGATGAAGTCGAGCCTGGCCGGAAAGTCCTTGGGCTTGGTCAGATACGGCCACCAGCCGGTGGCGTAGCGGCCGATGCGCTTGAGCGCCCCCTCGGCGTCGCCGCCCATCCAGATCGGGATATGCGGCTTCTGCACCGGCTTGGGCGCGAAGGCCGCGTCCTTGAAGGAGACGTACTTGCCCTCGTACTGCGGCTTCTCCTTCGTCCACAGCTCGATCATGGCCTCCAGGTACTCGTCCGACATCCGCCCGCGCTCGTGAAAGGGCACGCCCAGGAGCTCGAACTCGCGCTCCAGCCAGCCGACGCCGAAGGTGACGGTGACCCGGCCGCTCGAAAACCAGTCCATGGTGGACAGCATCTTGGCCTGCACGATGGGGTTCTGCAGCGGCAGCAGCGTGATGCAGGAGTTGACCCGTATCTTCTCGGTGGCGCCGGCCAGGTAGGCCATGCCGGCGCCGGCGTGAAAATGGTGCGCGCCGGAGAGCTCCAGGTGCTCGTTGGGGATGAGGAAGTGCTCGGGCACCGCGACCATGTCGTAGCCGAGCTGGTCGGCGCGCTTGACCATGCGGGTCTGGTCGGCCCCGGTGACGGTCAGCTCCCAGGGCGAGGTGAGCGCCTTAAGCTCCACCACGTGCGGCAGCGAGAACGCGAACTTCATCGGGCGGCCCTCCTGATGACGCCCGCCCCCAGCGGCGCGAGCTCCAGCACACACGCACCTTCCATTACTCGCGTCATGTTTCTTCCCCTGCGCGCCGACCGCATCAGAATCGCCATTCCGCCGCGAAAAGAGACTCGACGCCACACGATTCACATCGAACATGACGGCGCCTCAAGTCGCCGACGAGCGCACAGGCCATCGAGAGGAAACGGATGACCTATTACGAGCCGCGCCGGATGCGTTTTGGCGCCTTCATCGCGCCCTACCACGGTCTCAACGAGAACCCCACGCTGGCGCTGGAGCGGGATTTCCAGCTCGTCGAGCTGCTCGACCGGCTCGACTACGACGAGGCCTGGGTCGGCGAGCACCACTCGGCCGGCTTCGAAATCATCGGCTCGCCGGAGGTGTTCATCGCCGGCGCCGCCGAACGGACGCGGCGCATCCGGCTGGGCACGGGCGTCAACTCGGTCACCTATCACCATCCGATGATCCTGGCTGACCGGCTGGTGCAGCTCGATCACCAGACGCGCGGACGGCTGATGTGCGGCTTCGGTCCCGGGCAACTGCCGAGCGACGCGGTGATGCTCGGCATCGATCCGGCCGAGCAGCGCGACATGATGAGCGACGCGCTGCAGTGCATCGTGGATCTCCTGGACGGCAAGCAGGTCAGCCGCGACGCCAGCTGGTTCAAGCTCGTCAACGCACAGCTGCATGTGCTCCCGTACCAGTCCCCGCGCATGGACATGGCGGTGGCCTGCTCCATGACGCCGAACGGGCCGATGACGGCGGGACGGCACGGGCTGGGAATGCTCTCGCTCGCCGCCTCCCTCGGCGCCGGTTTCGACATGCTGCCGAACCACTGGGAGCTTTATGAAGCGCAGTCGAAGGCCCACGGCCACGTCGCGTCGCGCGACGCCTGGCGCGTGGTGGTCCCGATGCACCTCGCCGAAACCCGCGAGGCCGCCGAGAGGCAGGTGGAATCCGGCATCGACGAGAACGTGCTCACCTATCTTCGCGGCGTGGGCGCCCCGGGACTGCAGGACGTCAGCCCGAAAGACGCCGTGCGGGTCTGGCGCGAGCAGGGCCTGCTCACCTTTGGCCGGATCCTGGTGGGCACGCCGGACGATGCGATCGAACGGATCCGCAGCCTGCAAGCCCAGTCGGGCGGTTTCGGCTGCTTCCTGTTCCTGGCGCTGAACGCGGCCGACTGGGTCTCGACCCAGCGCAGCTACGAGCTCTTCGCCCGCCATGTCATGCCCAAGTTCCAGAACAGCGACCGGCGGCGCGAAGCGCTCGAATGGTGCGGAACCAACATGGCGAAGGCCAGGCCACGGATCGCGGCCGGCATCGAACGGGCCGTGGCGCGCGATCCCAGGCGCAAGGCGGGGGACTCGACGGAGCGCTGAGCGCGTCGGGTTGCAGGAGGAAAATCATGAACGCGTCATCCGGTGTCACGGTCCAGCGCATCACCGGCAAGATCGGCGCCGTGATCGGTGGGATCGATCTGCGCAAGCCATTGGACGAAGGCGCGGCGTCCACGCTTCGCCAGGCGCTGCTCGATCACGGCGTGATCTTTGTCCGCCAGCAGGACATCACCATGGACCAGTACTGGGCCTTCATGGAGACCCTTGGCGTTCCGATGAAGGAAGAGTCCACCGGCACGGACCATGATACGCCGCAAGACGTCGCCTCGACGAATCTCACCCCGACCCGCTACGCCACCGCCACCTGGCACGCCGACACGACCTCGCTCGCCAAGCCGCCGATCGTGACGGCCTTGCGGGCCGTGAAGGTTCCGTCGTTCGGCGGCGACACCTGCTGGTCGAGCATGTACGCGGCGTGGGACGCCCTCTCCGAGCCCATGCGGCGCATGCTCGATGGGCTCAACGCCGTGCACTCCTTCCAATTGACCCTGGATCGCCTCCGCAATCTCGGCGCGTTGGACGTCGCGGACGACCACGGTCAGCCAAATGCCGTGGAGCAGATCCATCCGGTCGTCCTGGCGCATCCGGAGACCGGGCGGAAAGCCCTCTACGTCAACGAAACCTTCGTCACGAGGATCGTGGAACTCGATCATCTGGAAAGCGCCGCTGTGCTGGCCTTCCTGTTCCGGCACGTCGAGCGGCCAGACTTCACCATGCGCTGGAAATGGACGCCACACGACATGGCGATCTGGGACAATCGCTCGGTCCAACACTACGCCGTGCCTGACTACGACGAGCCTCGGATCATGCAACGGATCGTGCTGGCCGGCGTCAGGCCCGGCGAGCCGTCGCGTCTGGCTCCGAGAGTCAGGTCTGCGGCCTGACTCTATGTCCGCACTGGCCCTATCGGCGAGCAGGGTTCCGATCGAGGTCTTGCAGCGGCGTAGCCTTGCGCGGGCGCCGCGCGAATGATCCGCGATAGGATTCCCCACACGCGGCATGTTGTCCGACAATAATTTCAATCTAATGTCCCGCGATGGCGCTGTGATCGCGCCGCGGCGATGGGGAAGAAACCGAATGAAGCCGCTTCTGTTCAGCGCCGTCCTGGCGGCCCTCTTCGTGACCGCAGCCTCCGCTCAGGAGCGATCCGCTCCGCCGCCCGAGCTGACGGGCGCGATCGCGTTGGGCGTGAAGGGCAAGGCGCCCCCGAACGCGGAGATATGGTCTGGCGCCAAGGGGCAGCGGGGCGTCAGGAACGTCACCAACCCGACCCTGACGCCCGTCCTGCCCGATCCGGCGAAGGCCACCGGCGCGGCGGTGATCATCGCGCCGGGCGGCGGCTTCATCGCCCTTGGCATGGACAGCGAGGGGTTCGAGGTCGCCCATTGGCTGGCCGATCGTGGCGTGGCGGCGTTCGTCCTGAAATACCGGCTGAAGCCGACACCCGCCGATTCCGCCGGGATGGCGGCCTATGTGTCGGAGATGACGAAGGCCTTCACGACTCCTGGCGCCCCCCGCCCGGTGCTGGCGACGCCGTCTTACACGCTTGAAGACGCCGAGAACGCCGTCCGCCTTGTTCGCCGCCGCGCGGCGGAATGGGGAGTCGATCCCCATCGCGTGGGTTTCATCGGGTTCTCCGCGGGCGCTCTCACAACCATGAGCGTCGGATTGACCCCAAACAAGGACGCCCGGCCCGACTTCATAGGTCCCATCTATGGCTCGATGGAACGGACCGAGGTCCCCAAGGATGCCCCGCCCTTATTCGCGGCTTTGGCTGCGGACGACCGCCTGTTCGGCCAAAGCGACCTCGGGTTGATCTCCGCTTGGCGTGAAGCCGGACGGCCGTTCGAACTTCATTTCTACGAACATGGCGGCCATGGCTTCGGCATGAGGAAGCAGGGAACGACCAGCGACCTGTGGATCGAGGAATTCTACGCCTGGATGAAGGCCAGGGGATTGCTCAACAGGTCGAACTGACAGGTAACCCGCCCACCGGGTTCGATTCCCGGTCAGGCCGCCAAATCCCTTGAAATCCTGTCAGCCCGCCATCGCCGCGCGCTGCGGCCGCGCCATCACCCCGGTCGGCGTCGTCAGGCCGGCGGTCACCCGCACCACGCGCCGCTCGTGCGGCAGGTAGTCGTTGGGGGCCAGGTGGATGGTCGCCAGCTGGTCCCACACCAGGATGTCGCCCTCGCTCCAGCGGTGCCGGTAGATGAAGTCCGGCCGGATGCAGTGCCGGAACAGGAAGCGCAGCAGCATGGCGCTCTCCTGGTTGCTGAGCGTGTCGATCTTGACCACGTAGCTCGGGTTGACGAACAGGCCCTTGCGGCCGCTCACCGGGTGGACGACCACCAGCGGATGGGTCCGGGCCGCGAGTTCCCGATCCCAGTGGTCCTGTTCCACCTGGGGAAGCGAGGCCACGTCAAGCACCTCGCGCTGCCCCGGCGGCGGCGCGTGCACCGCGCTCAGCGTCTCCAGCCAGGCCTGCATCGCCGGCGACAGGCCCTCGTAGGCGCAGGCCATGCTGGCCCATCCCGTGCCCCCGCCCACCGGCGGAAGCACCTCGGCGCGCAGGGTGGAGACGCTGGGAATCTGCGGGCAATAGGAGCTGTCCACGTGCCAGCCCTGGAACTCGTCGTTCAGGTGGAAGGCGTTGGGCAGCTTCCCGGCCGCGGCCGTGCCCCACAGGCGATTGTCGAGGACCGTCGCGGTGTCATTGGCCCCGACGAGACGATGCGACAGCACCGGCTCCAGCTCGCCGAAGATCCGGCTGAAGGTCTTCTGCTGGGCCAGGTCGATGTCCTGGCCGGAAAAGGCGATCACCGAGTGGGTGGCGAGGGCGGCCTTGATCGCCCGCGTGGCGGCGGCGTCCAGGGGCTGGGCGAGGTCGATACCGTCGATCCTGGCCCCGATCGTCGTGGTCAGGGGCGTGATGGTGATGCCGCTCATCGTCCTGCTTCCTTCCGCTCGTCGGCCATCGCGATGTCTCAGGGTCCGCGAACGTTCAGGCCGCTCCGCGCCATCGGGGGCGAAACGGCGGGGTGCGTCAAGGGGGCGGACCCGCTCGTGGCGCTGGATTGCGGGGCCCATTGCGGGCATTCTCCCGCGAAGGCTGGCGAGCACGAGACCCGCGACGGGCGCCTCGCCGGCCCACCACGGGAGTATCCAGGATGGCCGACAGCGCGATTGCCCTCGACGACAGCCGGTACGAGGAGCTTTTCCAGATCGAGGGATCCGCCGAGCGGTCGGGCTCGGGCGTGGTCGACGACCCCTATCCTATCTGGGCCGAATTGCGGGCCAAGGCGCCGGTGCATCGCGGCAGCCTGGCGCAATGCATGGGACTGCCCGGCGAGGGCCTCTCGGCGCCCGGCGCCGTCCAGTATTCCGTGCTCAGTTTCGCCGCCGTGAGCGAGGTCTTCACCCGCAAGGACGATTTCTCCTCGGAGTCGTACATCGACATTGGGGTGTCCCATAAGCTCGGCGATTCGATCCTGAACATGGACGGGCGCCGCCACCGCAGCCTGCGCGACGTCATCCAGCCCCATTTCCAGCCCGCCAACGCCGAAGGCTGGTGGAACGAGATCGTCATCGCGCCGCTGGTGAAGGAGTTCATCGACAAATTCGCCGACCAGCCCGGCGTGGATCTCAACGCCCACTTCTTCGCCCGGCTTCCCATGCACACCGTGACAACCGGTTTCGGGATGTCGCCCCAGCAGGGCCTGGAGTTCCGGGGCTACATGCTGCGGGCCTTCGACTACACCCGGACCACGGCCGAGGTGACGGAAGCCACCAACGCCGCGGGCGAACTGCTGGCCGGCGTCATCGCCGAGCGGCGTCTGGAACCGCGCGACGACCTGATCTCAAAGCTGGCCCACGCCACCCTGGAGGAAGCCGACGGAACCTCCCGGCCGCTCACGACCGAGGAGATCGCCTCCTATTGCCGGCTGATCGTCTTCGCCGGCGGCGAGACCACCTGGCGCCAACTGGGCATCGCCACCTTCGCCCTGATGACCCACCCCGAGCAGATGGAGGAGGTCCGCCGCGACCGCTCGCTGCTGACCAACGCCATTCTGGAATCCACCCGCTGGAACCCCGACCCGCTGTTCTACCGCAAGGTCATTCGCGACACCGTCCTGCAGGGCGTCGAACTGCCGAAGGGCGCGCTTCTCAACGTCTGCACGGGCGCCGCCAACCGCGACCCCACGCGCTGGGAGGACCCCGACCGGTTCGACATCCACCGTCCGATCCAGCGCTCCACGGCCTTCGCCGCCGGCGCCCACTCGTGCCTCGGACAGCATGTGGCGCGCCAGGAAATCGCCTCGGCCATCAACGGCCTCCTCGACCGCTTCCCCAACCTGCGCTGGGACCCGGCCTACCCGCCCGCCAAGCTGACCGGCAGCCTGGTCGCCCGCGGCCCCGGCCCCATGCACGTCCTGCTGCATTAGGGACGCTGGGTCCCCCTTCCCCGTTCACGGGGAAGGAGGACCATCGGCCAAAGAGCCGATGGTGGAGGCGGCCTCCGGCTGGGCGCCAAGTCGCGCCCCCGCCCGCTCTGCGTGGGAGGCAAGGAAGCTCCACCCGCTACGAGACAATGCGCAGGCGCGGCCTCGATTTCAGCCCGTAAAGGTCCTCGACTGCCGAAGGGGGAATGCCGATCAGTTGAGACATATCATCCAAGCTATAGGCGAGCTGGTTCATGTGTCCGTTGACCAACTGGAGCAGGAGGCGCGGCGACTCCTTCACGTTGGTTAGCTCGACGGGCTCCCGCGTCCGCCAGCCGCGCTTGCTCATGTTGATCATGTAATAGCGATAGGCGCTGTCGCTCATGCGGCCCACCTGATGGGCCTTCATAATCAAGGATTGCATCGACACGCGCCAATGCATTTTCAGAGACATAAATTTATCTATCGACATGTTATAGAAATCTTTGGTCACTTCCGAAGTTGGC
The DNA here is from genome assembly GCA_947478785.1 of Caulobacteraceae bacterium. Taxonomy (GTDB): domain Bacteria; phylum Pseudomonadota; class Alphaproteobacteria; order Caulobacterales; family Caulobacteraceae; genus Phenylobacterium. The sequence continues at coordinate 19,404 of CANJXI010000072.1, forward strand.
ATCAAGAATTCTGACGCAAATCTATTTTCTTGGTGCTCCATATCTGGATTGGGGAGACGGTGCATGACGACGTGTCCAAGCTCATGAGCTAGGGAATACCGCAATCTGTCTTTTGGTTGTCTAGTGTTAACGAACACCACAGGCGGCATGTCGCCAGTGGCGTGCTGGGTGAAGCCATCGCAGAGGTCATTCCCGAAATCGTAGGAGATCACTACGACGCCAGCGCGCTCCAAGAGCGACGTTACGTCCTCCACCGGCCCGCGCGGGAGCGCCCAAAGTTGGCGAACCGCCAGCGCGATCTCTTCGATCCGGCCGTCGTGCTGGTCGGGGTCGATCGCGGGCGGCGGCGGCGCGGGCGGCGCAAGCTCGATGGACTTCAGAAAGAGCGCAGTCGATATCCGATAGATCTCGGCGGTCGCGTAAATCTTCGACCAGTCCTTCTTCGCCAGCTTCTTCCGCTTGCGGTGGTAGGTAGCGGGCTCCGACCTCCGCGTGTGCGGGTGGAAGAAGAATTCTGGCCGGAACCCCAGCGCGGACGCCAGGGCCGCGACGTCCTCTCCGCTGGGGCTGACAAGTCCGTTCTCGATCTTCGACAGCTTGGCTTGAGACATCGCGTCACCCAGGGTGCCGATCAGTTCGGTCTGGGTGAATCCTTTCGCGTCTCGCGCCAGCGCGAGCATGTCCGGGTTGAACGGTCGACGCATGGCACTACTCGGAGTCTTCTTCGGGCTTCCCGACCGGGATGAGGCGCACGAGTTCTTCGCCCTCGTCGGGCCGGGTCGGGGCGCTGATTTCGCGGGCGATCTCAGCCGCTGGCGGCTCGATCTCGAACATCCATTCGTGACCGCCCTCCTTGGGGCAGATCACGAACACGCTCGGATTCTCAGGGTCAGCGTCGTTATCGGCGTAGCTCAGGTAGAGATTCGTCTTTTCGAAGCCGAACAGGTCGCCTTGGCGGTTGGCCTGGAACCTGAGGGCCAGGCGGTTTTGATTGAGGACGACGTCACCTTCATCCGACGCCTTCTTGACCAACAGTTCCAACTCGCCGTCCACCAAGAAGTAGGTGGTCTGGTTGCGATCCCATACCCGGACGCGCTGGCGGCCTTCCATGCGGCCCCGCAGTTCGTAGACGATGTGGTCGCGCGCGAGGCTGCGACGCGTCGTCTTACGATGGATGTGGCCGGTGCTGGGCCAGCCGCTCGGCGCTCTTCTCGCCATGAGCGGCCCCGGTCAGGCCGCCCACCTCAAGCTCCATCAGCCGCCTCGCCGCAAAGCCGATCATCTCGCGCAGCAAATCAGCGTCGGGGCTCTTCTCCATCAGCCCGCGCAGGGC
>CANJXI010000073.1 GCA_947478785.1 Caulobacteraceae bacterium
CCCGCAGATCCTCCCCCGTTAAACGGGGGAGGGGGACCACGAAGTGGTGGAGGGGGCGCTGCGGCCACGGTGCGCCTGCAGCGCCCCCTCCGTCAGCTTCGCCGACACCTCCCCCGCTCTTCGGGGGAGGATCTGGCCGCCGACGGCCGATGTCGCCATGACCACCGCCCGTCCCCGCCTCACCGAGCGCCGGCGCCGGCGGTTCGCCACCGCGCCCTGGGCCGCCTTGGCCGAGATCGCGGCGCGAACCGGCTATGTGGCCAGGGGCTCCGTCTACATCAGCATCGGCGTGGTGGCGGTGCTCGCCGCCGCCGGCCTGACACCCAAGGCGCAAGGGGCGCTGGGCGCGCTGGCCGCCTGGGGCGCCTGGCCGCCGGCCGTCGCCCTGATCTGGCTGATCGGCCTTGGGCTCTACGGCTTCGCCGGCTGGCGGGCGCTGCAGGCGCTGCTTGACGCCGACACGCTGGGCCGCACGCCCAAGGCGCTGGCCGCCCGCGCCGGCCAGGCGGTGAGCGGCCTGGTCTATGGCGCGCTCGCCGTCTCGGTGTTCGGCTTCCTGGACGCCATCGAAGACCTGCACGAGGCCGACGACCAGGCCAAGACCGCCGCCTTCATCGCCCAGGTCCTGGCGCTGCCGGCCGGCGAGTGGCTGGTGATGGCGGCCGGCGCCTTCATCCTCGCGGCCGGGATCGGCAACGCCGTCCGCGCCCTCTTCGGCCATTTCGTCCGCAACCTGAAGTGCGACGAGGACACCGCCCGCTGGGTCGGCTTCCTGGCGCGCGGCGGCTATTTCTCGCGCGGCGTGGCCTTCGTGGCGGCCGGCGCCTTCACGCTGCGGGCCGGCTGGCACGCCCGGGCGGCCGACGCGCGCAGCGTCGGCGGCGTTCTGGAGGCGCTGAAGCACCAGCCGAACGGCAAGGTGGCGATGGTCATGCTGGCCCTGGGCTTCGTGGCCTTCGGCCTCTTCGCCTTCGTCGAGGCCTGGCACCGGCCGATTCACCCCGAAGGGCGGGCCTGCTAGACCCTTTCCGGTTCAAGTGGAATCACTTGAACCGGATGAAAAGGGTCTATCTTCAAATGTTTAGAGCGCGTCGGACGGGGGAACCGGTATCCACTTCACCCTGACGCGCTCTAGGCGCTCACGGGCGCCCGCAGGTTGGCCAGCCGGTCGATCTCGCCCCAGAACTCGCGCACCGTATCCGTGACGATCTCGGCGGCGGGCTTGATCTCGTCGATCAGCACCGCGGTCTCGCCGCACCCGACGATCGCCACGTCCGTCCGGCCCTCGTAGAACATCGCCCGCGCGTCGCCCGCATAGGGCTTGGTCTTGTCGCCAAGCTCGCCGCGCTCGACCCCTTCGGAGAATTCGTTCCGGACCGCCCGCATGGAGTTGAAACCCGAGACCGAGGTGATGCCGATCACCTGCTCGGCCTCGACGATCGCCTGCTTGTAGTTGTCGTGCCAGGGACATTCCTGGGAGGCGATGAACCGCGTGCCCATCATCACGCCCTCGGCGCCCAGCGCGAAGGCCGCCGCCATCCCGTGGCCGTCGGCGATGCCGCCCGCCGCGACGATGGGGACGCCGATTCGCGTCCGCGCCTTCTGCAGCAAGGCGAAGGTGTGGAGATGATCGCGACCGTTGCCGCCGCCCTTCTCGGCCCCGCCCAGCACGACGCCGTCGACGCCGGCGTCCTCGGCCCGCAGCGCCTCCTCCAGCGTGTCGGTCATGTGGTAGGTGGTCATGCCGGCGTCCTTGATGCGCCTGATGTAGCGCGCCGGGTCGCCGTAGCCGGTGGTGATGAACTTGGTCTTCCCGTCCAGCGCCCAGTCCAGCACCGCCTTCTCCCGCTCCGGCTGCGAGGACAGGAATCCCACCAGGAAATGCAGGCCGAAGGGGTGGTTGGAGCGCGCGCGAACCAGGTCGAACTGCGCCTGCATATCGGGGATGGGGAGGAACATCGTCTCCATCAGCCCGACGCCGCCCGCGCCCGAGACGGCGCCCACGAGATCGCCGCGGGAAATCAGCCCGATGGGCGCCTGGAAGATCGGAAAGGGCGCGCCCGTGTGGCCCACCACACGGTTGCCTGCGAACGAGTGCATATTTCCCCCGACTCCCGAAGCTCATTGAGCGGCTTGGGAATTCCTGGTGGAGCCGAGCGGAATCGAACCGCTGACCTCCTCATTGCGAACGAGGCGCTCTACCAACTGAGCTACGGCCCCAGGAAGGCGCGGAATAACCCTTTTGAGGCGGCGCCTGTCAAGCACTCGCGGGAGGTAAGCTGCGGCGCGGCGGTTTCCCGGCGCCGCAAACGCGGCTAGAACCACGCCCATGAACCCTGTGCTGCACTTCCTCTACGCCGTGCTCGACGGCCTTCTGGGCCTCCTGGTCCTGGCGATCATCATTAGCGCCTTGCTGTCATGGCTGGTGGCCTTCGACGTGATCAACCTCCGGAACCGGTTCGTCTACAACGTCGCCCACTTCCTGGACGCGGTGACCCGGCCGATCCTGGCTCCGGTGCAACGGATCATCCCGCCGCTGGGGGGCGTCGACATCACCCCGATCATCGTCCTGCTGGTGATCCAGGCCTTCCGAAACTACATCCTGCCGATGATGCTGACCCTGGGCTGAGGCCCGTCCGCCTAGGGGTTCCACGCCCGCTCGCCATGGCTGGCCATGTCGAGGCCGTCCTCGATGGACTCCTCGCGGGCGCGCAGGCCGACCGTGCGCTCGACGATGAAGGCCAGGACCAGCGTGGCGGCCGCCGACCAGGCGATGGTCACGCCCACGCCCAGGACCTGGGTCAGCCCCTGGTCGGCCATGTCCACCCCCGGCGCATAGCCCGCGCCGCCCAGCTTCTCGCTCGCCAGCACCGTGACCAGCAGGGTCCCGAGGATCCCGCCCACGCCATGCACGGCGAAGACGTCCAGCGCGTCGTCGACCTTCAGGCGGTGCTTCACGAATTCCACGGCGTGGTAGCAGACGATGCTGCCCACGGCCCCCAGCGCCACCGCGCCCAAGGGGCCGACGAAACCTGAGGCCGGCGTGATCGTGGCCAGGCCCGCGACGACGCCGGTGACCAGGCCGATCATGCTGGCCCGCTGGAACCGGCGCCATTCGATCAGCGCCCACACCAGGCCGGCGGTGGCGGCGGAAAGGTGGGTGGCTGTGAGCGCCGCGGCCGCGTCGGCGTTGGCCGCCAGCGCGCTGCCGGCGTTGAACCCGTACCAGCCGACCCAGAGCATGCCCGCGCCCATCATGGTCATGCCAGGATTGTGCGGCGGCGACAGGTCCCTGGGGAAACCATCGCGCGGGCCGAGCCGCCAGGCGAGAACGAGCGCCGATGTCCCCGCCGTGGCGTGCACCACCAGGCCGCCGGCGAAGTCCATCACGTGGCGGCCCATCAGCCAGCCGCCGCCCCAGACCCAATGGCAGACCGGCGCATAGACCACGAGCAGCCATAGCCCGGAGAACAGCAGCACCGCGCCGAAGCGGATCCGCTCGACGAACGCTCCGACGATCAGGGCCGGCGTGATGATCGCGAAGGTCATCTGGAACATGAAGAAGAGGTTCTCGGGCACGAGCCCCGACAGGCTGTGGCGGCTCACACCCATGAGCCCCGCCTTCGCCAGGTCGCCGATCAGCGGACCGGTCCCGGAGAACGACAGGCTGTAGCCGCCCGCCAGCCAGAGCACCGAGACCAGGCAGGCGATGGCCACGCAGTGCATCATCACCGAGAGCACGTTCTTCAGCCGCACCAGCCCCGCGTAGAACAGGGCCAGCCCAGGCAGGGTCATGAACAACACCAGGGCCGTCGCCGTCAGCAGCCAGGCGGTGGCCGCTGGGTCCAGGGCGGTTGCGGGGCCTTGCGCGAACGCCGGCCCCGCGGCGCCTGCCGCCAAGGCGAGAGAGCCCGCGCCGGCGACGCGTCCTCGAATGTCCATGGTCGTTTCCCCCAGCCGGGCCGCCTCTGTAACCCGGCGATTCCCTCGGCGCGCATTATGAAAGGCGGCTGCGGAAGGGCGAGCGATTTTTTGACGCCGGCGTCGGAACCGGTGATTTGAGACGACGTTATCTCGACGGCCCTCAACGACTTACCTGTCGCACATGAGCGGTCATTGGTCGACCCGGCGCACCCTGGCATCCCCCCGACAGAGCCGGGTCGACCACCCCCTTCTCCTCGCGTCACGAAGAATTTCCCGGAACGGTCGCCCCGCCGGCGTATTATCCTTGTGAAGCTTTGCGCAGCATCGAGGAGTTCAGACATGGCCTTGGCCGAATCTCCGGACATCGACGACCGAAGCTGGCTCGACGCCGCCGCCGACCGCCGGGTGGCCGAGGCGCGAAGCCGCGGCGATCATCCGGACGCGCCTTTCACGGACGCCGATCTGCAGACCGCCGTACATCGCGCCCTCACCCACGACCGGTTGCTGGACGCGCACAAGATCGTCGTTCTCGTGGAGGGCGGCGTGGTGACGCTGCAAGGCATGGTGGCCGGGGCCAGCGACCGGGTTCTGGCCGACATCCTGGCCCATGATGTGGCGGGCGTGGATCAGGTTTGGAACCATCTGTTGCTGCGGCCTGAAGAATTTCCCCCGCCGGCCGCAGCGCGGCAGGCGCCAGTGGAGCAACATCCGGAGGCTTCGGCGACGTTCTGTCCCTGAACGCGTTCGAGCCTCTAGCCTAGGCGGGCGTCTTGGGTTGATGATCGGACCATGTCCCGCGCCGACCTCGCCCGGCTGATCGCCGACGCCCGCCGCCTCGTGGTGTTCACCGGCGCCGGTATTTCCACGGAAAGCGGCGTGCCGGATTTCCGCAGCCCGGGTGGCGTCTGGAGCAAGATGAAGCCCATCAACTTCCAGGAATTCGTCGGCAGCGAAGCTAAACGCCGGGAAGCCTGGACCCGGACCTTCACTGGCGCGGCGGGATGGGTCGGCGCCAGGCCCAACGCCGGCCACGAGGCGGTCGCGCGTCTGGTGGCGCAGGGCAAGGTCGCCACCGTCATCACCCAAAACGTCGACAATCTGCACCAGGAGTCCGGCGTGCCCCCCGACCAGGTCGTCGAACTGCACGGCAACGCCAGTTACGCCACCTGCCTGGAGTGCGCGGAGCGCCACGAGTTGCACGAACTGAAGGACAGCTTCCTGAAGGTGGGCGAGATTCCCTACTGCCGCCACTGCGGCGGCCTGGTGAAGAGCGCCACCATATCGTTCGGACAGCCGATGCCGGCGGGACCGATGGCGCGGGCGGAAGCCGCGACGCTGGCCTGTGACGCCTTCCTGGTCCTGGGCTCGTCCCTGGTCGTCTATCCGGCGGCGGGCTTTCCGCTGATGGCCAAGCGCAACGGCGCCAAACTCGCCATCGTCAACCGCGAGCCCACCGACCAGGACAGCTACGCCGACCTGGTGCTGCACGACGAAATCGGGCCGACGCTGAGCGCGGCCGCCCCGGCGAACCAGGCCCGCACTAATTGAGCTGCGGAGCGTCCGTCTGTGCGACAAGCAGGCTGATCGGCGCCGCGAATTCGAAGACGAGACCTTCGGGCCGCCAGTCGAATACGCCCCGCCCCTGCAGATGCCCGCAGGTGCGCTGGACCATCCTGCAGCCCTGGCCCAGGCGTGCAGGCGCCTGCACGGCCGGTCCGCCGACCTCAGTCCAGCGGAACACCAGCTCGTCGGCCTGGTTGTCGCGCCAGTCCACCATCACCCGGCCCGCGCCGGACAGGGCGCCATGCTTGGCGGCGTTGGTGGCGAGTTCGTGGATCATCATCGCCATGGACTGGGCGACCGACGGCTCCAGCGTCAGCACGGGGCCGCTCAGCCACACGCGGGGCGAGGCGCCGCCCATGTAGGGTGCGATCTCTTCCGACACGAGATGCTGCAGGTCGGCGCCGGTCCAGCGGGACTGCGCCAGCAGCACATGGGCGTGGGCGAGCGCCTTGATGCGGCCCTCCAGCGAACGTTTCAGCTCCGGCACGGTCGGCGCATCGGCCATCCTCAGCAGCGCCTGAACGACGGACAGCAGGTTGTTGGCGCGATGATCGACTTCCTTGGAGAGCAATGTCTGGCGTTCTTCCGCCGACTTCCGCTCGGTGATGTCGACCAGCATGTTGATCGCGCCCAGCACCTTCCCGGAGTCGTCGAGGAACGGGGTCGGATAGGGCGCGAACGTCACGCGGCTGCCGTCGGGGCGCTCGGCGACCGCCTCAAGGCCGTGTACGGGCCGCCCCTCCCTGAGCGCGATGGCCATCGGGCACTGGTCGTGCGGCATCGGGGTTCCATCGAGCTGGAACAGCTTCCAGGTCACGCACCACTGGTCGACGCCCAGCACTGGCCGCCGGCCTGAGAAGTCGACGCAGGCTTCGTTGTAGAAGTTGATCCGGCCCTGGGCGTCGGTGGTGTAGATCGCCGCCGGCAAGGCGTTCAGCAGGTCGCGATAGAGGAATTCCTGGGCGGCGGCGGCTTGAGCCTGGTTAAGTTGAACAACATTGGAGCGTTCCGCCGAGGAGGCGGTTGTAGCGAGATCAGGCTCCTGGCGTCGCGTCGGCATGCCGCTCACACTCCGGCGCAGCCACAGACCCGCGCGCAAGGGTTACAAACGTCGAATTTCGACATTCGTTCCCGCGCCAGCGTATTTAATTGGGCGACGGCGCCCCAGACGCCGCGGGCGCGGGTGCGGGCGCGCCAGGGGGCGCCAGCGTCTGCTGCACCGCCTGCATGGATTTCACGACGCCGACCACGATCGGGCCGCAACGCTGCGCCTCGGCCTGCATCAGGGCCGGCGTCATCTGCGCCATCTGCGCCTTGAGGCCGGCGGCGAGGTCGTACCTCGGACTCTGGGCCCGGATCCGCCCGGCGAAGTAATAGATGCCGGCGAACGCGCCCTGCTGGTTGGCCTTGTTGGCCGACCCGAGCGCCGCCATGGCCAACATGCACCGGGCATCCGCGCTCACGGTGTTCGTCGGCGCCTGGGCGGCGGCCGCCGCGGCCTGGCCGGCGGCGAGGACGGCGGACGCCAGAACTGTAGCGGCTAGTGTTCTCAACCCAAGTCTCCTGCAACGGCGATTCTGGATTGTGCGCCAATCGCGCCGCGCCCGCCAGACCGGCGCACTGTTCAAGGTCCGACTTTCCCCTTTATGCGGGCTTCCACGGCGCCCAGCCCCGCCAAGGTGTCGGGCGCCATGTTCAGCGACGTCGCGAGCGACTTCAATTCGTTCGTGTCGATGCGGCGGACGGCCGAGGGCCGGGTCCATTCGAAGCCGATCTGGCGCCCCAGCCGGCAGGCCCTGCGCGCGGCCTCGGCACGCTGCGCCTGCGGCGCCCTGGCCGTCAGGATTCGGACCACGTCGTTCCAGTAGGGCCGGCCGCTAGAGCAGCGCAGGGGCGAAAGGTCCTTGCATTCCCCGGTCCAGAACCGGCGGTACCAGAGCGGCTGCAGTTGATCGACGAACGCTGGCGCGGACCCCGCGCAGGGCGCCCGCACATAGCTCTGTCCCAGACTCGGGCCTGCCGCGGCGAGGATCAGGCGCACGATCAGCCACGAGCCGATCGCCGGAGCGCGCCAGGAATGACTCATGTTTTCGGCCCCAATCGGCGCGCCCACGACCCGTCGCGCGAAGTGCTGTGCAGAACACCGAGGCCGCCACAAGGTTCGCCCGTGGCGCCGACGATGTTGACAGGCTAGCCTTGCGTACGGGCTGACCGCTCGTCCGGCCGCGACATGGCCAGGTATAAAAACCAAAGGGGGGCTCATGCCGGTTCTGTTCGTTCATGGTGTTCCGGCGACCGGCCGGCTCTGGCGTCCGATCATCGAGTTGCTGGACCGCACCGACGAGGTCGAGGCGCTGGACCTGCCTGGCTTCGCCGCCGAACCGCCGGCCGGCTGGGTGGCGCACAAGGAAAACTACGTCAATTTCGTCATCGAGCGGATCGAGGCGCTGCATGCGCGCGGCGGGCCGGTCCACCTTGTGGGTCACGACTGGGGATGCCTGCTGTCGCTGCGCGCCGCCTCGCTGCGGCCGGAGCTGTTGCGCAGCGTCGCCGCCGGCAACGGGCCGATCGACGAGCACTGGCCGCGCCACGCCATGTGGACCCAATGGATGGTCCCGGGCGAAGGTGAGGCGCTGGCCGACCGCCTGGCGCAATCGGCGGGGATGGTCGAGACCCTGCAGCGCATGGGCTACCCGCCGCAGGACGCGGCCGCCAATTCCTTCGTCTATCCGGGCAACGCCCGACGGATTCTCGACCTATACCGCTCGGCCGTCGACATCGGCCGGTCCTGGGCGCCGGACCTGGCGCGGATCGTGGTGCCCTCGATGATCCTCTGGGGCGAGGAGGACATGATCGTGCCGATCGAGTTCGGCCGGCGCATGGCGACCCGCATGGGCGCCGAGGTCGTGGCCTTGCCGGCCAACCACTTCTGGCCCTACGAGGCGCCCAAGCCCGCGGCCGCGGCGCTGAAGCGACTCTGGACGCGGGCCGAGGGCCGGCCCTACACGATCCTCACACAGCCGCCGGCCTAAGGCGCGTATTCAGGGGAAGGACGACACCATGGCCCAGCGATCGCCGCGCGAGATCATCGAGCTCTATTGGGACGAGGTGTGGAACAAGGGGCAGGTGGAACTGATCCGCGAGATCTGCGCCAGCCCCATGGTCCGTCACGAGGCCGGCAAGGTGATCCTGCTCGACCACGACCAGCAGATCGCCCGGGTGCGGAAGGTGGTCGACGACATCCAGCCGCGCTTCACCCACGAGGTCCTGATCGCCGACAACCAGCATGTGACCTCGGTCTGGAACATGCGGAGCAAGTCGGAGAAGGTGCCGTTCATGTGCGGCATCGAGACCTTCCGCGCCAAGGACGGCCGCTTCACCGACTGCTGGAACCCGCCGTACGGGTTCGCGCTGTGGGGCGAGGTTGAGTGACGGCCTGACGACGGGGATCCAGATCCTCGACACGCTCGAGGCGATCGACGCGGCCTGGCTCGACAGGATGTTCGCCAAGGCCGGAGTGGCTGCGCCGCCGGTGGCGGTGGTCAGCTTCGAGCCCGTCGGCAACGGGACCACCAGCCAGGTGGCGCGGCTCGCCGTCACCTTCCAGGGCGACCCCGGCGATGCGCCGCGCACCCTGATCGCCAAGTTCCCGAAGGCGGCCGCCAACGGGGTCGCGCCCGACCCGGAGATCTTCGGCTACGAGCGCGAGGTGGCCGCCTATCGCTTCTTCGGCCCCTCGCCGCCATTCCGCATCCCCCGAGCCTACCTGGCGCAAAGCCGGCCGGATGGGGCGTTCAATCTCGTGTTGGAAGATCTGGACGATGGCTGCCGGCCTGGCGACCAGATCACCGGCTGCTCGGTCACCGAAGCCGAGGCCGTGGTGCGCGAACTGGCGGCGCTGCACGCCTTCGCCTGGAAGCAGCCGGTGCTCGCGGACCTGACCTGGCCACGACGCCGCGCGCCGCTCGCGGCGCGGAGCGCGCTGATGTTCGCGCGCGGTGCGACGGTCATGCGCGAACGCCATGCAAAGGCCCTGGGCAAGGCCGCCATGGCGGTCATCGAGGCCGCCGCGCCGCTGGTCGGACCGTGGTCGGCCGTGGCGGCGGATCTCAGCCTGATCCACACCGACCCGCGCGTGGACAATGTGATCTTCGAGACGACGCCCGACGGGACCCGCGCCTGCCTCATCGACCTGCAGTCCGTCGCGGTGGGCGATCCGGCCTACGACCTGGCCTATTTCCTCAGCGGCAGCCTGGACCCGGCGGATCGCGCCGCGTGCGAGCGGCGGCTCGTTGGCGCCCACGCGGCCGCGCTGATGGCGGCCGGCGCCGACTGGGACGCGGAGACCGCCTGGGAATCCTATCGTCAGAACAGCCTGGGTGGCCTGGTGGCGACGGTCAGCGCGGCGGGCCTGCTGCGCGACCAGCCGCGGGTCGACCGCCTGATCGAAACGCTCGCGTCACGCAATTGCGCCGCCGTGCTGACGCTTGGCGGTCTGGCGGCCGCGCAGCGCCGGATCGGCGCGACGGTCACAGGCGATGCACATAGACCTCGTTCAGGGTGATCAGACCGTCCTTGAGCAGCACAAGGTCGAACCCCCGGAGACGCCCGGCGCCCTCGACGTCGCAGTACCAGCGACCACAGTAGCCGCCCGGGATCGGCCAGACCTCGTCGGCGGCATAGGTCATCGACGGCGTCGCGCCGAACATCCCCTGCAGGTAGCCAGTGAGCGCCGCGCGGCCCTTCAGCCCGCCGGCGGTCTGGGCGTCCATGTAGACGCAGTCCTCGGCGTAGAAGGCGGCCACGCCGGCCGCGTCCTTGTCGCTCCACGCTTTCAGCCAGGCCATGTTCAGAGCGGTGATGTCGTCGAGGGTCACCGGGGCGCACCTTCCAGGTCCAGGATGCGGGCGAAGTTGGCGTCGGTGAACACCTCGGCCGGCGCGCGCTCCGGACCGCCCATGATCGCCACCCCATAGGCGCTGAGCGACGGATCGGCGGCGGAGCGCTCGTGATGCCGCTCGCGGCGACGGCGGGCTGCCGGGTCGAACTCCATGTCGAGGCGCGCTTGGATGGTCGCGGCGAAGCGCAGGCGGCGCATGCGTTCGCGGCGTTCCTCCGCATAGGGTCGGAACGCCTGCGGCGACCAGTCCCTGGAGGCCAGCAGGATATCGCTGACGATGCGCACGTCACGGTAGGTGATGGACAGGCCCAGTCCCAAGATCGGGTCGTTCCACCCGGCCGCGTCGCCGACCAGCACGGCGCCCTGCGCGTAAGGCTCGTCCGTCCAGGAGTCCGCGTTGATGTAGGACAGCAGGGGACCGGCCGGGCGGCCGGCCACCAGGGCCTGGTTGGCCGGGGCGCATTCCATGGCGAAGCTGTCGAGGAAGCGGCGCGCGCCGTCCGGTCCCTTGAACCGCCGCGCCTGATCCAGCGCATAGCCGCCATAGACCCGCACCCGTCCGCCGCCCTGCGGGAAGGCCAGGTAGGAGAAGTCGCCTTCCGTGCCGATGGCCTGGACATCGGCGTCCCAGCCCTCCGCGCCTTCCACCAGCAGGCCGGCGAACCAGTGGTGCGGCGGGTCCTGGTGAAGCTCGACCCGGGCCACCTCCCGCACCGTCGAGGTACGCCCGTCCGCGCCCACCACCAGGCGCGCGCGCGCCGTCTGCGGGCCGTTGTGGTCGATGAAGGTGACGGAGGGCTCGGCGCCCAGGGTCACTTCGGTGACATTGGCGCCGCGCCGGCCATCGGCGCCGGCGGCGAGCGCGGCGTCGAACAGGGTCTGGCAGTGCTTGGGATGGCCGATGGTCAGCGGCCCGGCGATCTCCGGAAAGAAGATCCCCATGTTCAGGGCGTGCGCCTCGGCGTCCTTGGGCCGCACGCTCTCGCCATAGGTGACGTGGCGCGTCAGGTGGTGCGCGCCGGCCGCCAGCAGGGTCTTGTAGATATCCAGGCGCTTGGTCTCGGCCACGCCCCAGGGCGCGATCCATTCGCCGCGCACCCGGTCGGCATAGACCTCGCTCTGTTCGAGCAGCAGCACGGAAAGCTTGGCCCTCGCCAATACGGTCGCCAACGCGGGACCGCCGATCCCGCCGCCAACGACGATCACATCATAGGTCGACATACAGCGCCTTTCTCCGAACGACGGGCGGGATCAACTTCATTTGGTCGGCCATGGCCGCACCAGGGTCGGCCGGGCCGAGGCGACAGGCTCGCCCAGCGGCAGCGCCCAATAGCGATCGACAGCCGGGCCCCGCGGTCCCGGCCTGGCGGGGGCTTCGACGCCTTCACCGAGCGGCGCGCCTGGCGAGGCCTGGCCGGGTTGGGCCGTCCGAACCACGTCGTCGCCGGCGAAGCGCAGGGTGAGGCTGCGGCGCCGGACACCCTGCCCGGCCGATCCGCCGCCGTGCAGCGCCGCGGCGTGGAAGACCAGCAGGTCGCCGGGCTCCACCGCCCAGGAGACGATGTCCCACTTGTCGCGCTCGGCCTCGATGTTGGGCAGCCGCGGCAGGGCGCTCTCGGGATAGATCGGCGCGGTGTCGTCTCGCGGATCGAACCGCGCGCCATTGTACCGGACGCCCAGATGGGAGCCTCGGACCACTTCCAGCGCGCCATCCTTGGTGACGCGGTCCAGGGCGATCCAGAACACCGCCTGCTTTGTCCCGCCATAGGGGTGATAGGACGAATCCTGGTGCCAGGGCGTACGCCGGGCTCCACCGGCCGCGGCGGCGCCGTCCTTGTAGAAGAGCTGCTCGTCCATGTACCAGACGGGACCGCGGCCGAATAAGTCCGCCGCGATGTCGCCGATCGGGGTGTCCCGCAGCATCCGCTGGAAGACGGGTTGTTCGCTTGAATCGCCCAGGGCCTGCAGAAACGTGGCCCCGGTGTCGGCGTAGAACGCCGAAGCCCCTGGCCCGAGATTGGCCATCCGCCACGCATAGGCCGCCTCGACCAGGCGCAGGTCGTCGGCGCTCAGCGCCTGGGGAATGTGGATCACCCCATCGGCGCGGAACGCGGCGGTGTAATTGCCAGGGGGCCGCCGCGCGCCGGGCTTGCCCGCAGGCCTTTGCCGCACCTCAGACATGCTTCGCCTAACCACCGCAGCGGACCCGCCCCACCGTGGACGTCCGCCATCTATCCGTGGACGCCCGGGCCGGCGCAAGCCGGATCGCCCTGGCTAGGTTCGAACTGACCGGGGAAATGGTGCCGCTTGCAGGACTCGAACCTGCGACCCCCGCATTACGAATGCGATGCTCTACCAGCTGAGCTAAAGCGGCCCACGGCGCACCGGGTGACCGGCCGCGAAGGAGCGCCTCTTTAGCGACTCTTGGCCCGCTCGCCAAGCGACGTCGGCGTGGGCTGCGTCACGGGCGCCGGCGCCGCCTTGCCGGGCCAGAGCTTCGGCCCGAGTTCAGCCACGGCCACGCCGGCCAGCACGCTCAGCAGGGCGCAGGCCATGATCGCCCAGAACCCGAGGCCCAGCAGCCGACGCGGCTGGTCGCCGACGGGGTCCGGCGGCTCGCTCACGGATTGCGGTCGATCAGGTTCAGCAGGGCGGCCTCGAGCGGGAAGGCCGGGAAGGCCTTGCCCGCCAGCTTGGTCCGCGCCAGGGGCCGCATCACCGCCTTGGACAGGCCCAGCACGCGAAGCTTTGGCGCCGGATGGAGCTTCAGCACGCCGGCCAGCACACGGGCCGCGCTGGGGGAATGCAGCAGGGCCGCGTCGGCGCGCACCAGCATCTCGGCCGCCTCGGGCTCGAGCTTCAGGGGTCCGGTCTCATAGAGGATCAGGCGCCGCGCCTCGATCCCGTGCTTCTCGAGGGCTCCGGTGAGGTCGCCGGCCGGCTCCGCGGCGCCCGGATGCAGCACCGCGCCGCGCAGCTCGGATCGCCGCTGGCCGATGCCTTCGGCCAGGGCCTCCACGTCGCCGTCGGCCGAGAGCACCAGCCGGAACCCCACCGCGCGCGCGGCCTGGGCCGTGGCCGCGCCCACCGCGAACACCCGCAGCGACCGCTCGCCGCACCGCTCGGCGAAGGCGCGGACGCCATTGGCGCTGGTGAAGGCCAGCGCCGCCACGCCGGCCAGGTCGACCTGCACGTCGTCAAGCGCGCGCACCGCCAGCAGCGGCGCCACCAGCGCATCGTGGCCCAGCGCCCGGACCCGCTCGGCGGTCACGTCGGCGGCGGGTTGGGCGCGGGTGATCCAGATCTTTTGGCGGCGGCGCGGCATGGGTCCTCTTGTAGCAGAAACCGCCTTAACCGATCGCGCCCCACAAGCGCCACCGTAGAGGTTGGGGCCAGGGGTTTCGCCGACCGCCGCGCCCAAAAATTCGACGTTCCCGGCCTCAGGCGACGATCGCGTCGCCAGCCTCGTCGCGGACCGCCTGGCCCAGCGAGAGTCCGAGCGCGCGGGCGGACTCCTCCGGGTCGGCGAGCTCGGTGAGGTCGGCCTCGCCCGCGTGGCGGAAGCGCGCGCGTCCGTCCGGGGACAAGGCCTCGACGATCAGCTTGAGGCGCGCGCCCTCGAACCAGGCATGGGCGCCGATGGCGGTCTTGCACGAGCCTTCCAGCGCCGTCATCGCCCCACGCTCGGCGGCGACGGCCACGGCGGTGGGCCCATGGCGCAGCGCCTGGACCCAGGCCGCGTCGCGGTCGGCGGCGCGGGTCTCGATGGCCAGCGCGCCCTGGCCCGGGGCCGGCGGGCACTCGACGGGATCGATCAGGCTCCTGGGCAGGTGGCCGAGGCCCAGGCGCTTGAGGCCCGCATAGGCCAGCAGGATGGCGTCGGCGTCGCCGGCGGCGAGCTTGGCCAGCCGGGTGTCGACATTGCCCCGCAGCATCTGGACGTCGAGGTCCGGGCGGCGGTGCAGCGCCTGGGCCTGGCGCCGCAGGCTGGCCGTACCCAGCACCGCGCCCTGCGGCATGGCTTCCAGGGTCTCGGGCCCGTGGCTCAGGAAGGCGTCGCGCGGATCCTCGCGCTCGGGGATCGCGGCGATGCAGAGGCCGTCGGGCAGCGAGGCCGGCATGTCCTTCAGGGAATGGACGGCGCAGTCGATGCGGCCCTCCAGCAACGCCTCCTCGATCTCCTTGGTGAAGAGGCCCTTGCCGCCGATCTCCAGCAGGCGGCGGTCCTGCACCCGGTCGCCGGTGGTGGTGATCACGATCAGCGGAGCGGCGGCGGCCACCGCGGCCGCGTCCTCGGGGTCGGCGCCGAGCGCCTGGGCGATGCGGCGCTGCATGTGGCCCGCCTGGGCGAGGCTGAGCTTGGAGCCCCGGGCGCCGATCCGCACTTGCGCTCTGGGGGCAGGCTGTTGCGTGGGCACGGGCGGCGGTCTACCTCGGGAGCGGGAAGCGTAGCAGGCTGCTACAGTAGCAACCTGTCAGCGGCAACCGGATGACCCCCAGCACCCAGACCGTCCTAGGCCTCGAGACCAGCTGCGACGAGACCGCGGCGGCTGTCGTGCGCCTGGGCGCGGACGGCGCGGTGACCGTCCTGTCCTCGGTGGTCGGCAGCCAGATCGCCGCGCACGCGCCCTATGGCGGCGTGGTGCCGGAGATCGCCGCCCGGGCGCATGTGGAGAGCATCGACCGGATCGCGGACCAGGCGATGGCCGAGGCCGGCCTGGGCTATGGCGATCTCACCGGGGTGGCGGCGACGGCCGGGCCCGGCCTTGTCGGCGGGGTGATGGTGGGCCTGGCGTTCGGGAAGGCCGTGGCGCTGGCCCGGCGGCTGCCGCTCGTGGCGGTGAACCACCTGGAGGGCCACGCGGTGTCGGCCCGGCTGGCCGCCCAGGTCGGCTATCCCTTCCTGCTGCTGCTGGTCTCCGGCGGCCATTGCCAGCTGCTGGCGGTGGAGGGCGTCGGCGCCTGCACGAGGCTCGGCACGACCATCGACGACGCGGCCGGGGAGGCCTTCGACAAGATCGCCAAGACGCTCGGCCTGCCCTATCCGGGCGGACCCGAACTGGAGAAGCTCGCCCAGGGCGGCGACGCCACGCGGTTTCCACTGCCGCGCATGCTGCTGGGGCGCAAGGACTGCGACTTTTCCTTCTCCGGCCTCAAGACCGCCGCCGCCCGGATCGCCGAGGGACTTTCGACGGAAACCGAGCGCCGCGACCTGGCCGCCGCCGTGCAGGCCGCCATCGCCGCACAGCTCGCTGAACGCAGCGACCGGGCGATGGCCGCCTATGCGATCGCGCGCCAGGGCCAGGGCCTGCGCTTCGTCGTCGCCGGCGGCGTGGCCGCCAACCAGGCGGTGCGATCCCGCCTCACCGCGACCGCCGCCGCGCGGGGCTTCAGCTTCACCGCCCCGCCGCTCGCCTACTGCACCGACAACGCCGCCATGATCGGCCTGGCCGGCGCCGAGCGCCTGGCGCTTGGCCTCTCCGATCCGCTGGACGCCCCGGCCCGGCCGCGCTGGCCGCTGGACGAGGCCGCCGCGCTCTCCAATCCTGTCCACAGCACCGGCCGCAAAGGCGCCAAGGCATGAGCGTTTCCACCGCCAGGAAGGCCGGGGTGATCGGCGGCGGCGCCTGGGGCACGGCGCTGGCCCAGGTCTGCGCCCGGGCCGGCCTCGACACCGTGCTCTGGGCCCGCGAGGCCGCGGTGGTGGCGAGCGTCAACGCCGGCCACGAGAACGGCCTGTTCCTGCCCGGGATCGCGCTCGACGCCTCGATCCGGGCGAGCGCCGACCTGGCCGACCTGGCCGACCGCGACATCGTGCTGGCGGTGGCGCCAGCTCAGCATCTGCGCTCGACCCTGGCGGCCTTCGCCCCGCACGTGCGCGAGGGCTTGCCGGTCGTGCTGTGCGCCAAGGGGGTCGAGCAGGGCACGCTGAAGCTGATGACCGAGGTCCTGGCCGAGACCATTCCACAGGCCGCGCCGGCGGTGCTGTCCGGCCCGAGCTTCGCCGCCGAGGTGGCGCGCGGCCTGCCCACCGCCGTGACGCTGGCCTGCCCTGACGAGGACTGCGCCCGCGACCTTTCCGAGATGATCGCGACACCCACCTTCCGCCCCTACTTCGCCACCGACATGATCGGGGCGGAGGCCGGCGGGGCGGTGAAGAACGTACTGGCCATCGCCTGTGGCATCGTCGAGGGCCGGGGCCTTGGCCGCAGCGCGCACGCCGCCCTGATCACCCGGGGATTCGCCGAACTGACGCGGCTGGCGCTCGCCCTGGGCGGCGAGGCCCAGACCGTGGCCGGGCTCTGCGGCCTGGGCGACCTGGTGCTCACCTGCTCCAGCCCGCAGTCGCGGAACATGAGCGTGGGCCTGGCGCTGGGCGCGGGCCAGACCCTGGAACAGGCGCTGGCCGGCAAGCTCTCAGTGGCCGAGGGCGTGGCCTCGGCGCCCGCCGTGCGGCAGCTGGCGGCGAACCTGGGAGTCGATGTCCCGATCTGCGAGGCGGTCGCCGCCATCCTGGCTGGCGAGGCCGATGTCGACGCCGCCATCGCCGGCCTGCTCTCCCGGCCCCTGCGCGAGGAAAACTGAATGCCGTTGTTCGTTCTCACCTGCCTGGACAAGGCCGATGCGCTGCCCTTGCGGATGGCGACCCGCGAGGCGCATCTGGCCTGGGTGGGTGGGCGGAAGGACGAGCTGAAGCTCGGTGGACCGTTCCTGGACGAAGCCGGCGGCATGGCCGGGTCGCTGCTGATCGTCGAGGAGCCCGACCTGGCCGCCGCCCAGGCGTTCAGCGCCGAGGATCCCTACACCCGCGCAGGCCTCTGGCGGAGTGTCGATATCCGGCCGTTCCGGGTGACCATTGGCGAGCTCTAGCGACAATCCGGCCCGGCCCGGCCCGGGCCTGCGGCTTTGCGCCCTGGATGAGATCCCCGATCCCGGCGGCAAGGGCTTCCGCTTTCGCGAGGTCGAGCGCCTGTTCGCAGGGTTCGTCATCCGCAAGGGCGATCTGATTGTCGGTTACGTGGATTCCTGCCCCCACGCCGGCTGGCCCCTGGCCACCTTCGGCGACCGCTACCTGACGAAGGACGCCAACCACATCCTCTGCACCGGCCACGGCGCGCTGTTCCGGCTGGATGGGCTGGGCGTGACGATCCCCTGTGTCGGAGAACGCCTGGCGCGATGGCCGATCGAGGTCCGGGACGGAGAGGTTTTTACGGCATGAAACGTCCTTTCCCGCGCAGCGGGAGAGGAAACATCTCAGATTTCCGGCGGAGGCTCGTTGGTGAAGGCCGCCACGTCGTCGATCAGGCCCGAAACCGCCAGCGCCACCAGTTCGCCGCCCTTCTCGGGCGTCGCCTGGCCGGGGTCGGAGCCCATGCGGCCGTCGGGATAGCGGGCGCGGAAGTCGATGGCCTCCCGGATGGGGCCGGTGGCCGCGATGCGCGGGGCGTAGTTCGCGGCCTTGATGGCGTTGGGATAGGCCCATTGGGTGACCGCGATCTCGGACGGCGTGGCGTGACTGCCGTGCCCGGTGGGGAACTGGCGCTGGGCCAGCGCCATCACGCCCCGCAGGTCCCACCAGTTCTTCAGCTTGCAGGCGAAGCCGCGGCTGAGGCCCGCATAGGTGGCCTCCGCATAGAGCTCGGAGAAGGCCGCCTCGATGGTCGCCACATTGCCGCCGTGACCGTTCAGGAAATAGATCTTCTCGAAGCCGTAGAGTCCGAGGCTGCGGCACCAGTCGCCGATCGCCGCCATGAAGGTCGAGGGCCTGAGCGCGATGGTGCCCGGGAAACCCAGGTGGTGCTGGGCCATGCCGATGTTGAAGGTCGGCGCGACCAGCAGGTCGGCTGTCTTCTGCGCCTCGTGGGCGATGATCTCTGGACAGAGCCAGTCGGTGCCCAGGAGGCCCGTGGGCCCGTGCTGCTCGTTGGAGCCGATGGGGACGACCACGGTCTTCGACCGCTTCAGGTAGTCCTCGATCTCCTGCCAGGTGGACAGGTGCAGCAGCATGCGGTCCTCGCTATCGTTTCCGGGCCGATCCGGTCGCCGGCGGGACCTCGATCCTGAGGTTCGTGGCCGGCATCCCCACCAGCCGCCAGACGCCCTTCTTGCGCGTGAAGGACAACAGGCAACGGTCGTTCCTGGGATCGCCCAGGCAGACGTGGGTCCGGTCGCGCACCTTCATCAGGACGGCGACCTCGGCGGCGTTGGGCGTGGTCGGCAAGGCCCGGCCGGTCTTGGCCTCCACCAGGCGGAACGCCTCGGGCGAGATCATCCGGTCGAGTGCGAACTCCGACGGGCCGCCATCCACCTCCACGCTGTTGGCGCGGCCGAGGTCGACGAGCTGGTCGCGCAGGTCAGAGCGCAGCGCCGGCCGGTCGATGGCGGCCTCGAACGCGGCGCGGTCGTCCTCGTGCACGGCCTTCAGGAACCGCGCGATGGCCTGGGACGCGTCGGCCCGCACGCGCAGGTCGCAGCCGCCCAACACGAGCGCCAGGGCAAGAAGCGCGACCGCCGACACCTTGCGAAACATCGCCGGACCATGGCCGCGCCCGTCCGGTATCGCAAGCGTCAGGCGCGCGGCATGTTGCGCCCGGGGGCTGTCTCCGCATACTCCAACGGACGGTTCTGATCGGGAGTGACGCGCGGTGTCGGACGATATGGTTTTTCCGGTTCCAGAGGCCTGGGCCAAGCGCGCCCTGATGGGCCCGGCGGATTATGAGGCGGCCTGCCGCCGCGTGGAGCTCGACCCAGACGGCTACTGGGCGGACGTGGGCAAGCGGCTCGACTGGATGACGCCCTTCACGGAGGTCAAGGACGTCTCGTTCGACGCCAAGGACTTCCGGGTGCGCTGGTACGCCGACGGTATCCTCAACGTCTCGGTCAACTGCATCGACCGGCACCTGCCCGAGCGCGCCGACCAGGTGGCGATCATCTGGGAGAGCGACGACGGCTCGATCGGCGATGCGATCACCTATGCCCAGTTGCACGCCGAGGTGTGCCGCATGGCCAATGTGCTGAAGGCGCGTGGCGTCAGGAAGGGCGACCGGGTCACCATCTACCTGCCGATGATCCCGCAGGCCGCCTACGCCATGCTGGCCTGCGCGCGGATCGGGGCGATCCATTCGGTGATCTTCGGCGGCTTTTCGCCCGACAGCATCGCCGGGCGCATCCAGGACTGCGACTCGAAGATCGTCGTCACCGCCGACGAGGGCCTGCGGGGCGGCAAGGCCGTGCCGCTGAAGAGGAACGTCGACGAGGCGCTGAAGACTTGCCCGGGTGTCACCGACGTGATCGTGGTGCGGCGGACGCGGGCCGATGTGCCGATGACCGAAGGGCGCGACGCCTTCTATTCGGACCTCAAGGCGACCGTGGCCGACACCTGCGAGCCGGAGCCGATGAACGCCGAGGACCCGCTGTTCATCCTCTACACCTCCGGCTCCACCGGAAAGCCCAAGGGCGTCCTGCACACCACCGGCGGCTACCTCACCTGGGCGGCGCACACGCACGAACTGGTGTTCGACTACCGGCCGGGCGAGGTCTTCTGGTGCACGGCCGACATCGGCTGGGTGACCGGCCACAGCTACGTCGTCTACGGCCCGCTGGCCAACGCCGCCACCACCCTGATCTACGAGGGCGTGCCCAATTTCCCGACGTCGTCGCGCTTCTGGGAGGTCTGCGACAAGCACAAGGTGGAGATCTTCTACACCGCCCCCACCGCGATCCGCGCCCTGATGCGCGAGGGCGACGATCCGGTGAAGCGGACTTCGCGCGCGTCCCTGCGCCTGCTGGGCACCGTGGGCGAGCCGATCAATCCGGAGGCCTGGCTCTGGTACCACCGCGTGGTCGGCGACGAACGCTCGCCCATCGTCGATACATGGTGGCAGACCGAGACCGGCGGCTGCCTGATGAGCCCGCTCCCCGGCGCCCACGGGTTGAAGCCGGGCTCCTGCGCCAAGCCCCTGCCGGGCGTGAAGCCGCAGCTGGTGGACGCCGAGGGCAAGGTCCTGGAGGGCGCGATCAACGGCAATCTCTGCATCACCGACAGCTGGCCGGGGATGATGCGCACGGTCTATGGCGACCACGAGCGTTTCATCACCACCTACTTCACCACCTATCCCGGCAAGTACTTCACCGGCGACGGCGCCCGGCGTGACGAGGACGGCTACTACTGGATCACCGGCCGGGTGGACGACGTCATCAACGTCTCCGGCCACCGGCTGGGCACCGCCGAGATCGAGAGCGCCCTGGTCAGCCACCCCGCCGTCGCCGAGGCCGCGGTCGTGGGCTATCCGCACGAGATCAAGGGCCAGGGCATCTACTGCTACGTGAC
>CANJXI010000074.1 GCA_947478785.1 Caulobacteraceae bacterium
CTGTCGCGCGCGGACCTGTCGAGCGCCCAGATCGTCGGCTCCAACTTCAGCCGGGCCAACCTGTCCCAGGCCCGGTTCCGCTCCGCCCAGGCCAATGGCGTGGCCTTCGTCGACGCCAACCTGAGCCACGCCGACCTCTCCGACGCGGAGGCCGCGGGCGCCAACTTCATGCGTGCCAAGATGCAGGGCGCCATCCTGCGTTCGACGGAGCTGAACGGGGCGATCCTCAGCCAGGTGGAGGCGACCGGCGCCGACTTCCGCGACGCGGCCATGAACCACGCGATCCTCAACAATGGCCGCTTCGACGGCGCATCCTTCCGCTCGGCCGAGCTAGTGGGCGCGGTATTGATGGGATCGAGCTTCGCCGGCGCCGACTTCCGCGACGCCAACCTCATGCGGGCGATCATCGCCGGCGTGGACCTCTCCCGCGCCAAGGGCCTCAGCCAGGATCAGCTGGATGAGGCCTGCGCCGACGGTCGCACCAAGGTTCCCGCGGGTCTCACCACGCGGCTGGCCTGCGGCGCGGTGATCCGCATCCGCGCGCCACGCCCGCCGCTCCCGATCCCCCCGGGGCCGCCGGCCCCACTGCGCTACCTGACGGAAGTGGCGGCGAATTAGGGCGCGTCTCCGGATCCCGCCCCGTGGCTCTCCAGGCATCACGCAATCGTGCAACCAATCGCCGGAACCGGCGTTTCATGCGCGGGGCCTAGGGCGTTCTTGGTATCGCTCGGCCTCTCGTAGACCCCGTCTATCGCGGAGTCGTAAGGGAGAGACCAGACACATGCGTATCACGACACTTGCGGCCATCGCCGCCTTGAGCTTCGCCGCCGCCGCCTGCCAAAAGCCCGCCGAAAAGGCCGCCGACGCCGCCACGACCGCGAGCACGGAATCCGCCGCCGCCGCCGCCGACTCCGCCACCGCCGCGAGCCAATCGGCGACCGCCGCCGCGGCCCCGGCCGGGTCGGAAGCCTCGGGCATGGCCGCTGACGCGGCCGGCAAGGCCGCCGAGGCCGCTGGCGATCACGCCGAAAAGGCGGGCGACGCGGCCGCCAAGGCCGGCGACGCGGCGATGGACGCCACCAAGAAGTAGATCCTGGCGTCCATCGATTGACGAGACAGGGAGCCCCGGCGGCGACGCCGGGGCTTCATGCTGTCTGGCGGTCATCGCGGATCCACGCCCCAGGTCCAGGGCCGGCGGCCACGGAGATCCTGCGCCCAGACCGTTCGCCAATGACTGTCTGGCTGGCGGTAGAGCTCCACCGAGCCGCCGCGCGCGAAGTCCACACCGGTCAGGACCAGGGGCGCGGCGCAGCTTGCCGGACGAAAGTCGTTGCGCAGGATGACCACCTCCGAGGCGCCGCAGAGGAAATCGAGACGCCCCGGCTTCAGCGGCCGTTTCACGTTCCAGGCGGCGGCGAGCTTGACCGGGGCGGCCGGTCCCGCCGCGCAGCTTTGATCGTCGCAGGTGAAATAAGCGCCGCGCCCGGCCTCCGTTTCCACGGGCTCCAGTCCTCGCCGCCTAGCCCACAGTTCCGCGCCGAAAAGCTTCACGTCAGGGCGCAGGAGTATGGCTTCGCGCCCCGAGCGGATCGCCACCGCCGCGCCGTCCGCGCTGACCCAGATGGCCGGTGGAGCGGGTTTGGGGGCGAGCAGCACGGCCAGCGCGAACGGCGCGCCCAGCCAGCGCAGCGGCCCCTTCAGGAGACACAGCCACAGGAGGCCCAGGAAGGCCGCTGGCAGCGTCCAGGCCGGGCCGCTGGCCACGACCACCTGAGCATAGGGCGCCGCGGCCGCGATCTGGGCGATCCTGTTGAGGAGTCCGATGGCGAAGCCGGCCAGGCGGAGAGGCGCGTCGCCCAACCCGAACGGAGTCAGCACCGCGCCCAGCGCAAGACCGGGCATCATCAGGAGGGTCGAGATGGGCTCGCTGGCCAGGTTGCTGAACAGGCCCCAGGTCGAGACCCGGTTGAAGTGTTGCATGGCGAAGGGCGCCGTGGCGGCGCCGGCCACCACGCTCACCGCCGCGCCGGCCGCGATCCAGCCGCCGGCGTCCTGCACGAGCCTGATCGGCCACGGGGTGTTGATCGCCTTGATCGGCCGGGGCCAGACCTCGGCCAGGGCGACCAGGGCCGCCGTGGCGGCGAAGGACATCTGGAACCCCGGCTCTGTCACCGCCTCCGGCTGCAGCAGAAGCACCGCCATCGCCGCCAGCGCGAGGGCGTGAAGGCTGATGGCTTGGCGGTCGACCAGGATGGCCCCGAAGGCGATCGCCGCGGTGATCGCCGAGCGTTCGGCCGGCGGCGGCCGGCCCGACAGGATCAGGTAGCCAGCCACGGCGAGCAGGCCCAGCGCGGCGGCCAGCTTCTTGCCGGGAATGCGCAGCGCCAGCCACGGCCATGCGGCGACTGCGAGCCGGGCGGCGGCGAACACGAAGCCGCCGACGATCGCCATGTGCAGGCCGGAGATCGAGATGATGTGCGCCAGCCCAGCGACCCGCAGGTCGTCGACCTGCTGCCTGGGGATGAACGCCTCGTGGCCCGTGGTCATGGCCGCCGCGAGGCCGCCGGTTTCTGGTCCGAGCGTATCGACGATCCGGCGCGTCATCGCCCAGCGGACGGCGTTCACCCGCATGGTCAGGCGCAGGCGCCACGGCGGGCGGGCGTCGCTGTCCCAGCTGGCCGGTGGGCCCAGGGCGAACCCAACCCCACCGACACTCTCGAAGAAGGCGTCGCGGGCGAAATCGTAGGCGCCCGGACTGGCCGGCGGCGGCGGCGCGTTGATCACGGCGAGCAGGCGAATCGCCTCGCCGGGCGCGGGGATGTAGCCGCCGCGCAGGGTGACGCGCACGCGGATCGGCGTGGCCTTGGCCGGCCAGTCGCCGATCCGATAGGGCGCGATCAGAAGCCGCTGGCCGCCCTGCCCCGGCGCCGCGACGTCGACCACCCAGCCCTCGAGCCGCTGCGGCGCCCCGCCGGCCGGCGCGACGGGCGCCTTGACGCCCTGGGTGCGAAGCTTGGCGACGCCGAAGCCGCCCGCCGCGCAGGCGACGAGCACCAGCGCCGCCGTCACCCCGCGCGCGCCGCTCCAGCGCGCCGCGGCCAGCAGGAGGCCGCCCGCCGCCAACAGCGTCATCACCGCCACGGCGGTCAGCGGCTCACGCAGCAGCGCGAAATAGCCGGCGGCGCCCAGCCCCAGCGCGACCGGGGTCCAAAGCGTCCACCGGTCGGACTGACGGCCCGCCTGGGTCATCAGCCAGGTCCGCGCCGCGCCAAGGCTGGGACGGGCGGAAACGGGCGTGCTAAGAGGCGCCGCCCATGCGCCGGGCGCCGCAACCTCCCCAGATTGACCCGCCTCGATGTCCGACCGTCCCGTCGTCACCCGTATCGCCCCCTCGCCCACCGGCGCCATGCACATTGGCACGGCGCGGACGGCGCTTTTCAACTGGCTTTATGCCCGCCACACCGGCGGCAAGTACCTGCTGCGCGTCGAGGACACCGACCGCGAGCGCTCCACGGCCGAGTCGGTGAAGGTGATTTTCGACGGCCTGGGCTGGCTGGGCCTTGGCGCCGACGAGGAACCGGTCTTCCAGGCGGCCCGCGCCGAGCGCCATGCCCTGGCCGTGGAGGCGATGCTGGCGCGGGGCGGCGCCTACCGCGACTACATGACCCCCGAGGAACTGGAGGCCGAGCGCACGCTGGCCCGCGCCGAGGGGCGGGTGGTGCGCTCCGCCTGGCGCGACCGCACACCCAACGATGCGCCCGACCGGCCGTTCGTGGTGCGTCTGAAGGCGCCCGTGACCGGCGAGACCGTCATCGACGATCAGGTGAAGGGCAAGGTCACGTTCCAGAACAAAGACCTCGACGACCTGATCCTGCTGCGGACCGACGGTACGCCGACTTACAACCTGGCTGTCGTGGTGGATGACCACGAAATGGGCATCACCCACGTGATCCGCGGCGACGACCACCTGAACAACGCCGCGCGCCAGACCCTGATCTACCAGGGCCTGGGCTGGGACGCGCCAATCTGGGCGCACCTGCCGATGATCCATGGCCCGGACGGGGCGAAGCTGTCCAAGCGCCATGGGGCCCAGGCGGTCGGCGAATTCGCCGACATGGGCTATCTGCCCGAAGCGCTGCGCAACTATCTGGCCAAGCTGGGCTGGGGCCATGGCGATGACGAGATCTTCTCGGATGAGCAGGCGATCGCCTGGTTCGACATCAAGGACGTGGTGGGCGCGCCCGCCCGGCTGGACTGGGACAAGCTCAACCACCTGAACAACCACTATATCCGCCAGGCCGAGGTGGACCGGCTGACCGCCCTGGTGGCCGACATCCACCAGCGTCGCGACTGGCGCCTGCGCGACGGCGACCTGGCCGTGCTGGCCCGGACCATTCCCCTCGTCCGGGACGGCGCCAAGACCCTGCTGGACCTGGCCGACGCCACGGTGTTCGCCCTGAAGGCGCGACCGCTGGCGATGCCGGAGAAGGCCCTGGCGCTGCTCACCGAAGAGACCCGGAGCCGGCTTTCACGGCTGCGCGAAAGGCTGGCGGCGGCGGAGTCCTGGGAAGTTCCGAGCCTCGAAACACTCAATCGCGGCTTCGCGGAATCCGAAGGCGTGGGACTCGGCAAGTTCGGTCCGGCGCTCCGCGCCGCGCTCTCGGGCGGAGCGCCAGCGCCTGACCTCGCTGGGGCAATGGTGGCGCTTGGAAAAGCCGAAAGTCTCGGGCGTCTTGACGACGCGCTTTCGCAGGGCGTCTAAAGCGGCTAAGGCGCTCCAGCGAGCGTCACCTAGAACATATCGAAGGGGTCTAGAATGGGCGAAACGGCGAAGGTCACCATCGGCGACCAGACGGTTGAGCTGCCAATTCTCAAGGGGACGGCAGGTCCGGACGTCGTGGACATCCGCAAGCTCTACGCAGCTTCGGACGCCTTCACCTACGATCCCGGCTTCACGTCGACGGCAAGCTGCGAAAGCAAAATCACCTTCATCGACGGCGACGCCGGCACCCTGTTGCACCGCGGCTATCCAATCTCCCAGCTGGCCGAGCAATCCAGCTTCCTGGAGGTCTGCCACCTTCTGCTGCACGGCGAACTGCCCACCGCCGATGAATTCGCGAAGTTCGAGCACACAATCACCTACCACACGATGCTGCACGAACAGTTCGACCGCTTTTTCCAGGGCTTCCGGCGGGATGCTCACCCGATGGCGATCATGGTCGGCGCGGTCGGCGCACTGTCGGCCTTCTACCACGACAGCACCAACGTCGATGATCCGTCGCAGCGCATGATCTCGGCGCACCGGCTGATCGCCAAGATGCCGACGATCGCCGCGCGCGCCTTCAAATACTCCCAGGGCCAGCCGTTCGTGCACCCGCGCAACGATCTCTCCTACGCCGAGAATTTCCTGCGCATGTGCTTCTCGGTGCCCGCCGAGGACTGGAAGCCGAACCCGGTGCTCACCCGCGCCATGGACCGCATCTTCATCCTGCACGCCGACCACGAGCAGAACGCCTCGACATCGACGGTGCGGCTGGCCGGATCCTCGGGCGCCAATCCGTTCGCCTGCATCGCCGCGGGCATCGCCTGCCTCTGGGGCCCCGCGCACGGCGGCGCCAACGAGGAAGCGCTGAACATGCTCAAGGAGATCGGCAGCGTCGATCGCATCCCCGAGTACGTCCAGGGCGTGAAGGACCGGCGCTATCGCCTGATGGGCTTCGGCCACCGGGTCTACAAGAACTACGATCCCCGCGCGACGGTGATGCAGAAGACCTGCCATGAGGTGCTGGACGAGGTCGGCCACGGCGACGACCCGCTGCTGAAAGTGGCCATGGAACTGGAGCGCATCGCGCTGTCGGACGAGTATTTCATCGAACGCAAGCTCTACCCGAACGTCGACTTCTATTCGGGCATCACCTTGCGCGCCCTGGGCTTCCCGCCCGAGATGTTCACGGTTCTGTTCGCGGTGGCGCGCACGGTCGGCTGGATCGCCCAGTGGAAAGAGATGATCGAGGATCCGGCCTACAAGATCGGCCGTCCGCGCCAACTGTATACGGGGGCGCCGCCCCGCGACTACGTTCCGGTCGAGAAGCGCTGAGCGCCTAACACCTTCAGAACCGCGTCCGCCGCGGCCTCCGCGGGATCGGGGCCGCCGCGGCCCATCTTGTCGAGCGCGGCGAACTGGTCGGCGACCTGACGGCGGCGCAGGTCCGCGTCGTCCAGGCGGAGCGCGATCTCGCGGGCGAGTTTGGGGCCGGTACATTCGTCCTGCACCAGTTCCGGGGCGATGAAGGCCTGGGCCGCGATATTGAAGAGCGTGATGTAGGGCGTCCTGATCAGCCGCTTCAGGAGGGCGTGCGTCACAGGGCCCAGGCGATAGCCCACCACCATCGGGACACCGGCCAGCGCCACCTCCGTGGTCACCGTTCCGGAGCAGGCCAGCGCCACGGTGGTGGCTTTCATGGCGTCAAGCTTGGCTTCTTCGCCCTCCAGCACGTGAACCCGATGGGTCCAGCCCGCCACCCGGGACTTGACCATCTCGGCGACGGTCGGTGCGGCCGGGACGACGACCTGCAGGTCCGGCCGATCGGCCTTGAGCAGCGCCACCGCCGCTTCGAAGGCCGGCAGGATCCGCGCAATCTCGCCGGGCCGGCTGCCAGGGAGCACCAGCAGGATCGGATCGCCCGGCGCAGCGCCGACTTGCCGGCGCAGCCGCGAGGGATCGGCGTGGGAGAAGTCCAGGCTGAGCGCGGCGTTGCCGACAAAAGTCACCGGCAACCCCTCCGCCTCGAACCACGGCGCATCGAAGGCGTGGATGGAAAGCAGGTGGTCGACGGCGGTGGCCAGCGTCCTGGCCCGGCCGGGCCGGGTGGCCCAGACCTGCGGACCGACATATTTGATGAGCGGCATCCGGGGATCGAGCCGGCGCAGGGCCTGGGCGACCCGCAAGGTGAAGCCCCAGGAGTCGATGAGCACCGCCACGTCAGGCTTTTCACGGACCGCCAGGGCCGCGGTGTCCCTGACCCGACGCAGGACGCGCGGATAGGCCAGGAGGCCCTCCAGAAGGCCCAGGATCGAGATTTCGGCGATGTCGAAGGGGCTTTCCACGCCTGCCTCGGCCATCCGCTGGCCGCCCACGCCGACAAACCGGACGCCCGCTCCCAGCCGCCGCTTCAGCGCGCGGGCAAGTCCCGCGCCGCGGTCATCGCCGGACGCCTCCGCGGCGACCAGCATGACGGTGAGCGGCGGCGCGCTCACGGATTGGCGGGCTCCACCCCCAGGATGAAAAGGCCGAGCTCGTCGGCGAGCCGGATCACCGCCTCGCGGTTCAGGATCACCAGGCCGCCAGCCTCACCGACAATTCCCGCCAGGCCCGCGCGGGCGGCGGCATGGACCGTCGCCGGACCGATGGTCGGCAGGTCTACGCGGGTCTCCTGAATGGGCTTGGGGGCCTTGGCCAGGACTCCGGCGCAGGCGCCTGGCCGGCCACGCAGGGCCTCCGGAAGGTCGGCCACGCGCGAGAGCATGGCGTCGGTGCCCTCCTGGGCCTCCACCGCCAGGACCAGGCCACGGCAGACCACGGCGCCTTGTCCGACGTCCAGCCGGCCGATGGCGCGGGCGACATCGAGCGCGCGCCGCACGTCGGCCATGCTCTCCTCGCTGGCCGCGACCCGGCCCAGCGGGCCGGAGGCCAGGCTGAGGTCGTCCACCACATCCGTGGCGCCCTCGATGGCGAAGCCTTCCTTCTCGAATTCACCGAGCATCAGCCTGAGCAGGGCGTCGTCGCCCTTGCGGGCCGCGGCGATGGCGGCGGGCAGCACCGCCAGACCCCTGATGTCGGGGATCAGGGCGGCGAAATCCGGACGCGACACCGCCCCGGCCAGGCAGACCGCCTCGCAGCCGGCCCGTTTCAGCGCCTTGAAGCACTTGCCCAGCTCGGCGATGCCGACCTCGGCGCCGGCGTAGGGCTCCAGTTCCGGGCCGGCGAATCCCTTCAACCGGATCACGAACAGCGGCCGCCCGGAACGCCGGCAGTGCTCGGCGATCTCGACAGGCAGGCTGCCCCCGCCGGCGATCAGCCCGAGCTTGCCCATCAGATCTCGCGTTCGGGCAGGCAGAGGGGCCGATTGGCGTCCGCACGGATGAAATCGATGATCTCCATCACCGGCGGACTGGCGCCGAAGGTGTGGGCGGTGTCGTCCACGCGCTCCTGGAAGGTGCCCTCCTCCGCGAACAGCAGCCGATAGGCCGAGCGCAGCGCGCTGATCGTCTCGCGATTGAAGTCCCGCCGCTTCAGGCCGACCAGGTTGAGGCCCTCCAGATGGGCGTGGTTGCCCCACACAAGACCGTAAGGGATCACGTCCTTGGTAACCGCCGCCAGCCCGCCGATGAAGGAGTAGCGGCCGACCCGGCAATACTGGTGGACGGCCGCCAAGCCGCTGACCATCACGAAATCGCCGATCTCGACATGCCCGCCCAGGGTGGCCGAGTGGGCGAGTACGACGTTGTCGCCGACCTTGCAGTCGTGACCGACGTGGGAGGTCGCCATGAACATGCCGTCGTCGCCGACCTTGGTAACCCCGCCCGCCTGCACCGTGCCGATGTGCATCGTCACATGCTCCCAGATGCGGTTCCGGTCGCCGATGACCAGTTCGGTCGGCTCGCCCTTGTAGCCGGTATGGTGGGGCGGCCCGCCGAGGTTTGAGAAGTTGCGCACGACGCAGTCCTCGCCGATGCGGGTGTGGCCCTCGACGACGACGTGGGAGAGGATCTCGGTGCGCGCGCCCACCCGGACATGCTCGCCAATGATCGAGTATGGGCCGACCTTGACGCCGTCAGCCAGCGCCGCGCCCCTGGCGACGATGGCGGTTGGGTGGACGTCCACGCTCACTCACGTCTCCACGAGCATGGCCGCGAATTCCGCTTCGGCGGCGACCTTGTCGCCCACCAGGGCCCGTCCACGGAACTTGAACAGGTCGCCGCGGGCCCGCAGGACCTCGACGGCCAGCCGGATCACGTCGCCTGGCCGCACCGGCGTGCGGAAGCGGCAATTGTCCAGGGAGACGAAGAAGATCGTCTTGCCGGCCGTATCGACATTCAGGGACTTGGACATCAGCACCGCGCCGGTCTGGGCCATGGCCTCGACGATCAGCACGCCCGGCATCACCGGGTAGCCCGGAAAATGGCCTTCAAAGTAGGGCTCGTTCACGGTGACGCATTTGATGCCCACGATCGATTGGTGGGCCTTGTATTCCTCGCAGCGATCGACCAGCAGGAACGGATAGCGATGCGGAATCCGGGCGAGAATCTCGGTGATATCGATCTCGTCGGGGCTCTCGATGACCGGGGCCTTGCGGCTCATTCGTTCCCCTCCCTGCGGGCTGCGCTCCGGGCGAGCCACGCGGTCTCGCGCAACCAATTTCGGATCGGACGCGCGGGCATGCCGCCCCAGGTCTCGCCCGCCGGAATATCCTTCATGACTCCCGCCGCGGCGCCGACGCGAGCCCCGTCGCCGATGGTCACGTGGTCGGCCACGCCGGCGCGTCCCCCGAACTGGGCGCCGTCGCCGATGACCACGCTGCCGGATATCCCCGTGTGGGCCGCCATCACGCAGTTGCGACCGACGCGGACGTTGTGGGCGATCTGCACCTGATTGTCGATCTTGCTGTTCTCGCCCACCACGGTGTCGTCGAAGGCGCCTCGGTCTATGCAGCTGTTGGCGCCGATCGACACGCCATCCTGCAGAATCACCCGCCCGAGCTGCGGTATATCGACGAGCCCCTCAGGACCCATGGTCGCCCCGAACCCCGGCTCGCCGATCACGGCGCCCGCCAGGATCCGCACCCGATCGCCGATCAGCGCAAATCCGATGGTCACATTTGCGGAAACCTCGCAGCCGCGCCCGATGGCGACACCCGGGCCGATGACACTGCCCGCGCCGATCCGCGTGCCACGGCCGATCCGCGCGCCGGGGCCGATCACCACGCCGGGGCCAAGCATCACGTCGGACTCCAGCGAGGCGTCGGCCGAGATCGCCGCCCCGCCGGGCAACACCCGCGGCCGATGCAACCGAGCCGACGCGGCGGCGTAGGCCGCCTGGGGCCAGGCCGTCACCAGGGCCATGCAATGCTCGGGAAGGGCCTCGGCCATGGCGGGCGCGATGAAGCAGCCCAGCGCCCGGGTTTCCCGCACCTGTGGCAGGTAGCGCCGATCGGCCAGGAAGGTGACCGCGCCGGGACCGGCATGGTCCAGGACCGCGACGCCCTGGACGGGGCGCAGGCGCGCGGCCGGGTCGGCGATCTCGACGCCCACGAAGGCGGCGAGATCGCCGAGTGGCACGGGGCCCAGGTCTTCGAAGAATCGCGGATCGGGCATGGTGTTGAGGCGGGCTCGATCCACGCGCCGAGGCTACGGCCTACTTACCGGGGGCGACCTGCGGGCCGCCAGCTGCGTTCTGATCGAGCCGCTCCCGGTCGAAGGCGAACTGGGTGATCTTGGCGTTGAGCGCGGTGATCACCAGCTGGGTGATGTCCATGGTCGGGTTGCCGATCACCACGGCGCTGCGTTGAACCAGCAGCGAGCAGCCGCGCTGCTGGTAGGCCTGGCGGATCATCGGCTCCATCTCCGATCCGATGCGCCCGACCGCCTTCTGCTCGGTGGCCTGGATTTCGCGGTCGCGGAGCTGGGCCTTGCGCTGCAGGGCGTTGGCGCGAACCTGCAGCGCAGCGGCGCGCTGCTCGAGGGCGCTCTGGTCGAGGGTGGCGCGTTGGGCGTCGAGCGCCTTGGCCTCGGTGTCGATGGAGGCCTTCTCGGCGTTCAGCTCGGCGTTCACCTGGGCGACGATCTGCTGGATGCGGGTGTCGACATACTTGCCCACCGTCGAGGCGCCGATGGCGTTCTCGATGGAGACGATGCAGACGCCGGGCACCGCGGGCCCGTGGGTTACGGTCGGCGCCGGGGGCGTCGCCGCCGCCTGGGCGAAGGCTCCGGACGTGGCGGTAAGCGCAAAGGCCGCGGCGCAGGCGCCGGTGAGGAAGGGTTTGAAAGTCATGTGTCTATTGGAACCTGGTTGAGGTGGAGAATCGGAAAAGCTCGGTCCGGTCGTATTTCTCTCGCTTCAGAATGTGGCTGAAGTCGAAGCGGATGGGACCCATTGGCGACTTCCAGTAGACGCTCAAGCCCGTCGACGCGCGGATCGACAGATCGTCCTTCACGCACACGTTGCGCGTGCCCACCCGCGCGGGATTGTTGATCGTCATCGTCGGATCGGTCGGGTCGGGAAGCGTCGGAGTCAGGCAATCCAGATCGCCGGGCTGGTAGGTCTTATCCTTCTTGTCCAGAAGGCCCAACGTGCCAGCGTCGAGGAACAGCGCGGCCTTGATGCCATACTGGTCCGGCAGGAAGGTCGGGATGGTGACTTCGGCCGC
Organism: Caulobacteraceae bacterium; assembly: GCA_947478785.1. Classification (GTDB taxonomy): domain Bacteria; phylum Pseudomonadota; class Alphaproteobacteria; order Caulobacterales; family Caulobacteraceae; genus Phenylobacterium. Next base: position 11,427 of record CANJXI010000074.1, read on the forward strand.
GGCGATCGCATAGGCCTTGCCGCCCAGCGAGTCCTGCCGCCCGACGCTGGTGTCGCGCGCACCGATACCGGCGATCTCGAAGCCCGGGAAGCTGTCGCCGCCCTTGTAGAACCGGTCGTTGATCCGCACGTTGTCGCCCGCCCAGCCGCCGACGTAGCCGCCGGAACCGGTGACGCTCAGGATGATGTTCTTGGTGAAGCCGTGATACCAGCCGGCCTCGCCCTCCGTGCGTACATAGTTCACGTCGCCGCCGGCGCCGGCGATGTCCTGATTGACCTCGGCGTACCAGCCGCGCGTCGGGTTGATGTAGTCGTTGCGCCGATCCAGCCGGTAGCCATAGCCAACCTGCGAGGTGATGAACGTCCCGCGTTGGCCGCAGATCGAGTTCGACACCGAGAAGCTAGCGCAGAGATTCTGGTCGATATCGACCTTGTCCTGCCGAAGCGTATAGCGGACCGACCCACGGGAATTGAGGCTCATGGGGAAGTTCAGCCGCACGCCGGATCCGAGTGTCGTGGTCTTGTAGGCCGAGTAGTCGGTCAGGTCGTACTTGTAATAATAGGTGTCGAATCCGGCCAGCAGGTCACGGCCCAGGAAGCGGGGCTCCGAGAAGCTGAAGTCCACCTGCTGGCGATATGAACCCAGCGAGATGCGGGCGCGCACGTTCTCGCCACGGCCGCGGAAGTTCCGCTCGGTGATGCCCATGTCGATGACCAGCTTGTCGACCGACGAATAGCCGGCGCTGAACGAAAGCTCGCCCGTGGGCTGCTCCTCGACCTTGACCTGCAGGCCGGTGCGGTCCGGGGCCGAACCCGGGACCTCGGTGATGTTGACGTCCTTGAAGAAGCCAAGGCCGCGGATCTGGTTCTTGGAACGGTCGACCAGCACGCGGTTGTAGGCGTCGCCTTCGGCGACGTTCATCTCACGCCGGATCACATAGTCGAGGGTGCGGGTGTTGCCGATGATGTCGATGCGATCAACGTAGACGCGCGGGCCTTCCTTGACCTGGAAGACAACGTCCACCGTCCCGGCCGCTCGGTTGGGGACGTACTTCGGCCGTACATCGACGAAGGCGAAGCCGGCGGCGCCGGCCGCGAAGGTCAGGGCGTCGGTGGCCTGTTCAATCTTCTCGTCTTCGTAGGTCTGGCCCGACCGGAACGGTACGAGCGCCAGGAGGACGGACTTGTCCAGCTTCTGCAACTCGGTCTCGACGCTGATCTTGCCGAACCTGTATTCCGGCCCCTCGTCCAGCGTGTAGGTGACCAGGAAGCCGTTCTTGTCCGGCGACAGTTCGGCGACGGCCGAGACCACGCGGAAGTCGTAGAAGCCGCGGTTGCGGTAATATTTCCGCAGCTGTTCCTTGTCGTACTCGATCCGGTCCGGGTCGTAGTTGGCGTTGTTCGAGAAGAATTTGTACCACTTGGATTGTTCGGTCACGACCACGTCGCGCAGGTCATTGTCCGAGTAAGCCTTGTTTCCCAGGAAATTGACCCGCAGCACGCCGCTCTTGGGGCCTTCGTCTATCTTGAAGATCAGGTCGACGCGCTTCTGCGGCAGTTCGACGATCTGCGGGGTCACCGTGGCCGAGATGCGGCCGGAGCGGCGATAGAGTTCGACGATGCGCCCCACGTCCTGCTGGGCCTTGGCCTTGGTGAAGATGCCCCGCGGACGGACGGTCACCTCGTCGCGCAGCTTGTCTTCCTTGAGGCCGGAATTCCCCTCGAACAGCACCCGGTTGATGATCGGGTTCTCGACGATATTGATGATCAGGTCGCCTTCGACGAAGTCGATCTTCACGTCGGAGAACAGGTCCGTGCGGAATAGTATCTTGATCGCCTGGTCCAGCTTGGCCGCGTCGATCTGTTCGCCGGGCTGGATCGACAGATAGGAGATCACCGTGGCCGGCTCGATCCGTTCGTTGCCCTTGACCAGGATGCGCTGAACGATCCCGGTCTGCACGGGCGGAGCCTGGGGGGCCGGCGTCGGCGCGGGCGGGGTTGGCGCAGGCGTTTGCGCCAAGGCCAGACCCGGGGCCACGAGCGCGGTGCTCCCCAGGAGAACGGCAAGGCCGGAAACTAGCGCAGCGCTACAGGCGCGGTGTCGATGCATTCGAATCAGCCGTTTGGGAAATACCGGGGGCTAGGAGAATAGACCGCCGATGAAGTTGAACACACGCAGGCGCTGCAGATCGTTCCAAGTCGCGAACAACATCAAACCGAGCACCAGTGCAAGGCCTACCCGATACCCTGCCGCCTGAACCTTGGCGGCAAGTGGGCGGCGGGCCAACGCCTCATAGGCATAGAACAGCAGGTGTCCCCCATCGAGCACGGGAATGGGGAGCAGGTTCATGAATCCGAGGCTCACCGAAATAAGCGCCGCGATCTGGATCAGGTTGACCCCCGACCCCAGAATCATGCCGCCAAAGCTCGACGCCCCCTCGGCGCCAAGCTGGGCCACCTTGCTGGTGACGCCCGCGATGCCGAGCGGTCCGCGTATCTGGTCGGCGGAGACCTGTCCCGTCACGATCCGCCCCAGATAGTAGATCGTCGAGGTCAGTACGCTCCAGGTGCGCCGGACTCCGCCCCGCACCGCCTCGCCGGGACCATAGGTGACGTGGACGTAGTCGCTCGGCCTCTGCGGCGGGGTCACGCCGAGAATCCCCCCGCGTTGGGGACCCGACACGCGATCCTCGATCGGACCCCAGCGAGGCGTCGCCGAAAGGGTGACCAGTTCACCGCCCCGCCGCACGACGAAACGCGTGGGCACATCAGCGCGCATGCGAACCATCTGCTGCAGGTCATTGAAGCTGGCGACGTCGTCTCCGTCCGCCTTGACGATCAGGTCGCCGGGCATGAACCCCGCGACGGCCGCCGCGCCGCCGGGCTTCAGGGACTCCACCCGCGCGGGCAGCACATATTCCCCCAGGGCCAGCAGCAGGCCCGCGAACAGCGCGATCGCCAGCAGGAAATTCGAGGCGGGGCCCGCGGCAGTGATCACCGCGCGCTGCCACAGCGGCTTGAAATGATAATAGCGGCCGAGCGCCGCCTCGCCCTCTCGCCGCACCAAATCCTTGCGCAGCGCCGCCAGGTCGCTCTGATCCGGAACGCTGGCGACGTTATCGTCACCGGCGAAGCGCACGTAGCCGCCCATCGGCAGCCAGCCGATCCGCCATTCCACACCGGATTTGTCGGTCCACCGGGCAATGGCCTTGCCGAAGCCGATGGAGAACTGGTCGATCTTGGTTCCCAGCCCCTTGGCGGCCAGGAAATGGCCGAGCTCATGGATGGTCACCACCACGCCCAGGACCAGCGCGCAGGGCACGATGAACATCAGGGTCGAGACGACGAAGGCGAGCATTGGCCGCGGTACTCCTTCAGGCCCGGGCCATAAGGCCGTTCACGACCTCGTCCGCCACGTGGCGCGCCGTTGCATCGACGAGCCGCGCGCCGTCCAGCGCCCCTTCGTTCGAGCCCGCGATCAGCCCCTTGCCGTCCATCCGCTCAAGGGTCTCGGCCACGACGCGGGCAATATCGAGAAAGCCAATCCGGCGGTCAAGGAAGGCGGCCACGGCGCCCTCGTTGGCCGCATTCATGGCGGCCGGCGCGCGCCCGCCGGTCGCCAGGGCCTGTTTGGCGATGGCGAGCGCCGGAAAGCGCTCATAGTCGGGTTCCTCGAAGGTGAGCGGACCGGATTTCACCAGGTCAAGCCTGGGCGCCGGCCAGGGCAACCGGTCAGGCCAGGCGAAGGCGCAGGCGATGGGCGGGCGCATGTCGGGCGGGCCGAGCTGGGCCAGGGTGGAGCCGTCGGCGTACTCCACGAGGCTATGGATGATCTGCTGGGGATGGATCAAGACGTCGATGCGCTCGGCCGGCATGGAGAACAGGTAGGCGGCCTCGATCACCTCCAGGCCCTTGTTCATCATGGTGGCCGAATCGACCGAAATCTTGGCGCCCATGGAGAAATTCGGGTGCGCGGTGGCCTGCTCCGGCGTGGCGCGCGCCATCTCCTCGCGGCTGGCCCCGCGGAACGGGCCGCCCGACGACGTGAGGATCAGGCGCGAGACCTGCTGGGCGTTCTCGGCCTCGAACACCTGGAAGATCGCCGAATGCTCGGAATCCACCGGGATCACCGCGCCGCCGGCGAGCCTGGCGGCGCGCAGCAGGGCGGGCCCCGCGCAGACCAGGCTCTCCTTGTTGGCCAGGGCCACGATGGCGCCCGAGCGCGCCGCCGCCAGCGTCGGCTCCAGGCCCGCGAACCCGACAATGGCGGCCATCACCCACTGGGCGTCGGCGGCGGCGGCCTCGGCGATGGCCGCGGCGCCGGCGGCGGCCTCGATCCCCGACCCGGCCAGCCGCGCGCGCAGGCGGGGCAGCAGGGCCTCGTCGCCGATCACCGCCAACTTCGGGCGCCAGCGCAGGGCCTGGTCGGCCAGCAGATCGACGTTTCGCCCGGCGGTCAGGGCCACGATCTCAATCTCGATCCCGGCCTTCTCGAAAAGGTCGAGGGTGGAGACCCCGACCGAGCCGGTGGATCCCAGGACGCTGACTTTACGTGGAAGGTTCAATGACCCCACCCAAGGTGATTGGCGAGACGGGCGGCCGCCATGACCACCACGGCGAACATCAGCCCGTCCACCCGGTCGAGCAAGCCGCCATGGCCGGGAATCAGATCGCCAGAGTCCTTTACGCCGAACCGGCGCTTTAGGGCGGATTCCCAGAGGTCGCCGGCCATTGTGGCGATCCCGACCGCCAGTCCGATCAGAGCCGCGGCGCCGAGGTTCAACTGGAAGGCCGGCATGAAGGGGCGTGGCACGTCGATCCGCAGTGCCGACGGCATGGCGATCAGGACACCCACCAGGCTTGCGCATGCCAATCCGCCCACGAAGCCCGACCAGGTCTTGTTGGGGGAGAACCTGGGCCATAGCTTCGGCCCCTTCAGGATGCTGCCGACGGCGAAGGCGCCGATGTCGGCCGCCCAGGTGACGAAGAACAGCATCAGCGTCCACCATTCGCCCTGGTTGCTGGCGCGCAGCCAGACGAGACAGATGGCGGCGGGGGCGATGTAGAGCACGCCGTAGGCCGCATCCGCCGGCCGCTCGGCGACGCCGCGCGCGACCAGGCCCGCGGCCAGGGCCCCCACGCCCATGGCGCCCCAGGCCAGCAGGATGAGATAGGGCTGGTGGGCGAGCTGATGGGCCAGGACGGTCACCACCAGCACGGCGACCGTCACCGCGGCGGAGACTCGCATGGGCGATCGCGGCGCACTCATGCCGCCCCACTCGATGGACAGCATCGTGACGCCAACGGCGATCAGGGTGAGGTAGGGCCAGCCGACATCGATGAAGGCGGCGACGACGACCGCCGGGATCAGCACCGCCGCCGATGCGATCCTGAGCGCGAGGTTCCGCCAGTCGAAGCGCTTAGCCTGCGGCAAGGACGTCATCGGCCACGACCGCGCCATATCGGCGCTCCCGCGCGGCGAAGGCGGCCAGGGCGGCCTTCAGGTGCTCCGCGCCATAGTCCGGCCACAGGACGTCCTGGAAAACCAGCTCCGCATAGGCCGCCTCCCAGAGCAGAAAGTTGGAGAGGCGCTGTTCGCCCGAGGGGCGGATGATCACGTCCGGGGGCGGCGAGTCGCATGTGGCCAGGCGCGAGGCGAAGGCCTGCTGGTCGAGGTCCATGGGATCGGCGCGGCCCTGGGCCACCTCCTCGGCGAACCGGCGCGCGGCGGCCACGATGTCGGCCTGGCCGCCGTAGTTGAAGGCGATGTTGAGGAAGAAGGTGTCGTTCTTGGCCGTACGGGCCTGGGCGTCGTCGATCATCCGCACCAGGTCGCGCGACAGGCCTTCGCGGCTGCCGATCACCCGGACGCGGACGCCCTCGCGTTCCAGCCGGGCGATGTCGGACTGGAAGTAGCGCTGCGGCAGGGCCATCAACTGGCCAACCTCCGCGGCCGGCCGGCTCCAGTTCTCGGTGGAGAAGCCGAACACCGTCAGCCAGCGGATGTTGAGGGCCGGCGCCGCCGAGACCGTCCGTTTAAGCGCCTCGACGCCCGCACGGTGACCGAGCGACCTGGGTAGGCCGCGCTGCTTGGCCCAACGGCCGTTGCCGTCCATGACGATGGCCGCATGCAATGGCGCCTGCCCCGGCGCGTCTTCGCCAGGCGCGCCCGCTGACGGCGAGTTCTCTTGGACGGCCATAGGGTTAAGCTGGGTCCTCTTGGAACGGGCGCGCCGAACTAGACGTGCATGATCTCTTGTTCTTTGGTTTTCAAGGCTTCGTCCACGCGCTTGATCGCCTCGTCGGTCAGCTTCTGGACGTCGGTCTCCATCCGCTTCAACTCGTCCTGGTTGATCACGCCGTCCTTCTCAGCCTTGCGTAGGTCGTCATTGGCGTCGCGCCGGACGTTGCGCACCGCGACGCGCTGCTGCTCGGCGTATTTGTGCGCGACCTTGACGAGATCCTTGCGGCGTTCCTCGGTGAGCGGCGGGATCGGGATGCGCAGGGACTGGCCGTCGACGACCGGATTCAGGCCAAGGTTGGACGAGCGGATGGCCTTTTCGACCGACACCACCATGCCCTTGTCCCAGACATTGACGGTGATCATGCGCGGCTCCGGCACCGAGATCGCCGCCACCTGGTTGATCGGCATGGTCGAGCCGTAGGCTTCCACCTGCACCTGGTCGAGGAGGCTGGAGGAGGCGCGCCCGGTGCGCAGGCTGGCGAATTCCTCCTTCAGCGCGTCGACCGCCTTGTCCATGCGGCCCTTGAATTTCGAAAGCACCGGCTTTTCCGCGGTGGCCATGGTGTCGCTCCCCTAACTGCCGATTGCCTGCGCCTCAGGCGATGGTCGTGTAGACGCCCTCGCCATGCAGCACCTTCAGGAGGTTGCCCCGTTCGCGGATGGAGAAGACCACGATCGGGATATGGTTGTCGCGCATCAGGCTCACGGCGGAGGTGTCCATGACGCGCAGGTCCTTCGACAGCACCTCCTTGTAGCTCAGCGTCTCGTAGCGCTTGGCGTCGGGGTCCTTCTTGGGGTCGGCGGTGTAGACGCCGTCGACGCTGGTGCCCTTGAAGAGCGCGTCGCAGCCCATCTCGGCCGCGCGCAGCGCCGCGGGCGTATCCGTCGTGAAGAAGGGGGCGCCGAGGCCCGCGGCGAAGATCACCACCCTGCCCTTTTCCAGGTGCCGCAGGGCGCGCCGGCGGATGTAGGGCTCGCAGACCGCCTCCATCGGGATCGCCGACTGGACGCGGGTGTAGACGCCAACCTTCTCCAGGGTGGCCTGCAGCGCGAGCGCGTTCATGACGGTGGCCAGCATGCCCATGTAGTCGGCGCTGGCGCGTTCCATGCCGCTCTCGGCCAGCGCCGCGCCGCGGAAGATGTTGCCGCCGCCGACCACCAGGCAGATCTGCACGCCGGCGTTGACCACCTGGCCGATGTCCTCGGCGACCGCCTGCAGGGTCTTGGGATCGATGCCGAAGCTGTCGCCGCCGACACCGGCCTCTCCCGAGAGTTTCAGGAGGATCCGTTTGTATCGGGGCTGGGCGTCGGGCATGGGCGCATTCCCTATCTCAAACGGAACTTAAACCAAGGACGCGGCGCGCCGATACGCGCCGCGTCCTTGGGGACTCAGTATCGGGTAGGTTAGCTTTTGCCGGTCATCGAGGCTACTTCGGCCGCGAAGTCCGGGCTCTCGGCCTTGTCCACGCCCTCGCCCAGGGCGAAGCGCACGAAGCCCTTCACCGACACGGGCGATCCCAGCGTCTTGGCGGTCTCGGCGACCAGTTGCTCGATGGTCTGGTCCGGGTTCATGACGAAGGGCTGCTTCAGGAGCACGACCTCTTCCTGCCACTTGCGAATGCGGCCTTCGATCATCTTTTCTACAACACCGAGGGGCTTGCCCGATTCCAGCGCCTGTTCGGTGAGGAACTTGCGTTCCTTCTCGACGGCGGCCGGGTCCAGGTCGTCGGGCGAGAGCGCCAGCGGCGGCATGGGGGTGCCGGCCACGTGCATGGCGATCTTGCGGCCGACGTCCTTCAGCACCGCCTGGTCGCCGGCGCCTTCAAGCGCGACGAGCACACCCAGCCGGCCCACGCCCTCGCCCGCTGCGTTGTGCAGGTAGAGCGAGACCGCGCCCGCGCCCACCGTGAGGCGGGCCGAGCGGCGCAGGCGCATGTTCTCGCCGATGGTGGCGATCATGCCCACGACCAGGTCGCCGACCGTTTCGCCCTTGGACGTCTTGGCCGCCGAGATGGCGTCGACGCCCTCGCCGCCGGTCAGGGCGACGTTGGCGATTTCCCGGGCGGCCGACTGGAAGGTATCGTTCTTGGCCACGAAGTCGGTCTCGGCGTTCAGCTCGACCAGGACGCCGGTCTTGCCGTCGTCGCTGAGCTTGCCGGCCACGAGGCCTTCGGCGGCGGCGCGGCCCGACTTCTTGTCGGCCTTGGAGAGGCCCTTCTTGCGCAGCAGTTCGGTGGCGGCGTCCATGTCGCCGCCGGCCTCAACCAGGGCCTTCTTGCAATCCATCATGCCCGCGCCGGAGGATTCGCGCAGGTCCTTGACCAGCTGAGCGGTGATCTCCGCCATGGTCAGCTCCTTCACATCTTGAGTGGCGACGGACCCTCAGAGGCCCGCCGTAAGGGAGTATCGGGTCGGCGAGGCGCGTATGACGCCCTTAGCCGGCCTGCTCTTCGCTGGGCTGCTCGGCGGCGGCTTCCGCGGCCGGGGCTTCCTCGGCGACGGGAGCGGCTTCCGGGGCGGCGGCGCCGGTCATCTCGGCCTCGAGGGCCGCGGCTTCCGGCGCGGTGACCTCGGGCTCGGCGACGGGTTCAGCCGCCTTGCGCGACAGCGTCGGCTCGACCGGCGCTTCGGATGCGCCGAGGTCGACGCCCGCCGCCGACTGGCCGGCGGCCAGGCCGTCGAGGATCGAGTCGGCCATCAGGTCGCAGTAGAGCTGGATGGCGCGGGCGGCGTCGTCATTGCCGGGGATCGGGAAGGTGATGCCGTCCGGGTTGCAGTTGGTGTCGAGGATCGCGATCACCGGGATGTTGAGCTTGCGCGCTTCCTGGATGGCGATGGCTTCCTTGTTGGTGTCGATCACGAACATCAGGTCGGGGATGCCGCCCATGTCCTTGA
>CANJXI010000075.1 GCA_947478785.1 Caulobacteraceae bacterium
AGGCTGATCTTCGCCTCGTCGCGGCTGTAGGCCACGCCGCTCACGATCCGCTTTTCCATGATCTCTTCCTCGTCGCACACGATGGTGCCCTGGCCGGGGGCTTCCCCCGGCTCCACGAAACTCGACAGCACCCGCACCGGCACGTTCTGGGCCATGGCCAGTTCGACCGAGCGGGTCTGCAGCACCTTGGCGCCCAGCGAGGCCATCTCCAGCATCTCTTCGTAGGAGATCTTCGAAAGCCTGCGCGCCTTGGCCTCGATCCTGGGGTCGGTGGTGTAGACCCCGTCCACGTCGGTGTAGATGTCGCAGCGGATCGCCTTGACCGCCGCGGCGATGGCCACCGCGCTGGTGTCGGAGCCGCCCCGGCCAAGGGTTGCGATGCGCCCGTCGCGGGTGACCCCCTGGAAGCCGGCGATCACCGCCACCTCGCCGGAGTCCATCGCCGCGATCAGCTTGTCCGGCTCCACGTCGTCGATGCGGGCCCGGCCGTGGGCGTCGTCGGCGATGATCGGGATCTGCCAGCCCATCCAGCTTCGCGCCGGCGTGCCGGTGTTGCGCAGCGCCATGGCCAGCAGGCCCGCCGTCACCTGCTCGCCGGAGGCGACCACGACGTCATATTCGTCGTCGGAAGGGTCTAGGCCCTGCGCCGCCGCGCCAGAGCCGTCGGTCCAGGCGACCAGCTCGTTGGTCTTGCCGGCCATGGCCGAGACCACCACGGCGACCTTGTGGCCCGCCGCGACCTCGGCGTTCACCAGCCGCGCCACGCGCCGGATCCGCTCCAGATCGGCCACCGAGGTGCCGCCGAATTTCATCACCAGCCGGGACATGCGAATTCTGGTCGTACCTTTGCCGCGCCCGCGAAGGGCGGAGCCTTCTAGCGGCGCCGCCGCGCATCCGCAACGCCCTGGGCGCCTTCGCTTCAACACGCAGGCGGGCTAAGGGAGGATATGACCGCGCCCGCGCAATCCCGCTCCTCCATCGATCCCGCCGAGGTCGAGCGGTTCTCGCGCATCGCGGCCGAGTGGTGGGACCCCAACGGCAAGTTCGCGCCGCTGCACAAATTCAATCCGGTCCGCCTGGGGTTCATCCGAGACCAGGCGCTGCATCGCTTCGGGCGCGATCCCTCGGCGCGCCGCCCATTCGAGGGGCTTCGCTGCCTGGACATCGGCTGCGGGGGCGGGCTCCTGTCCGAGCCCATGGCCCGGCTGGGCTTTACGGTGGTGGGCGTCGACGCTTCGGCGCGCAACATCGGCACGGCGTCGGCCCACGCCGTTGAGGTCGGCGTCTCCGTCGACTACCGCTGCTCCACCGCCGAGGACCTGCTGGCCGCGGGCGAGCCCGCCTTCGACCTGATCCTCAACATGGAGGTGATCGAGCACGTGGCCGACCCCGCCGAATTCTTGCGCGCCTGCGCCCGTCTGCTGGCGCCAGGCGGGCTGATGATCGTGGCCACATTGAACCGCACCTTGAAGGCCTTCGCGCTCGCCAAGGTGGGTGCCGAATACGTCCTGCGCTGGGTGCCGGCCGGCACCCACACCTGGTCGAAGTTCCTCAAGCCGGAGGAACTGCGCGGCTTCCTGGCGGACCAACCGCTGGTCGTCGACGGACCCTATGGCGTCGTCTACGAACCGCTCACCGGCCGCTGGATCCAGAGCCACGACGCGGACGTGAACTACATGATGACGGTGGCCCGCGACGCGGCCTAAACCCGGGGCCGCGAGGCCGGGGCGGACGGAGGATGAGCTGATGGCTTCTTTACGCGTGCTGGGTCACGCCTTCCGGGCCTGGCGGCGCAATCTCCAGTGGTCCAAGCACGAGCCGGAGACGCCCTATCTGGCCGACCTGCTCTCGGGCGCGCCGGTCTGCCTGCATGTCGGCGCCAGCGACGGGCGACATTCCTACGTCATGACCCAGGTGGCGCCCAAGGCCAGGATCTTCGCCTTCGAACCCTCGGCCTTCTCCTATCAGGTGCTGAAGATGACGGTCGCCTGGCACGGCATCGGCGACCGGGTCACGCCGATCCACGCCGCCGTCGGTGACGAGGCGGGTGAGATGTTGCTGGTCACGCCCCGCAAGATGTCCGGCCGCATGGGGCGCGCCTACGCCTATGTCTCGCAGACCGCGCCCAACGGGCCGGCGCGCCCGGACCTGCAGGACCAGGGCTCCGAACTCCAGAAGACGCCGGTCCTGACCCTTGACGCTTTCTGCGCCGAGCATGGCGTTGGCCGCGTCGATTTCATCCGCATGGACATCGAGGGCGCCGAGCTCAAGGCGCTCGAGGGCGCCGCCGGTATCCTCGACCGCGATCGGCCTCACGTGCTGCTCGAGATCCACCCGGCCATGCTGAACACCCGCTTCGGGGGCTCGGCCGAGGCGGTGGTCGATCTGTTCCAGCGTCGGGGATATCGCATGTTCGCGCTGAACGGCGACCGCCTGGAGGAGCGCACCACCGTCGTCGATGACGCCCCCTGGAAGGACTATTTCTTCATCCACCCGACCCGCGCGGCGCGACTGCCCGACGGGGTGTTCAAGGCGCGGATGGCGGCTTGAGCGACGCGGGCGGCGACAGCCGCCGCCCGCGCTGCGCGTCAGCTAGGGCTGGGTGACCTTAGCTAGGGCTGGGTGACCTTCGTGGTCGTGGTCACTTGCGAAGAGGGGACGACGACGGTCGTCACCGGGGCCGTGGTCGTGCGCCGGACCACCTTCTTGGTGGAGCGATGGACTGTCGTGGCCGGCTGCGAGGTTGTGGTGGTGGTCTCGACCTGCGCCGGAGGCGTCTGGGCGGCAAGGGTCGCCGCGGCGCGGGCGGAGGCCGCGTCAGCCGCCGAGGTGGCCGCCGACTGCTGGGCGGCGTCAGCGCGGGAGTTGGCTTCGGCCGCCTGTTGCTGCGCGGTCACCGCCTGCTGCTGGGCCGCGGCGGCTTGGTTCTGGGCGGCGGCGACGCCTTCCCGCTGGTCGGCCTGGGCGTTGGCGACGGCCTGGTCCTTGCTGTGCTGCAGCTGACCGATCGCGGTGTCGGCCAGCGCCTGTGCGCGGATGGCCGTGGCGATGGCGTCCGACTTGTGGCCGGACTTCAGGGCTTCCTTGGCGGTGGCCAGCGCCGCGCGGGCTTCGGCGGTGGCGCGGGGCGCCTCGGTGCTCGTGCCGATGGATTCGGCGGTATGGATCTTGGCCTCGGCGGCCGCGATGGCCTGCTCGGCCCGATCGTGCTTGTCGGCCAGCGCCGGCGTGGAGACGGCGAGCGCCAGGGCGCTCGAGGCGAGAAGCGAGGCGAAGAGAGTCTTGCGATGCATTTGGAGGTCTCCTGGGATCGCGGCGCGGCTGAGGCTGTGATCCATGTGAATGTCACGCGCCCGGTTTGGCGCGGGGGTGCAACGGCTCACTCCGGCAATTGTTGCAACGACCCCGATACGGAACGCCGCGCCTGCGCGCACATTGAGCCTTGGGATGTCAGTTGATTCGATCACAGCGCGCGGCGTGTCGGTGCGCGTCTACCTGCCGGATCCGGCCCTGCTCGGGCATATCACCTTCTACTATTTCGTCGAGGCCGAAGGACCGCTCACCGACTTCCTCTATCCGGAATGGGGCAACGTCCGGCTCTCGGTCGCCGGCGACTGGATGGTGGTCAACGATCCACGCGACCCGGCCAGGCCCGCGCGCCGCGCCCTCTACGGACCAACCGACCGGCGCGGCAAAGTCGTCACCGGCGGCGGCAAGACCGTGGGCTTCGGCCTCACGCCCATCGGCTGGGACCGGCTGATTGGAACCCATGCCGGGGCGATGGCCAACCGGGTGCGCGAGATCGATGGCGAGCTCGGCGTCGACGCCATCGCCCTCCAACAGGCCTTCATCGCCGACGGCGACGACGACGTCGCGGGCGTCGCCCGGTTCGACCGGGTGTTGCTGGACCTCTTGGCGCGGCGCCCCGCCAGCCACCCGTTGGTGCTGGCTGTCGACAAGGTCCTGCGCCGCAGGCCGGCCGGCGTGCCGGAATTCGCCGCCCGGGCGGGCGTCTCGCCTCGCACCCTGCAGCGGCTTTGCCTCGGCGCCTTTGGCTTCGCGCCCAAACGCCTGCTGCGCCGCCAGCGGTTCCTGGAGACCCTGGGCCTCATCCGGATCACGCCCGATCCCACCTTCGGGACCCTGATCGACGAGGCCTATCACGACCAGTCGCACTTCAACCGCGACTTCCGGGACTTCATGGACATGACCGCGCGCGAGTATGCGGCCACCCCGCGCGCCCTCATGCAGGCCGCCGCCGCCGCCCAGGCGGCCATGGGCATCCCGCTGTCGTTCAAGCTGCCCGAGCCGCCAGCCGCGTGATTCGGGGCCGTGCTGGCCAATCTTTACAATTCGTTTCTTCTGGGCCGCGCTACGCAAGCGCCGCCAAACGGACCGTCGTGGAGCCGTAAGGGGGTAAGCGTATGCATAAATATTTCAAAGTCTTGGCGCTGTCGGCGCTTGCCGTCGGCATGATCGCCGCCCAACCGGCCTCGGCCTCGGTCTTCGTGAGCGCCACCACCTCGACGCCGATCGCCCTGGCGAATGTGGTGGCGGGCCAGTCCTACACCCTGACCGCCTCGGGGATCGCCAACATCTACGCCGGCGGCGCGCTCGACTTCGATGCCGACGGTCGTCCGACCCATGTGATCGGCGGCGCCTACGGGGCCTTCAACACGCCCGGCTGCTGCTACGACGATCCCAGCCAGGCCGGCGCCTTCGGTCCCGCTGGCCTGAACGGCCTCCTGGGTTCGCTGGTTGGGACCTACGCGGTCTCGCCGGGCTCCTCCGCCGACTATTTCCAGCTCGGGACCAGCTACCACTTCGCGGCCGGCGCCGACGGCACGCTCTACGGCCTGGTCAACGACCGCTCGGACGCCTACGGCGACAACGGCGTGGGCACGGGCTTCACGGTGACGGTGACCGCCGACGCCGTCGGCGCCGTCGGCGCCGCCGTGCCGGAGCCCGCCTCCTGGGCCCTGATGATTCTGGGCTTCGGCGGGGCCGGGGCCTCCCTGCGCCGCGGCCGCGGCCGCGCCGCGCTCATGCGGGGCTAGGACCCGACTTCCCTGCCTTCCCCGCGAAGGGAAGGCAGGGGGCGTCCAACCCCCGGATCGTCCCGGGTTACAGACTGTAAAGCGCGAGGATGGCGCGCCGCCGCGCTTCCCGCTATCGGTCTGTCAGCGGGGCGCCGAGATCCCCACTTTGGGAGGGACGCCAGGTGACCAGGCCAGACGCCGCGAATCGAACGACGTGGCGCGCGTGACCCGGTTTCGCGCGACCGCCTCGACGATCTTCCGCTCCTTGGCCAACCCCGGATATCGGAAATTCCTGGCTGGCCAGTCCATCTCCTCGGTCGGCCAGTGGATGCAGACCGTGGCGCAAGGGCTTCTGGTGCTCAAGCTGGGCGGCGGCGGCGTCGACCTGGGCGTCATGGTCATGCTGCAGGTCATACCGGTCGCGGCGCTCTCGCCGCTCGGCGGCGTGCTGGCGGACCGGTTCGATCGCCGCAGGATCCTGCTGTGCACCAACACGGTCGCCGGCGCCCAGGCGCTGACGCTCGGCCTGCTGGCCGCCAACGGCTACGCGACGCTCCATGTCGTCTACGTGATGGCTTTCCTCCTGGGCCTGAACAGTTCGCTCCAGATGCCGACGCAGCAGGCGTTCGTCTCGGAGATCGTCGGGCCCGAGGAACTGGCCAATGCGGTCAACGTCAACCTGATGACCATGAACGTCGCGCGCGTCATGGGCCCCGCCGTCGCGGGCTTCGCCGTGGCGGCGGTGGGGGTGGCGACCTGCTTCCTGCTCAACGCCGCCTCGTTCCTGGTGGCGATCACCATGCTCGTCCTGATCCGGCCCGATCAGCGCCGGGTCGCCCCCCGCCAGGTCAGCCGCCGGGGCCAGCTGCGCGAGGGGATAGCCCACGTCCGGCACAACCGCGAACTCGCCGCGGCGTTCTGGATGAACCTCGTCTACTGCATGCTGGCCTGGCAGTTCGAGGTGAGCGTGCCGCTGCTCGTCACCAAGACCTTCGGCGGCTCGGCCGCCACCTATGGGCTGATGTTCTCCGCGCTTGGCCTTGGCGCGGTGATCGGCGGCGCCTGGGGGGCGAGCCGCACCCATCCGAGCCACCGCGACCAGCTCCTGCCGGCCGTGGTCGGCGGCCTGGGCATGCTGGGCACGGCGTTCGCCCCGAACCTGGCCACAGCCTTCGTCACCGCCGCGATCGGCGGCGGGGCCATCGTCTGCTGGTGGGGCATCCTCAGCGGCATCTTCCAGCTCCAGGCCGACCCGTCGTTCCGCGCGCGGGTCACGGGCCTGTGGATGACCGGCCTGCACGGCGGCCGCCCGCTGGGGGCGCTGCTCGTCGGCTGGATCGCCGCCACACTGGGCGCCCGCGCGCCGTTCGTGCTGGGCGCCGCGGGCTGCGTGCTGGCCATCGCGGTCTGGTCGTGGGTCAGCGGCCATCCCCTGCGCGAGGCCTTCACCTCGCGCACGCCCATCCCGGGCTTCCGGGAACGCCAAGCCAGGCAGGACGTCCTCCTGGCGGAAAGCCACATGATCGGGGAGGCGTAGGGCGCAAAAATGAGGCCTCCCGGAGACGGCCTCCTAGATGCGGACGGGCGGGCGATACGCTGTTCCCCGGACAGGCGAACCGGCTGGAACCGAAACAACGTTATGTTAACCTTGGCGAAGAGCCTTGGGGGAGCGAAAAACATGTACCGATCCATTGTCCGCGCCGGCGTCGCCGCCGCGCGCCGTTCGAGCATCGCCGCGCTGGCGATCGGAGTCCTGGCGGCCCCGGCCGCGCACGCCGCCCTCATCGGCGACGGCGCATTCGCCCCCGCCGACTGGTCGCTTGGCGGCTACACCAACAGCGGCTCCGGCGTGTCGGCCTCGCAGGTCCTGACGGGGGGCGATCCGGGCTCCTACCGCCTGGTCAACGACAGCGTTAACTCGGTCGGTGGCCCTGTCACCAACTCGATCGTCGTGGGCGTCAGCATCTATGAGAGCGCGCTCTTCGATCCGGCTTCCCAGGGCGCGCTCGGCCCGCTGAACTTCTCGATCGAGAGCCTCTGCCCGACCGCCACCACTTCGTGCGCGGGCAATGGCCAGGCGTCGGGCTTCGCGGTTCGCCAGGGGGGTGTCACCTACATCAGCAACGTCCTCTACAACACTGGCGATGCGAACAACGGCGCCGGCTGGGTCGGCCATACGGCGACGGGTCTGCTTGCGAGCGGCTTCTCGCGGGTCAACGTCACCAACACCACGCTCGCGGACGCCACGCAGCACCCGGACTTCTCCGCGGCCGGCGGCCAGATCTACTTCGGGTTCTTTACCGCCAACAGCACGCCGGGCGGCGGCTATCAGCAGGCCTCCGGCTACGACAACTTCCTGACCAACGTCACTGCCTATGTGGCGCCCACCGGGGTGCCGGAGCCCCAGACGTGGTTGTACATGCTGACGGGTTTCGCCGGCCTTGGCGGCGCCTTGCGGATGCGGCGTAGGACCCTGGCGCAGGCGTAGGGTCCGACGTCGGGCTCGAGGCGGGTACGGGGCGTGCCCGACCCTGAGCGCCGAAGCTTCGTCTGAAGCTTGGCGCCGGGGCCGAAGGATGCGAATTCCCGACAGGTCAGGCCGCAGGATTGGCCGAAAGAGCCACGCGCGCCCCTCAGGGCCGCCTGTCGGGTATCCTGCGTCCTTCGTGATCTGGAGGAGACGATATCCCATGCAGGCCTTGATGATGGACCGGCCGCTGCTGCTGTCGTCGATCCTGGAATACGCCGCCGAGTACCATCCCGACCGCCAGGTTGTGGACCGCATGGTGGAGGGGCCGATCCACCGCTACGGCTACGCCGACGCGCTGGTCCGCACCAAGCGGATGGCCAATGCGCTGGTCGCGATGGGCGTGAAGCCGGGCGACCGGGTGGCGACGCTGGCCTGGTCGACGCACCGCCATTTCGAGCTCTATTTCGCCGTCACCGGCATCGGCGCGATCATCCACACCATCAACCCGCGCCTGCACGACGACCAGATCGTCTGGGTGGCCAACCACGCCGAGGACGCCTTCCTCTTCTACGACAACACCTTCGCCGCACAGGTGGCCGAGCTCTCGCCACGCCTGCCGCTGATCAAGGCCTTCGTTGCCATGACCGATGCCGGAAACCTGCCGCCCGAAACCCTGTCCAACGCGCTGGTCTATGAGGACCTGATCGGGGCCAACTCGCCGGACTTCGACTGGCCGGCGCTGGACGAGCGGCAGGCCTCGGGCCTCTGCTACACCTCCGGCACGACGGGCAACCCCAAGGGCGTGCTCTACGGCCATCGCTCCACCGTGCTGCACGCCATGGCCTTGGCGCTCCCCGACGCCTTCGACTTCTCGGCGCGCAGCGTGGTGATGCCATGCGCCCAGATGTACCACGCCAACGCCTGGTGCACGCCCTACGCGGCCCCGCTGGTGGGGGCGAGCCTCGTGCTGCCCGGTCGCGCGCTGGACGGCCCCAGCATCGCCGAACTGATCGAGCGCGAGCGCGTCACCTTCCTCCTGGGCGTGCCGACCATCTGGCTGGGCGTGGCCGACCACCTGGACGCCACCGGCGCGCGGCTGACCTCGGTGGAGACCATCGCGGTCGGCGGCTCTGCGCCCACCGCCGCCCTGATCAGCCGCATCGAGGACCGGCTGGGCGGCCGGGTGCGGCAGCTCTGGGGCATGACCGAGACCAGTCCGCTGGGCGTCGTCAACACGCCACTGCCCGAGCATGCCGGCGAGGACGCCGAGGCCACTCTGCGCCGCAAGGTCAAGCAGGGCCGGGGCGTCTGGGGTCTGGACATGCGGGTCATCGACGAGCACGGCGAGATCGCGCCCCGCGACGGCGCCACCGCCGGCCCCCTGCAGGTGCGCGGGCCCTGGGTCGCCTCGGCCTATTTCAAGAACGAGGGCGCCGAGGTCTTCACCGACGACGGATGGTTCGACACCGGCGACATCGCCACTCTCGACGCCCAGGGCTATCTGCGCCTCACCGACCGGGCCAAGGACGTGATCAAGTCGGGCGGGGAATGGATCTCCACCCTCGACCTGGAGGACGCGGTCTGCTCGCACCCGGCCGTCGCACTGGCCGCCGCGGTGGGGATCCCCCACCCCAAGTGGGACGAGCGGCCGCTGCTCCTGGTCATGCTCAAGCCCGGCCAAACCGCCGATCCCGAGGCGCTGAAGGCCCACGTCGCCGAACGCGTCGCCAAGTGGTGGACACCCGACGAGGTGCGCATCGTCGATTCCTTGCCACTCGGCCCCACCGGCAAGGTGCTGAAACGCGAATTGCGTGATGCTTTGGCCACGCCGACCGGACAACCGGCGGCCTGAGCCGATTACCGCCGAACCATGCGTTGAAACGCGCGTTTGCGATTCCTAGGTCAGACTCGTGACTTGAGGAGGCGGGACCGGTGGCGCGCAGACGACCCAAAGGCGTGTTGCAGATGGGTTGGGCCTCCTTCGAGAGCGCCGTGCGCGGGCGCACGGAACACGCGCCCACCTCCGCCGACTATCCCGACAGCGTCGTGCGCCGCACCAGCTTCCAGGCCGGCGGCGGCCATGGCTGGCGCATCTCGGCGCTGGAGACCCCGCGCGATACGCCCGTGTCCTGGAAGATCGTGGTGATCACCGGCGCGCCCTCGTGGGCGGAATACTGGGCCGAGACCATGGTCGAACTGCCGGCTGACCGGCAGATGATCGTCGTCGACCGCCCGGGCTACGGCGCCTCCGAGCCCGCGCGTCCCGTCGCCGACATCCGCGTCCAGGCCGAGGCGCTCGCCCCGCTGCTGGACGGCCCCCGTGGCCAGAAGGTGTTGCTGGTCGGCCAGAGCTATGGCGCCGCCATCGCCGCCCTGATGGCCGAAGCCAATCCTGGGAAGGTGGCCAGCCTGGTCATGCTCTCCGGCTTTTTCGGAGAGCCGGGCCCTACCGCGCGCTGGCTGCTCGACATGGGCTCGAGGGCCCAAAAGGTGATCCCGCGCGACCTGCGCCACGCGGTGATCGAGGCCTCCGGCCAGCGCCCGCAGCTGGCCCACGCCAGGCGCGCGCTCGGCCGCCTGACCATTCCCATCCACATGCTTCACGGCGACAAGGACGACTTCGCGCCCATCGAAACCGCCGAGCGCCTCGCGGCCGAAACCGTCACCCGCAACCCGATCCGCTTCATGCGCACCGCCGGCGGCAACCATTTCCTGAACGACGCCCCGGCCGAGGAGGTGCTCGCGGCGCTGGAATCCTGCATGCCGGAGCGCAGGCCCTGGACCTTCCGCTGGCCCCGCATGCCGGCTTTCAGCTTGCCGAAGCTGGGAGCGGCCGCTTTCACCGGGGGCGTGGCGAAGGCCTGAGTCTCAGCGGGGGATCAGGCCGGCCCCCACCGCGAAGGCGACCACCACAAGCCACGGCGGCAGCCGGGCCACCGCCAGCAATACGAAGGCGCCCCCGACCAGCGCCCAGTCACCGATCCGCTCCACCGCAGTGGTCAGCACCGGGTTCCAGAGCGTCGCCGCCAGGAGGCCCACCACCACAGCGCCCACGCCCGCCAGCGCCCCCCGGGCCTCGGCCCTGGCCTTCAGCCGGTCCCAGAACGGCAGGACGCCCAGCACCAGCAGCAGGCTGGGCAGGAAGATCGCCACGAGCGCCACCAGCCCGCCGCGCCAGCCCCCGGGGGCCACCGTCTGCGCGGCCCCGACAAAGCCCGCGAAGCCGAACAGCGGGCCGGGCAAGGCCTGGACCGCGCCATAGCCGGCCAGGAAGGTGTCCTGGTCGAGCCAGCCGCGCCCGACGATCTCGCCCTGCAGAAGCGGCAACACGGTGTGACCGCCGCCGAACACCAGGGCCCCGGTCCGGTAGAAGACCGACGCCAGCCCCAGCGTCGGGCTCCGCAGGTAGGCCGCCGCGAACGGCAGCAGCCCCAGGATCAGCGCGAAGGCGCAGAGCGCCGCGACCGAAACGCCGGTCGGCACGGCATGGGTCGCCGGGTCGTCGGGTGCGATCGCCGCCGGCTCCCGCAGCAGGAAGAATCCGAAGACGCCGCCGGCCGTCAGGGCCAGTATCTGCGCCACCGGATTGCCATGGACCATGATCAGCCCGGCCGCCGCCCCGATCGCCATGCCGGCGCGGATCGGACCGATCGCCAGGGTCCGGGCCATGGCGATCAGCGCCTGCAGCACCACGGCCGCCGCGGCGATCTGCAGCCCATGCAGCCAACCCTCGCCCCAGGCGTCGGTGAACGTCGGCGCGAGATAGGCCAGCAGGATCAACGCCGCGCCGGCCGGCAGCGTGAATCCCAGCCAGGCGGCCAGCATCCCCAGGTATCCGGCGCGCCGCAGACCGATGGCCATGCCCAACTGGCTCGAGGCGGGACCGGGGAGGAACTGGGCCAGGGCCAGGAGGTCGGCGAAGGCGGCGTCGGAGAGCCAGCCCCGCCGCTCGACGAACTCCTTGCGGAAATAGGACAGGTGCGCCACTGGCCCGCCGAAGGCTGTCAGGCCCTGTGCGAGGAAGGCCAGGAAGACCTCCCCGGCGCGGCGCTGCGGCGGCGTCTCGTCCATCGGCCAGTCTTGGAACGATCGCTGGCCGGCTGTCGACCTTTTTGGCTGGGCCGCCGGCAAATCCCATGGCCGCCGCTCCTGAACGGCGATAAGCCTGTCGTCTCAAGGCCCGCCACAGGGCCAGGATGGGGAGAACGCCATGAAGGCCGCCGTGTTGCGCGAAGTCGGCAAGCCGCTGCAGATCGAGGACGTGCGGATCAGCAAGCCCGGTCCGCGCGAGGTGCTGATCCGCACCGCCGCCGCCGGGGTCTGCCACTCCGACCTGCACTTCATCGAGGGCTCCTACAAGCATCCCCTGCCGGCGGTCCTTGGCCACGAGAGCGCCGGAATCGTCGAGCAGGTCGGCTCGGAGGTCCGTACCGTCAAGCCGGGCGACCATGTGATCACCTGCCTGTCGGCCTATTGCGGCCATTGCGAGTCCTGCCTCACCGGCCGCATGGCGCTCTGCATCTCGCCTGAGACCAAGCGCGAGCCCGAGGAAGAACCGCGCCTGTCCGCAGCCAACGGCCCGATGTTGCAGTACCTGAACCTCTCGTCCTTCGCCGAGCAGATGCTGATCCACGAGCATGCGTGCGTGGCGATCCGCAAGGACATGCCGCTCGACCGCGCCGCCCTGATCG
The DNA here is from genome assembly GCA_947478785.1 of Caulobacteraceae bacterium. Taxonomy (GTDB): domain Bacteria; phylum Pseudomonadota; class Alphaproteobacteria; order Caulobacterales; family Caulobacteraceae; genus Phenylobacterium. The sequence goes on from CANJXI010000075.1 coordinate 12,201, forward strand.
GCTGCGGGGTGATGACCGGGGTCGGGGCGGCGATCCACACCTCCAACGTCCGGCCGGGCGACACCGTGGCCGTGATTGGCTGCGGCGGCGTGGGACTGGCCGCGATCAATGGCGCGGCGATCGCCGGCGCCAGCCGGATCATCGCCATCGACATGGCGCCGGGCAAGGAGAACATGGTCAAGGCCTTCGGAGCCACCGACTTCATCTGCGCCGCCGGCGGGACCGACGTGGTCAAGGAAGTGGTCGAGATGACCCGGGGCGGCGTGCAGCACGCCTTCGAGGCCATCGGCCTCGCCGTGACCGCCGAGCAATCCTTCAACATGCTGGCGCGCGGCGGCACGGCCAACATCATCGGCATGATCCCGGCCGGCCAGACGATCAGCCTGATGGGCGCTGCATTCCTGGGCGAGAAGCGGATCCAGGGTTCGTTGATGGGCTCCAACCGCTTCCCGGTGGACATGCCCCGGCTCGTGGATTTCTACATGGCCGGCAAGCTGAACCTCGACGACATGGTCTCGCGCCGCATCAAGCTCGAACAGGTCAACGAGGCCTTCACCGAGATGAAGACGGGTTCGGTCGCCCGCTCGGTGATCGTCTTCGACGCCTGACCTAGAGCGCGTCAGGGTGAAGTGGATACCGGTCCACCCGTCCGACGCGCTCTAAGCCTTTGAAGATAGACCCTTTTCATCCGGTTCAAGTGATTCCACTTGAACCGGAAAGGGTCTAGCGTTGCAGCTGGTCGCTGGCCGCCAGCGCCTTGGGCGGCCCGCCGATGGCCAGCAGGTGATCGATGTGGTCCTTGCGCTCGCGGAACCGGGCGAGCTCGGCGCCGGCCAGGACGGTCCCTTGCGGAACGGCGGCGCCGATCGGGTTCACCCGCTGGCCGTCGCGCCAGACCTCGTAGTGCAGGTGGGGACCGGTCGCCAGGCCGGTGGCGCCAACATAGGCCACCACCTGGCCCTGGCGCACGCGCATGCCTGGCCGGATGCCCGAGGCGTAGCGCGAGATATGCCCGTAGCCGGTGTCCCAGCCGCCCGAGTGGCGGATGCGCAGCCAGTTGCCGTAGCCGCCCCAGCGTCCCGCCTGGACGACCACGCCGTCGCCGGCCGCGACGATGGGGGTGCCGGTCCCGGCCCCGAAGTCGATGCCCTGGTGGGCGCGGGTGTAGCCCAGCACCGGGTGGCGGCGCATCCCGAACAGCGAGGTGATATGCGCCCCGTCGACCGGGGTGCGCAGCAGGAAGCCTTTGATGTTCTTGCCGAACTCGTCGAAATATTCGGCTTCCGAGCCGCGCTCGAAGCGGTAGAACTTGACCCCATGAAGCTCCGCGTACTCCAGGTCGCCGGCGGCGATCGTGCGGCCGCTTTCCGTGACCTTGCGGTCGAACACCAGCTTGAAGCGGTCGCCGTCCTGGATATCGCGCTGGAAGTCGAGCTTGTGGGCGAACAGCTTGACCACCTGGGCGGTGACGGCGGGGGTGGCCCCGATCCGCTCGGCGCTTTCGTAAAGGGATCCGGCGATGACGCCGTTGCCGGCCACGGTCTCGTCGCTGACCGTCTCCTCCAGCTGGCGCAGGCGAAGCGCGCCGTCGAAGCTGCGCGAGAGCGTGATGGCGCTGGCGGGGCCGGTGCGCATGGACAGTCCGATCAGGCGGACCGCGCCGCGCGGCGCCCTGGGCCTGGCCACCGCCGCGTCGATGACCATGCCGGCGCGGATATGCACGGTGTCCATCGCCTGGGCCAGCACCGCCACCGCCGTCGCGGCTTCGGCGGGCGCGACGCCGGCGCGCTGGACGGCGCTCTCCAAGGTCTCGCCGCGCTGCACGCGAACGGGCACCGTCTCGGCGCGGGCGAAGCCGGGCTGGGCCTCGGCCTCGGTGAAAGCCGCATGCTGCAGGGCGGTGACGGCGGCCGGCGACAGGGGCGGCCTGACCGGCGTGTGGTCGACCACGGCCACCTTCCAGACCACCGCCAGGGCGAGCATTCCGCCGGCGGCCATCAGGGCGCGGGGCGCGATCCGGATGGCGGCAAGCCGCGCTTTCAGGTCCTGCATCACGCCCCCTGTTAGCCGACCGTGGTTAAGGTATCGGTTCCGAACGCCGGCTTTTCAGGAGTCGCGAGGTCGGGCCGATCGGGGGCGGAAACGTGGCGGCCCGCGCCAGGCGGCCGTCCGCGGGCGATTTGTCGCGGGCTCAGAGCAGGGTGAGCACGATCTCTTTCGGCCGGCACAGCGCCGCGCCCTTGGGGGTGACCACGATGGGCCGCTCCACCAGCACGGGCTGCAGGATCATGGCCGCGATCAGCGCGGCGTCCGAGGCTCCCGGGTCGGTGAGACCAAGCTCCTCGGCGTTGGTGCCGCGCACGCGCAGGATGTCTCGCGCCTGCGCTCCCATGGTCTTCAACAGCCCCTCCAGCTGCGGCTTGGTCCAGCCGGCCTTCAGATATTCCACGACCTTGGGCTCAAGGCCCTTCTCGCGGAGCAGGGCCAGGGTGTTGCGGGAGGTTCCGCAGTTGGGGTTGTGGAAGATGGTGATGTCGCTCATGGGCCGGATTTAGCGAAATCTCCGGTGATCACCAAGTGGGCGCGTTCACCAGGTGAAACGGCGGCTGCCGGTGACGAGGGTGGAGTCCGAGAGGTCGAAGGGCATGGCCGTCGCCGGCCGGGACGGGAGCGCCGCGGCGCCGGCCGGCCAGCGTTCCTGGATGGCGGCGTAGCGGACATCGATGGCGCCCGGGCCGCCGGGCCGGATCAGGATGTCGACGCCGGCCGGCGCCGCATACCAGCGGATCGGCGTCCAACGGCCGGGCTTCAGGACCACCCGCATGGCAAGCTCGGCGAACTGCTCGGCGCTGGCCGCCGTGTCCGGCTGCAGCTGCAGGTCGAGAATCCGGGCGCCCGGCGGCGGGACGGCGTGCAGGCGCAGGCGGCCGTCCGCCTCGCGCGTGAGTGTGAGGGTCGGCGCGGCTTCGGCGATCATCCGCGCCGGCGCCGCCCGGAAGGGGTTGGGCAGGCTCCAGTGCCTGGCCGGAGCGGGTGCGCCGCCATCGGCGCTCAGCACCGCCTCGGTCCAGGCCAGGTGTTCAGGCCGGGTGCTGATCCGCCAGGCGCGGCCACTGTCCTGATCGACCCGGTAGAACACCTGGGTGACCTGCGGATGGCGCGGGGTCCACGGGTCGGCCAGCCTGACCGCGGCCAGCATCGCGGCGCCGCAGACGAGCAGGGTCGGGCCGACAAGCCGGGCGGGCGGCGCGCCCTCGTCCGGCTGCGCCAGCGGCCACAACCCGAACGCCGCCAGCATCAGCGGCAGGGCCATCAGCTCGGCCAGATCCAGGCTAAGGAAGGCCACGTGGGCCAGGCCAGCGATCCAGACGAGACCGACGATAGCGGCCAGGGCCAGCAGCACGAGGCTCGCCGGCCCCCGCCGGGCGGCCAGCGACGTGCCGGCCGCGGCCAGCGCCGCCAGCAGCAGCGGCCAGCCGAACACATAGGCCGTGGTGGGCGCGGCGATCTGCAGGCTGAGGGTAACGAGCCAGCCCAGCGCCAGGACGCCGGCCCAGGCGCCCGCCCGGCTGACCGGACGTTCGCAGGCAGCCAGTCCGAGGATCGCCGCGGCGAGGCCCAGGCCAAGGCCCAGGGCGTCGAAACCTCCGAAAGCCGAGCTGGCCAGGCCGGCCGCCAGCGGCAGCAGCGCCGCGATCCGCCGGCCGCGCGCAGCCGACGCGGCGGCGAACAGCAGGAAACCCATGCCCAACAGCAGCATGGCGGCTTCCCAGTGGACGGCCTGGGCCAGCAGGAAGCGCTGCGCAAGGTAGCCGACCTCGGCGCCGGTGGCCTTGCGGGCGAAGTGCAGCACCGCGACGCCGCCGATCGTCGAGAACAGCAGCGCCGCCGCGCCCCTGGCGACGTCCAGCCAGGCGAAGCCCTCCAGCTTGCGCGCCCGCCGGACCCCAAGGGCGATAAGGCCGCCGGCCGCCGCCAGCACCAGCCAGCCGCCCCAGGCGGGGTAGGCCACGACAAGATCGCCGAAGGTCGCGCCATAGACGGCGTCGGCGCGGCGTGCGGGCAGGGCGGGCGCCGTGGCGATAGCCTCGGCCACGCCCAGCACCTGGTCGCCCATGTCCTGCAGGCTGGACTTGTCCACCGTGGCCGGCGTCGAGGTCGGTGAATGGTAGTCGAACTGCTGGCCCAGGAAGGCGTAGTTCAGGCCCGGCGCGCCGCGGGTCTTGGCCTCGGTGAAATCGGTGCCGTTGGGCATGTGCGCGTAGATGAAGCCGGACAGTGAACTCGCCGACGGCCGATGGGCCGTGCGCCGGAAGAGATCGATCGCCGCCCCGTTCTGGCGGCCTGTCTCGAACATCTGGACCCGGCCGCCGTTGCCGCGCGCCTCCATGTTGATCACGAAGCCGACGTGGCCGGCCAGGGGGTCGCGGGCGAAAAACGCGCCGGCCCCGAAGAGCCCGGCCTCCTCGCCGTCGGTGATCAGCACCATGACATCGCGCTCTGGCCGCCCCCTGGCCGCGATGGCGCGGATCACTTCCAGCGCGCTCGCCGTCCCGGCGGCGTCGTCGGCCGCGCCGGGTGAGCCTGGGACGCTGTCGTAGTGCGCCATCAGGACCAGCGCCGGCTTTCCCCGGTCGCGGCCCGGCAGCACGCCCACGACGTTCTCGACGCTGGCGCCGGCGACGGCGTCCGGGCTGACCTCGATCGCGGAGCCGCGCCGGATCTGCGGCGAAAGCCCCAGCTCGGTCATCCGGCGCATCAGGTGATCGCGCACCGCCTGGTTGGCGGCCGAGCCCACGGGGTGCGGGCGCGCGGCGATGACCTCGACGTCGGCCATGGTGCGCATCGCCGAGAAGACGCTCAGGGCGGCGTCCGCCGGTTGCGCCGCGGGCGGGCGTTCGTTGACCCAGGCGACCAGCGCCGCGGCGATCAGCGCCACGGCCAGGGCGAGCAGCCTACCCATCGCCGTCCTCCCGATGCGGGTTCGGCGAGAGCCTAGATGAATGCGCGGGAATGAAAACGCCCGCCGGTGAGGGCGGGCGCTTAAGACTGTTCAGGGCGCGTGCGATCAGGCGGCGACCTGGGCCTCCTGCGGGTCGCGCAGCACATATCCGCGGCCCCAGACCGTTTCGATGTGGTGCTTGCCGTCGGCGGCCGCCGCCAGCTTCTTGCGGAGCTTGCAGATGAACACGTCGATGATCTTCAGCTCGGGCTCGTCCATGCCGCCGTAGAGGTGGTTCAGGAACATTTCCTTGGTGAGCGTCGTGCCCTTGCGGAGCGAGAGCAGCTCCAGCATCTGGTATTCCTTGCCCGTCAGGTGAACCCGCAGGCCATTCACTTCCACGGTCTTGGCGTCAAGGTTGACGGTGATGTCGCCGGTCTTGATGACCGATTGCGCGTGACCCTTCGAGCGGCGGACCACCGCATGGATGCGGGCCACCAGTTCGTCCTTGTGGAAGGGCTTGGTCATGTAGTCGTCGGCGCCGCCGGAGAAGGTCTTGACCTTCGTGTCGATCTCGGCCGAGCCCGACAGAATCATGATCGGGGTGTTGATCTTGCCCACGCGCAGGGTGCGCAGAACATCCATGCCGCTCATGTCGGGAAGATTGAGGTCCAGCAGGATCAGATCGTAGTCATAGATCTTTCCCAGATCGACGCCTTCCTCACCGAGGTCGGTGGTATAGACGTTGAACCCTTCCGACTTGAGCATCAATTCGATGCTTTGCGCCGTTGCGCTGTCGTCCTCGATCAACAGTACGCGCATCAGCCTCTCCTAGTGCGTTTCCGCAATGCCCCGCGAATTCCAATGAATCCGCTCTCGTGCTCGCCGTTAACTTGCCGACGAGTTAATTTAAGACTGGTTAATGGATATTGGTCGCCTCATCCGAATCGTTAATCTGATTTCGGAATCGCGTACAAGCGTGGCTGGAGCCGCACCGAGACAATAGGTTGTTGAATCTTTCGTGATTGGACAGGTAGGGCGAACGCTGGAGCGGCGGAACGTCGCAGCACCCCGCCCGTTTTCAGCCGGGGATATCCGTAACCAAGTTCGGAGGGACGTCATGCGCGCCAAACTCAAGCCGCTCGCCCAGCAGGTGGTCGTGGTGACCGGCGCCGGGTCCGGCCTCGGATTGGCGGTGGCCCACCATGCGGCCGACGCAGGCGCCGCGGTGTTGCTGGTCGGCGCGGACGAGGCCGCCATACGCAAGACGGCGGAGAGCATCAACGCCCACGGCGGCCGGGCCCACGCGGTGGCGGCCGATCTGGCCCTTCCGGAACACGCCCGGCGCGTCGCCCGCGCGGCGATCGCCCGCTTTGGCGGCTTCGACACCTGGATCGACGCCCTGGGCGAGGAGGCCGGCGCGCTGAAGGCTATCGAGGAGGCGATGATCGAAACCCGGGCGGCCTCCCGTGTCGGCGGCTATGTCCACCTGGCCCGGGCAGCCCTGCCGTCCTCCGCGCGCCGATCCCTGGGCCGCGCGCGGATCGCGTTCAGCCATATCCAGCTGCCGGCCGGCGCGCTGAAGGACCTCGAGGTCGCCGCCGCGGCCGCCCTGCACGCCGCCGCCAGCCCCATCGCCCACCTGGTGATCGGCGAGCGCGGCGGGCTCACCTTCTACAGCCAGGCCCGCAAGCATCGCGGCGTGGTGCTGGGCGTGGGCCTCGTCGCGCTGGGCGTGGCGATCTGGGCGACACGGGGGGCGACCGGGCCCGCCATGCGGCCCTATGTCGGTCGCGCGGTCCGGCCGTTGATCCTGAAGGCGGCCCGCCGCCGCCCCCTGACCGCCGCGAAACTGGTCGTTAGGCACCCGAGGCGGGCTCTGAGACTGGCCCGCGCCCTGCGCTGATCTTCACTACCCCTTAAGCGCCACCGAGGATTCTGCGGCCTGATGAATTGAGGGCGCTTCGTGCAGAGTCTTGTGGCCGCCGTGGAGCGGCTGGATCCCCTGACGGTCTCCGGCCGCGTCGCCGCGGTGAACGGCCTGCTGATCGAGGCCCGTGGCGGGCTGACCCGCCTAGCCGTCGGCGCCCGGGCCGAGATCACCCGCTTTGGCGAAAAGCCGCTGTCCGCCGAGGTGGTGGGCTTCCGTGACACCCGCGCGCTCCTGATGCCCTTCGGACCGGTCGAGGGCGTGGCGCCGGGCGCCGAGATCCGCATTGAACCCCTGGGCTCGGCCGTCCGCCCCACCAAGGCCTGGCTTGGCCGGATCGTCGACGCCTTCGGCGAGCCTATCGACGGCAAGGGGCCGCTGCCCAAGGGGATCGTCCCCTATCCCCTGCGCGCCGCCCCGCCCTCGGCCCATGCCCGCGCCCGCGTCGGCGGCAGGCTCGACCTGGGCGTGCGCGCCATGAACGTCTTCACCACCTGCTGCCGCGGCCAGCGCCTGGGCGTGTTCGCGGGCTCCGGCGTCGGCAAGTCGGTGCTGCTCTCCATGCTGGCCCGTAACGCCGACTGCGACGCGGTCGTCGTCGGCCTGATCGGCGAGCGGGGCCGCGAGGTCCGCGAGTTCATCGAGGAGACGCTTGGCGAGGAGGGCCTGAAGCGCGCCATCGTCGTGGTCGCCACCTCCGACGAGCCGGCGCTGAAGCGCCGCCAGGCCGCCTACATGACCATGGCCATCGCCGAGTTCCTGCGCGACCAGGACATGGAGGTTCTCTGCCTGATGGACTCGGTTACCCGCTTCGCCATGGCCCAGCGCGAGATCGGTCTCGCCGCCGGCGAACCGCCGACCACCAAGGGCTATACGCCCACCGTCTTCACCGAGCTGCCGAAGCTCCTGGAACGCGCGGGGCCGGGTCCGATCCGTCCCGACG
>CANJXI010000076.1 GCA_947478785.1 Caulobacteraceae bacterium
GGAGCGCGCCATGGACGCCCACGGCCAGGTGGACATCCTGCTGAACAACGCCTCGGTGCCCGGCCAGGACAAGTACGTCTGGGAACAGACGGTGGAGAACTGGAACTACACGATCGGGGTCATCCTGACCGCCTCGATGCTGTGCACCCGCGAGGTGCTGAACCGCTCGATGCTGGAGCGCAAGTCGGGCTCGATCGTCAACTTCTCATCGACCGCAGGATGGCCCGGCATGCCGCGCAAGACCCACTACGTCGCCGCCAAGGGCGGGCTTCGCTCCTACACCAAGTCCGTGGCGCTGGAAGTCGGCCAGTACGGCATCCGCTGCAACTGCCTGGTGCCGGGCGGCATCGAGACCGACCTGCTGATCAACTACGGCAAGCGGATGGCGGCGGAGCAGGGCATCACCTTCGAGGAATGGAAGGCCAGGTCCCTGGCGAGCGTGCCGCTACGGACCATTTCCCAGCCGTCCGACATCGCCAACCTGGCCATCTTCCTGGCTAGCGAAGAGAGCCGCACCATCACCGGACAGTCGATCAACTGCGACGCTGGCCAATACATGGTCGGCTGAGAAAAGCCCAAAATATCAATCGAGACCCGAGGAGACACCCTTGTCCATTCCGATCGATGTTGCGGACGAACTGCTGTCGACCACGCGAGCGGTCCGCAAGCGACTGGACCTGAACCGGCCCGTCCCGCGGGCGCTCATACTCGAGTGCATCCGCGTCTCCCAGCAGGCCCCCACGGCTAGCAACCGGCAGAACTGGCGGTGGATCGTGGTCACCGATCCGGCGAAGCGCGCGGCGCTCGCCGAGCTGTACCGCTCGATCGGAAGCGACCTGTTCCTGACGTCGGCGGAGAAGGCCAGGCAGGACGGCGAGGCGCAGACCGGACGGGTCTATGACTCGGCCCACTACCTCGCCGATCATCTGCATGAGGTTCCGGCACTGGTCTTCCCGTGCCTGGTCGGCCGTCCGGGCAGCGACATGCCGGCCGCGCAAGCCGGGTTCTTCGCCTCCATCTATCCGGCGGTCTGGAGCTTCTGCCTCGCGGCGCGGGCCCGGGGCCTGGGGACGGCGCTGACCACCATCCACCTCATGCGGGAGAAGGAGGTGGCCGCGATCCTCGGCATACCCGACGACGTCACACAGGTGGCTCTGCTGCCGCTCGCCTACACCATCGGCGATACGTTCAAGCCGGCGGCGCGGCCGCCCGCCGAAGACATCACCTTCTTTGACCAGTGGGATCGCAAGGAACAGACATGATGCTTGGCGACCTAGGAGTCTGGCAGTCGACTGAAAGCCTGACGGCGGAGCAGGCCGCGGAATTCGCGAGGCAGTTGGAGGCCTGGGGCTACGGCGCCCTTTGGATGCCGGAAACGTTGGGCCGCGATGTTTTCGTGCACTCGGCCTGGATGCTGTCGCAAACGAGGAAGCTACTGTTGGCGTCCGGCATCGCCAGCATCTACGGACGCGACGCCTTCGCGGCCCACTGCGCGGGCGCCACCCTGGCAGAGCAATCCGCCGGTCGTTTCGTCATGGGCCTCGGCGTGTCGCACACCGTCGTGGTCGAGGGGATGCGCGGCCAGGCCTACAAGCCGCCCGTGCCGACGATGCGGGCCTATCTTGAGACCATGGCCAAGGCGCCGTACTTCGCCGTGCCGCCTGCCGAGCCCGCTCCAAAGCTGCTTGCCGCGCTCGGGCCCAAGATGATGGCGCTCGCGGGGGAACTGGCGGATGGGGCGCACACCTATCATGCGACGCCGGAGCACACGGCGCAGGCCCGGGCGATCCTGGGGCCCGGCAAGCTACTATGCCCCGAATTACCGGTTCTGCTCGAAACCGATCCGGGCAAGGCCCGGGCGGCGGCGAGGACCGCCGTGGGCGGCTACGTGGGCCTGCCGAACTACCGCAACAACTGGAAGCGGCTGGGCTTTACGGACGACGACTTCGAAAATCAGGGGTCTGACCGGCTGATGGACGCAGTCGTGGCGTGGGGTGATGAGACCGCCATCCGCAACCGGATCAAGGCTCACCACGACGCCGGCGCCGATCACGTCTGCATTCAGGCGCTTCGCCTCGACGGTGGGGCCGGACCCGCGATGGAGACCCTGAGGCTCTTCGCGCCGTCCGCGCGCTAGCCTGAGACCACGCCGGAATAGGTGAAGTCGGTCGTGGAGCCCGGCATGATGGCGTAGGGAACGCTGCCCTTGAGGCCGGAGAGTTCTCCGGTTCCCTCAAGTATCTCGATCACATTGCCGGTGAATTTCCAGGTCAGGGTTCCAGATCGGCCTTTGACCTTGCCCGTGAAGGCTCCGAAGCCGTAGCTCGACCGCGTTCCATCGGCGTGGACCACGGCCACAACCGCTTCGTCGGCCCGTCCGTCCAGGTCACCGGTATAGGTCCCGTCAACGGAGAAATAGGTGAGGGCGTCAGGCCCGACGTTGAACGTGTAGAGTTCGGTCCGGCTATGGACGACGATGCCGCCTGAGACAGTTTGATCCTGGGACATTTGCAATCCTAGCTTATGGGGCCGGACGCCGCGCCCCCCTCACGCCGCAGTCTAATCACGGCGTCAGAACCCGAGGCAAGGCGCTCACGCTCCGTCGTGGGCGGCCTCGAATCCAAGGCCGGCGTGTGGGCCGAAACTCAAGGCCTCGAAGGTGCCATGCCCGCGGATCACCTGCTGTTCAGGCGTTGTCATCGTCGCGCGGGTAAAGGCCTGGGTGTAGGTAAAGGGCGGTACATAGCCAGGGATGTCCGTGATGCGAATCTCGTCGTATCCGACCGCGAGCGGTCCCTTGTTGATGCCATGCGACCATTCGGGGTTCATATAGCCGAGCCCGGTCATGAAGAACCGGGGACCCGGTTCGAGATCGATCGTGTAGACCCCGGGGCCCGAGGGAACCGTGATCACTCCGCGCGACGGCCAGCGGGTGGCTGGCATGTACGAGATGTCCATCGAGGCGCCCTCCAGATGCTCCACACGTCCGTCATCATGCAAGACCGCCATTCCCAGATTCCAAGCCTCTCCCCGGCCATCCTCGTTGAGGAAGAACAGGAAAGCGCGGTCCTCGAGCTGGGCGGGAACCCACAGCCAATGGAACTGAGGTTCCTCGGGCGGAACCATCGACTGCGGGTCGCGGGCGCCGATCGGCCGCACGCCCCACGACCGATCGCGCACGCCCTCGACCTGTCGGTCGTTGAGCTGGATTTCGCGCCCGCCGGCGCGCACCCAGCCCGTGTAGCGGCCGAGTTGGGTCAACCGAGTGAAGTCGGACGTCGTTCGCGGCCCGCTCCGCCGAATCGCCCGGGGCTCCTCGACGGGGGGCGTGCGACCTTCGAACAGGATGTCCGCCGATATGCCGTGATCCTTGTCATCGACGATGACGCGCAGGCGTTTCAGCGGCTCGACGACCTCGACGCGGATCGGGCCCACCTGGGTGTCCATGCGCTCCATGTTCAGGTGCCGTGACGCGTGCAGATTATACTGCATGTCGCCAATCCGGATGGCGAACGCGGCGTCCATGATGTTCAGGTGAGGGTACACGCCCAAGGCTGAGGCGAAGAAAATCTCACCGTCGATCGAATAGCCATTGAAGAAATACCGGTCGTAGAAATTCCGATCGGTGCCGGCGTAGGCGATCGGATCCGCCGTCTGGTGGATCGGATAATCGTCGGCCTTGGTCAGCATCTGGTGGATTCTCTCAAAAGCAGGTGAGCGTTTGCGCGTGGCCTCGCGGCCCCCGGCCCCGCGGACAGGCGCGACATTACCGGTGAATTCGCCGGATGGAACCGTTCCTGTCCTCCGGCGCGCGCCACGTCGGTGTAACATTGCGTAAAGAACGAGGCCCGACTAAGCTCGCGTCGTTCAGGTGATCCGATCTCTGGATCAGCCAATAAAAACAATGATTAAGACGACGTAGGGTGGGAACTTGGCCAGACGGATCACCACGGAGGCCGACCCTTTTTCCTGTCGCGCCTCCTCGACATGCCCCGAAGCCGGCCGCCGGCCTCGCGGACCCGGCGCACGCCGCCGTCATAACGTTTGATCCCGATGCGGCGCGCTGAATCAGCAAGTGCGTCGCCCGATCTGATGACAATCCAATTCGTGCGGGGCGGGCCAAGACCCGTGACACCCGCGCAGCAGCCGGAGGGCAGCGCTTGAAACGCACCTACTTCTACGGTTGGAACCTGGTCATCTACGCGATGGCCGGCACGGCGTTTATCACCGCGATCGTGCAGGGGGCGTTCGGGCTCTATGTGTTGCCTGTCTCCAAGGAATTCGGCCTTTCCCGCGCCGACATGAACACGGTCGTCATCCTGGGGAGTCTCGGCGGCGCTGTGATGGCTCCGTTCCTGGGGTGGATGGCCGACCGCTTTCCACCTCGGCCGATGATCGCCGTAGGCAGTCTGATCTTGGCGGCGAGCTTCGCCACCCTCGGCCTCTCGCATTCGATCCTGTTGTCGGCGATCGTCGTGGCGCTCATCCTTCACCTGGGCCTGGGTTTGGCGACCCGACCGGTCGCGGTGTTGGTCGTCAAGTGGTTTGACGCTCATCGCGGACGTGCGCTCACGGTGAGCGCCATGGGCCTTTCGCTGGCCGGCATCGTGGTGGTTCCCTGCGTAGGACTGCTCCTGCAGAATCTCAGCTGGCGTGCGACCCTGATGATCTCAGGCGCGGTAGCCACGGCAGTCCTGGTCGTGCCGGGCATGTTGTTGCGCCTGTACCCGACGGCGGAAGAGATCGCCCGGGAGAAGAAGCCGGCGACGCCCAGTGACGTGGTGGCGACCGCGGAGCGGACATCGCCGCTCCCGATCCGCGCGATCCTTACGATGCCGCTCTTCTGGTGCGTCGCCCTGGCCATCGCCATTCCCATGTCAGTGTCGGGCGCCATCGTCATCACGCTGGCCCCCATGGCCATGCAGGCCGGGATTCCGGTGACCTACGCCGCGACCTTCGCCTCGGTGGCGGGCATCATGGCTATTTCGGGCAAGGTGGGACTGGCTGTCATCGCCGACAAGGCCAATCAGATGCTGCTGATGACCGGAGTATTCTTTATCGGGGCCATCGAAAACGCCGTGTTATTCGTGGTGACGCCCCATGTAACCTATCCGGCCCTCGTGTTCTGTTCGGCCTTGCAGGGGATGAGCAGCGGAGCCCTCATGCCGCTTCTGACGGTGCTCATCGCCAAGAAGTTCGGGCCGGCGTCATTCGGCACCGTCTTCGGGGTGATGTTTCCGGTGATCCTCGTGCTGAACGCGGCCGCGGCGCGGTTCATCGGCGAAGTGTACGACCGCGCCGGCACCTACCAGCCGGCTTTCGCCGCCTTCGTTGTCCTGCAGATATTTTCCTGCGCGCTGATCTTTTTCGCCAACCGCCTGCGCTCGCCGAATATCGACGAGCCCGCGGTCATCGGCGCCGTGGTCCAGGCAGGCGAGTAGGGCGGGGCCTTAGGCTAAATTCCAGGCTTGAGAATGCGACCACGGCTTCAGGGCATGGTCTTGGCGTACTCGGCGGCCTGGGCGCGCGCCTCGTCGGCGTCTTCCTTCAGGTACCAGCCGTCGCGGACCAGTTCGTCCAGACGGTGGTTGACCTTGTCCACGTAGTCCTGGGGCGTCGGATAGAGCGCCTTGAGGCGCTCCGCCGTGAAGGGAACTTCGTAAGCGGTGCTGAAGCTGACGCCGGCCGGGTCGATGTTGGTCACCTTACCGGTATGGCAGAGGGGATACTCGGCAGTCGGGACATCGACGGCGGTCGTGCGCACGCCGCCCTTGGGATTGCCGAACTGATCCAGGATCAGTGGGCCGGAGGTGCTTTCGATCTCCAGGCGCGCCGCCCGCGGCGGCGGTGTTCCGTGGTCAACCCAGTTGATGAGCTTGTCGAGGGCGTTGTTGGCCGGGAATTCGCCCGGGAAGTTGCTCGGGCTCTGCGGGCCGCTGCACGACACCGTCCGCCGCGCCCTGGGATCGCCACCCATCCGGCGGCCCAATCCGTGCGGCATGCCTGCAATCTCATAGAGGCGGAACTTGTCGCCGGCGGCGTCGCTGTCCGGGCGTCGGTATAGCCGCCCGGCCTGCGGAAAGCCCTCGGGCTCCGATGTCGCAAACAGGATGACCGGCGCCTCAGACGGCTGCGGGACGAGGTTCTCGACCGGCCTGCCGTCCTCGTAGCTGACGATGGGCGGCCAGTCGGCGACGCAGGCCGGGAAGTACCCGTCGAAGATCGAGTGACCGTCGGCCGTCCGATAGAGCCTGTGAGAATCACGCAGATACAGGCGCACGAACACGCCCTGTTCCGAACACCCGGCGAGCAGGATATGCCGCACCTTGAACCCCTGGAACGGTCCGCCGGGCAGGTTGGATCGCAGTAGGAGGCCCGCCTGGGCGGCGATTTCCTGCACGTGGCCGAACACTAGGGACCCCGGCTTGGGATCAGGCACCTGCAACGCGGCGTAGCGGACGGGGTCGGATGGCTTCACCAGGGTGTTGACCGAGAGGTTGGAGCCGATCTCCACATAGGCGTGCCCGTTGCGCATCATGTATCGGCGCACGCCCCACATGCTGCGGGAGGCCGTGGATCGGATGGATTCGGCGACCACGATCCCGCTGAACTTCTTGGGATCGGCCGGGCGACGGACGAGCAGGCGCGTGGTGTAGGGAATCCCGTCACCGACCTTGCCCGAGATGAAGAACTCCTGCTGCACGTAGCCGAAGCGCGCCAGGTCCGCGACATCGGCATCGTTCGAACCGTAGGGCTGGGAAGCGCCTGTGCTGGCGACCGGCGTCACGGCCGGGATCGCCGGCACGGCGGCGCGCGCCGCTACGGTAAGGCTGGTCATCATGGCGAGGGCGAATAGCCCGGGGGCGATGACTTTCCTGACGCTCAACGGCATGTCTGGCCTCCCTGTCAGTAGACCTAGCCCCAGGCCGGGGCTGGATCCTGTGTGTCACGGCATGGTCTTGGCGTACTCGGCGGCCTGGGCGCGCGCCTCGTCGGCGTCTTCCTTCAGGTACCAGCCGTCGCGGACCAGTTCGTCCAGGCGATGGTTGACCTTGTCCAGGTAGGCCTGCCGCGTCGGGTAGAGGGCCTTGAGCCGCTCCGGCGTGAAAGGCGCCTCGTAGGCCATGCCGAAATTGATGCCGACGGGGTTGATGTTGTCGGCCTTGCCGACGTTACACAGGTGGTACTCGGCGACCGGAACATCGAGGGCCGTCGTACGCACGCCGCCCTTGGGATTACCGTACTGGTCCAGGATAAGCGGACCCTTGGCGCTCTCGGTCTCTACCCGCGCGGCGCGCGGCGGCGGCGTTCCCTTGTCGACCCAGGCGATCAGCTTATCGAGCGCGTTGTTGGCAGCGTAGGCGCCTGGAAAGTGGCTGTAGGAATAGGAAACGCCATTGCAGGTCAGCATCCGGGCGGGCTTTCCGGGGCCGAAATAGGCGCGGGCGTCCAGGCCGTGCGGCATGGCCGCGACCTCGTAGAGGCGGAACTTGTCGCCCGGCGCATCGCTGTCGGGGCGCCGGTAGCGGCGGCCGTCCTGCGGGAAGCCCTCAGGCTCCGAAGTGGCCAGCAGGATCACCGGAACCTCGACGGGCGGCTGAGTGAAGGTGGGCAGGGATTTGCCGTCCTCGGTCGCGACCACGGGGGGCCAGTCGCCGACACAGGCCGGGAAGTACCCGTCGAAGATCGAATGGTTGTTGGCCGTCCGCCAGACCGGGTGGGAGTCGCGCATGTAGAGGCGCACGAACATGCCCTGTTCCGAGCACCCGGCCAGGATGACGTGGCGCACCTTGAAGCCCTGGAACGGACCATTGGGCTGGTTCGACCTCAGCAGCATGCCGGCCTGGGCGACGATCTCCTGCACGTGGCCGAACACCAGGCCGCCGGGCTTGGGGTTGGGCACGTTCAATGATGCATAGCGCGCGGGGTCGGACGGCTTCACCATCGTGTTGACCGAGAGGTTGGAGCCGATCTCCACATAGGCGTGCCCACGGCTCATCATGTAGGGCGCCTCGCTCCACATGCTGCGCACGGCGTTGGAGCGAATGGATTCGGCGATGACGATGCCGCTGAATTTCTTCGGGTCGGCGGGGCGCCGGACCAGCAGGCGGGTCGTATAGGGAAGCCCATCTCCAATCTTGCCGGAGATGAAGTACTCTTCCTGAACGTAACCCCGGCTTGCCAGGTCGGCCACACCGGGATCTTTCGATCCGTAAGGCTGCGCCGCGCCAGCGACCTTCGCCACGGTCGGAATAGGGGTCACCGCGGCGCGCGCCGACGCGGCGAGGCCAGTCATAGCGGCAAGGGCGAACAGCCCCGCGGCGACGGCTTTCGTCATGATCGAGGGCATGGTCGTTACCTCCCTGTCTTTTTTCGTTTTGAGCGGAAGCATTCGCCGCGGGAGGCCCAGGCGTCGTCTGCGCTCGACTATTCGCCGCTGGCCTTCGACTTGAGACGGCGATTCAGCCCCCAACGCTTTATTTCTACAACAGAGATGACGGCCCGCAATTGCAGCCGTGCAATAGCAAATCGACGCCCGTGGTGGGAGCGTGGCCGGCTTCAGGCCCAGGCGACCAGCCTTTACACCGGACGTCCGAAGGTTTATCTCGACGACAATGCGTTACACTACGTAACAGGTCGGGTTTCCGGCCTTCGCGCGCGTCATTGGAGCGAATATGGACATTCGGCTGTTGATCAAGGGCGGCACGGTCGTCGATGGCTCCGGGGCTCCGGCCTACGCGGCCGATGTGCGCGTGGCGGCCGGCCGCATCGTCGAGATCGGCCACGGCCTGACGGCCGGAACGGGCGAGCGCGTGTTTGACGCCGTCGGCTGCTATGTTACGCCGGGCTTCATCGAGACCCACAACCACTGGGACGGCGGTGTGTGGTGGACGCCCAACCTTGAGCCGCTCCCGGGTTACGGCGGCACCACCTCGATCAACGGCAACTGCGGCTTCTCGCTGGCGCCCGCGCCTCCCGGCGAGGCAGAGCGCCAGGACGTCATCGACATCTTCAACTACTTCGAGGACATCCCCGAGGAGCCGATGCGCAAGATCGTGCCCTGGGACTGGACGAAGTGGAGCGAATACAAGGCCTCCATGCAGGCCAAGGTGCGCCTGCCGCTGAACTTCTGCTCGTTCTGCGGCCACATCCCCATGCGCCTGTCGGTGATGGGCCAGGACGCCTGGACGCGCGCGGCGACGGCCGACGAGATCGCCCAGATGTGCGTCCTGCTGGAGGACGCCCTGGCGGCCGGGGCCATGGGGCTGTCGTCGAACTTCCTGGACTACGACAAGTACGAGCGGCCATTGCCGTCGCAGCAGGCGGACGACGCCGAGTTGAGCGCGCTGCTGAGGGTCCTGGCCCGCTACCCCGGCGCCACCTTCCAGGTGATCCTCGACTACTTCATGCGGTTCACGGCCAACGACACGCTCGAGCGCATGGGACGTCTCGCCAAGGCAGCCGGCGTGCGCATGCAGTGGGCCGGCATGCCGACCCTGCAATTCATGTCAGGCCAACTGCCGCGCGCCGAGGAACTGCATGAGCAGTTCAAGGCCGAGGGTCTGCCGTTCGTCACGGCCTTCAACGTCGTTTCGCCCACGTCGGTGATCAATTTCGGTCGCACCCTGGTGTTCGGCCAGAACGGCAACCCGGTCTGGCAGGAGATGGTCAACGCGCCAGACTGGCAGGCCAAGGCCACGATGCTGGCCGACCCAGCTTGGCGCGACCGCGCGCGGGTCTCCTGGGACAATCAGTTCGCCCACTCCTTCCTGCACGATCCTGCCGCGATGCTGCTGCGCGAGAGCGAGAACGGCTTCGGTCCCGTGGGCGTGACGCTCGCCGAATACATGGAGCAGACCGGCGTCGCGCACGCCTCCGACGCCATGGCCGAGTGGGCGCTGAACAACGGCGAGGAGTCCGTGATCCTCAAGCGGTCCTGGCCGCAGGACGAAGACGTCCTGGCCAAGCTGCTGAACGACAGCCATTCGCTGGCCAACGTCACGGACGCCGGCGCGCACGGCAAGCTGTTCTGCGGCGCCGGGTACACGGTCTTCCTGCTCACCGACTATGTGCGCGACAACAAGGTGATCTCGCTCGAGCAGGGCGTGCACATGTTGACCGGACGGCTGGCCGATTTCTTCGGGCTGGGCGATCGCGGCCACATCGCGGTGGGCAAGGCGGCCGACATCACGGTTTTCAATCTCGACGAGATCGAGATGCGCCCAGAGCGTAAGACCTTCGACGTCTGGGACGGAACAGGCGGGCGGACCTACCGCTACACCCGCGACGCCGCACCCATGCGGCTGACCCTGGTGAACGGCGTGCCGACCTTCGACCGTGGCGAATTCACCGGGCGTTATCCGGGCGAGTTTGTCGGACCGACCCAGTCCGTTTCGCTCGCCATAGCGGCCGAGTAGACGCTTGGGCGCTCTTTCGGTCGATGGGGGGCTGCTGACCTTTCAGAAACAACTGAAGGAAGGCAGCCGCCAACGGCTGCTGACGGCAGCTGCGTCGGCGTTCTGCGCGCAGGGCTACCACCCCGTCTCGGTGGAGGACATCGCCTCGGCCGCGGGCGTCAGCCGGATGACCTTCTACCGTCACTTCAGTGGCAAGGCGGCTGTGGCGGCGGAGCTGTTCCGGCGGAGCGGCGAGGAGGCGACCCCGCGTTTCCTGGCCATCGGCCAGCGTGAATTCCACGACCGGCAGGCCGTGGTGCGTTGGATTTCCGACCTGTTCGAGGCGGACCGCGAAAAGCGGCGTCTGCTCCGCGTGTTCCTGCAGGTCGTCGTCGAGGATGCGGCATTCACCGAGAGCGGGCACGATTTTATCAACTCGATGATCGCCGGCCTGGGCCATTCTATTCCCGCCTTCGCCCTTGACCGGGAAGACCCGGGAGACCGGCGCGCCTGGATCCAGGCGTGGCTCGTGCTTTACGAAATCATGGATCAGAGCAACCACGGCGCACAGAGTTCGGGCGTGGCCGCCGACCCGCTGATCATCGAGGTCCTCGCCGACAGATTTGTCGATTTCGTCCGCCGGGGGGATACCGCCTAGGGCGACTAATCCGTCGTAGTCGCCATCCGCGCCCAGAAGCCAGTCTTGAGATCGACTGGCAGCGATTCGATGCCCAGGACGCCGCAGCGAACCTGGCGATCCTTGAATTCCTTGTTGAACGCGCCGGCGAGCTCCTCGGCGGTCCATTTCGAACGGCGCGCGGAGGGCAGCAACAGGGCCGGGTGGCTGTAGAGAAATACCTCCTCGCCGTCGATGCGGATGATCTGGCCCCGCACGTCGGACGCCAGATCGGACAGCAGGAACTCGACCACCGGCGCATTGGCCTCCGGCGTCGGCAACCCCGCCTGGCGCTTGCCGTCGTCATCCACCCCGGGGATGGACTGGGCGCCGTCGTCGTTGGTGGCGGCGAAGGGCGACATGCCGTTCACTCGCACACCGGTGCCCTCAAGTTCCAGGGTCCAGGTGTAGATCATCGAGGCCAGGGCGCCCTTGGTCGCGCTGTAGACCCCCATGTTGAGCATTCCCATGTGGGCGCCGGACGTGACGTTCACGATGGAGCCCGAGTTCTGCGCCAGCATCGGCTTGATCGCATGGCCGGTGCAGTGCAGGGAGCCGACCACATTGACCGCCACCGACCGCTCCGCGCCGACGGGATCGTAGGCCGACAGGCGGCCGTAGGAGTAGGAGACGGCGTTGTTCACCAGTCCATCCAGTCGCCCGAACTCATCTACGCAAGTCTGGATCAAGCGACCGGCTTCATCCCATTTGGAGATGTCCGCCACGCAGGCCACGGCGCGGCCGCCTTCCGCCTTGATCGCAGCCACGGTCTCGTCGGCGCGGGCCTGGCTGATGTCGTTGACCACCACAGCGGCGCCGCGGCGCGCCACGCCCTTGGCGCAGGCCGCACCGATCCCATGACCGGATCCCGTGATGACGACAGCCTTGCCTTGCAAAAGCGACATGTAGTCCATTCCTTCGGTAAGCCCATCAGGCTGGGCGGGAAACGCCGATCAGACACGGCCGTCATGTCGGCCAAGCCCGAGTTTTCGAGCATCGTCAGATTAGC
The DNA here is from genome assembly GCA_947478785.1 of Caulobacteraceae bacterium. Classification (GTDB taxonomy): domain Bacteria; phylum Pseudomonadota; class Alphaproteobacteria; order Caulobacterales; family Caulobacteraceae; genus Phenylobacterium. The sequence continues at coordinate 12,083 of CANJXI010000076.1, forward strand.
GCAAGAGCGCGAACACCGGTGCGTTATCCAGGCCACCCGTCAGTCGCCGCGATTGCTTGTCGATTCCCGATCCGGCGACTAGCGTTCGCGCGCTGGGTCACCTCAAAAACAAGCCAGTGGTCCTCGGGGGAAATGATGTCTGCTCCACATCTGACGCACGTGTTGACCCCGATCCGCATCGGCAATGTCGACATCAAGAATCGGGTTGTCCGCCCAGGTCATGACACCGCCCTACCTCAGATGGGCAATGTCAGCGAGCGGCTGATCGCCTATCACGAGGCGCGGGCGAAGGGTGGGGTCGGCCTGACCATCATCGAAATCATGGGCATTCACCCCAGCGGTCCGGGCCCGCTGTTGGCCTACAATCCCGCCCTCGATGAAAGCTATCCGCGGATGATGGACCGGCTTCATTCGCCCGGCATGAAGGTGTTCCAGCAGCTATGGCACGCCGGCCACAACGCCTTTCCATCGGATGGCGGCGCGCCGTGGTCCGCGTCGGACATTCCGGGGCTCATGTCGAATGTCGCGCCAATTCCCATGACCAAGGCGATGATCGACGAGATCATCGAGGCCTATGTCACCGCCGCACGTAATCTGGAGCGTTGGGGCGGGGATGGAGTCGAGATCCACGCCGCCCACGGCTATCTGCCGGCGCAGTTCCTTTCGCGGAACTCCAACAAGCGTGAAGACGACTATGGCGGCCCGTTCGAAAACCGCGCGCGGTTCCTGGTCGAGGTGATGGCGGCCGTCCGCGCCTCGGTCTCGCGGAACTTTGCGGTCGGCGTCCGGATTTCGCCGGACGGGATTCCAAACGGAATCGATATCGATGAACTGGCGCGGACCGCGCTCCTGCTGGAATCCAAAGGGCTGGCCGACTTCTTCAATGTCTCGCTGGGCAACTACCAGAGCCTGCGACGGGTCGTGGGCGGCATGCACGAGCCCATGGGCTATGAGCTCGAAACCAGCGTCCCGATCACCCGCCAGCTGAAGACGCCGACCATCGTTGTCGGCCGCTTCCGCACCCTGGAGGAGGCCGACCAGATCATCCGGAGCGGCGACTGCGACATGGTCTGCATCAACCGCGCCACGATCGCCGACCCCGACCTGGTCAACAAGACGATGGCCGGCCATCCGGAACAGGTGCGTCCGTGCATCGGTTGCAACCAGGGCTGCGTCGGCAAGGAACTGGGCGGAATCCTCGGCTGCGCCGTCAACGCCGGCGCCGGCGCCGAGCAATATTTTGGCGATCACCTGCTCAAGCCGGCCGATGAGCCCAAGCGCGTGCTGGTGATCGGCGGCGGCCCGGCCGGCATGGAGGCCGCGCGCACCGCCGCCCTGCGCGGCCACAGGGTGGTCCTTGCAGAAGCCCAGCCTCATCTGGGCGGGGCGATCAACCTGGCGGCGATGGGGCCCACCCGCGCGGGCATGCGGGACGTGACGGTGTGGCTGGAACAGGAGATCTACCGGCTCGGCGTCGAAGTCCGGCTCAGCACCTACATGGATGTCGATGAGGTCGCCGCCGAGGGCGCGGATGCGGTGATCGTGGCCACCGGGGCCGCTCCCCGGATGGATGGCATTCAGGTCTCCAATCCCGGCGAGCCGATCACCGGCATGGATCAGGCGCACGTGGTCTCCAGCAACGGGTTGTTCGAGGGAGAGGTCAGGGACCTGGGAAAGACCGCGGTCGTCTTCGACGATCTGGGCCACTACGAGGGCATCGCCACGGCCGAGTATCTGCTCTCCAAGGGCCTGGACGTGACCTACGTCTCCCGGCACGTCTCGTTCGCGCCGCGCACCGAGTGGATCCTCATGGCTGAGGCCGCGCTTGTGCGGATGGATCGGGGCCATTTCCAGCAGAGACTACGGAGCCGCGGCATCGCCATCGGCAAGGACAGCGTGACCATCGCGCCGGTCTATGCCCCGCCGAACAGCAATGTGAGCGAAACCGTCCCCGCCGACACCGTCGTGGTGATCTCCGCCAACCGGCCAAACCGGGATCTCTTCGACGCCCTGGTCGCGCGAGGGCTCAACGTCCAGGTGATCGGCGACTCCAACGCCGCGCGCTTCCTCAGCTTCGCGACCCGGGAAGGTCACAAGGCCGGCGCCGCTGTATAGCGCCTTTACGAATTGAACGTTTCGAAGGCGTTCGAACCTGGGAGCGGCTCCTGCGGGAAGGTCACGCCCTCGGTGCCGACGCCGAGATAGCGCTGCCACCGCCGCGTGGTGAACACCCATCGGCCGTCGCGCTTCTCGTAGGTCTCGTAGTAGTAGCCGTAGATGATGTTCCAGGTGGATTTGCCGTCCGCCCCCTTGCCGACACTTCCGCCCGTCATGGCCCAGACCGCACGCGCCTTGGTCGGTGACTCAACGATGATCTCGGGGTCGTAGGAGTGGTGCGTCGAGATCATGTTCTCCATGATCGCACGGATGTTCTTCATCATCTCCGCCGCCGAAGTCCAGGCGCCGGACGCCCCGCCCGGCGCCGCGCCGGAGGCGTGGTGGGAGACGTGATCAGGAGCGTGCAGCGCTTCCAGCGCCGCCCAGTCATGCGCGTCGACGTAACGGTCCCGACGCGCCTTGAGCTGGCGGATCTCCTCCAGCGCCACCAGCCATTCGATGTCCGACATGCCCTGGGGGCGGCCTTGAGGCTCCACGTCTCTCTCCCGGATGTATTGTTGATTGTGCCCGTTCCAGGCGGGCGGGGGACCAGCGGCCCACAAGCTGAGATCTGCTCGCGGCCGTGTCAAATCCATAGATGGCCCGCGCCGCGTACGACCAATGTGCGGGGCGCGGACCTTGAACTCTAGGACGCCTCGAGCGGCTCTCCGGGAACAAGGATGACATAGAACGAGGACCCGCCATTCATGTCGCTGCCGAGGATCCGCCCGGGTTCGTCGTCGTCGCTGAAGGTGTAGAGCGGCTTTCCGCGATAGGCCCACGCCCTGACCCTCGGTGCATCAGGCGGATAGGTCGTCCCCGCGGGATCGAGGAAGGGCGGGTCAGAAACCTCCTCGATGGTCCATTCGCCGACTGGGCGGGCATTGGGCGAGGCCAAATAAGGCCGCCAGCGCTGCGAGCAAGCCTTGGCGTCACCGCAGATCGCCGACCAGTAGCTCGCCGCATCACCAGGATCATCACAGGCCAACTGGTCGGGCGCGGCTTCCGCGCAGGCGAAGGAGTAAAGCGTCCTTCCGTCCTCGGTCGTGAAGATGCGTCCCATGATGGTCATTCGAATACGGAGCTGAGGCGGCGCCCCGGCGGTGCGGCGGTAGACGGCTGGCGACCATCCGCCGACGCCTTGCAAGTCGTCGTCGGTCATCCCCTCGGGGAGCACATAAAGGGCCGCGCCGTCGTAGGCGTACTGCTTGCGACCCCCGCCGACATCCATGATCGACCAGCGTCCGGCCAGTCGGCCGAAGTCGGGCGCGACAAGAGGCTGCAGCAGTTCCGTACAGCCGGAACAGACCCGCTGCGGCCGGCCGCCACGGCGGATATACGCCGGCCGCCCATCGGAGGTGGCGAGGACCAGGCCCTCGGCCCGCCGTATCAGCTTGAAACCCGGAGGAAGATCCACGGGAGCCTTCGCCGATTTCCATCCGATCCGCAGGCGATTGGCGATGCTTTCGCCGTTGAGGTCACCGGGTCTTCGGTCCTTCATCGAGGTATAGAGCGGCCGACCCTGATAGCTCCATTGCTTGACGCCGCCTTCGCGGACGATGAGCGACCAGTCTCCGCTGGCCTTGGCGTCTGGCCCAGCGATGAAGGGCGGCCACTTGTCCGCGCAGGTTTTCCGGGTCGCCGTCGCGGGCAGGGGAATGACCCCGCCAAAGAGGCCGAGATCCCGCTCCGTGTACCGGGCATGGGTGCATCGCGGCTGAGCCCTGCCGACGTCTCCCGCCCAGCTGTAGAGCGTCATCCCTGACCTGTTGGCGTAGACCGGACCCTCCTCGGTCATCTGCACCTGCACCGGCGGCTGACCGTCCACGGCCAGGGCTGCGCCCGACACGAAGGCGCCGCTGAGGACGATGGCCAAAGCAATCAGCGGCCTGATGAAGGCCGCCGACTTACGAACCGTTGGTCGCCAGATCATCCGATCAGCTCCCTAGCCTTGCGACGGTCATCCGTTGTCCAGGAGTCGTCGGATGGACGATAAAGGCGCGCACCGTGTTGATGCGATATGCGGCGGAGATCGCCGTGCATTGACCGGTCGCCGGATCCGGAAACCCGTCCGCATACCGATGCGCCGCGCGATACTCCGAAGCGGGACTCTGTTTGCTGGCCGGAAGCGCGATGATGTGCGCCTTCTGCATGTTCCACCATGTCTTCAGATCTTCGTACCCCGCGAGGATTCCCTTTGGTTCGGGGCCGTCCAAGGGAATCCGCAATCGCAGATCGCGAATCCTGCGCTCGCCGGTCAGGGCGATCCAGCGCAACGGCAGGCGGGCAAGTGGAATGGGCTCGGTGATCAGGACGCCGTCGACGATCTTGCCGTGGGCGCTGGAGAAATATTCCGGCAGGCGCGTGTCCACGCGTTGCGTGAGAAGCGGGATGTATTTCCCGGCGGGGTCGCGCGCCAGCCGATCTTGTCCCTTGTAGATGTGAACTTCGACATTCGGATCGTTTCGCTCGTCGTCGACGCCGGTGACTTCGATCAGAATCCGATTTACGGGATTTGTGAAAATCTCTTCGTTGTAGAAATCGTCGGTGAAGCCGCCGGTGCGCCAACCCCAGGTACAGCCGACCACGCGGGCCATCTGATTGTCGACCTGGACGCCCTCCGGGCTGGTGAACTTGTCGTGCTTGCAGGTGCGGGGGGTCGCCCGCCCGTCTGCGGTGCCGTCCAGGTTCAGGCCGTAGCCGACCTTCGTCTGCAGCTCGCTGAACGGGATGGGATCCTCGACAGCCATGGGAACGTTGGACGCGAACTCGCCGTTCGGGCCGCGGCTGAAGGGCTGGCCGAACCTGTTGCGCGTCTCGATGAAATGCGGCTGGGCCTTGGCGTTATCGAGGTCGCTGACATTCAATCCGGCGGGGCATTCAGCCTTGACGCCGGGGGTTTCCTGAAGGGCGTGATGCCAGCCCGTGATGACCAGGCCTATCGTGCCCGACGGGCCCTGGGAAACCGCCGGTCCCACCACGCCGCCCGCCAGGGCCAGGACACACAGCAGCAAGCCCACTCTGGCATGGGACGCCCGATCGCCTGCGTGACCGACCATTCGTTTCTTGCCCGTTCTTCTTCGAATACTGCCAGTCCGCGTCGCAAATGTTGCGACAGTATTTCGCTGACCCGAGTGCGGTCATCGCAGAGCGTCGTCTCAAGCTCGCGCGCGGCCCCCCGAAAGCCTAAGCGAAGGTCAGTTCACGAACGTTGTCGTACATGATCCGGCGCTGATCCTCGGCCGAGAAGTCCTTGACGTATTCGAAGAAATCCGTCGGGTGCGCGAGACCCTCGCCATGCGGCCAGTCAGATCCGAACATGATCCGATTGGCGGGGAAACAGCGGGCCAGAGTGTCCAGGTTGTCTTCCGGGAACGGCACGACCCAGCAGTGATCGATGAACTGCTGCTTCGGGCTCTGCACATACTCCCCGCTGTGATCGAGGTACTCCAGGGCCTGGAGGAGCGACGGCACCCAGGCCGAGCCGTTCTCGACGAAGGCCACCCGCAGTTTCGGGAACCGCTCGAAGAGGCGGTGGGCGACCAGCACGAAGGCGAAGTCGTGGATCACCCGGCCCCTGGTCATGGCGGAGAAGATCGACGGGTTGAGGACACTGTCAGGCGTCATCTGGATCGCGGAGCCATCCGGCCGCTCGCCGTACATGTTACGCAGGGTCTCGTGGATATCCAGGTAGCTGCGGTCGGCGCCGGCGTGGACGGAGACGACGATGCCCGCCTCTTCCGCCAAGCCCCAGAACGTGTCGAACATCGGATGGGCCGGCGAACGCAGGCCGTCGCGGGTCACGGCGGGCCCGTGACGCAGGTGAACGACGCGCGCGCCGCGCTCGATCGCCCATTTCAACTCGGCCACCGCGTTCTCCGGGTCCGACAGGGTCATGTAGGGTACGCCGAAAATCCGGTTCTTGTAGGCGAAGCCCCACTCGTCATCGACCCAGCGGTTGAATGCGCGCATGCACGCCATCGTGGCCTCGACGTCTCCGGTCGCGAGCATCGGCGCCTCCAGGATGACGCCCTGGGAGGGAAACATCCAGGCGGCCTCGACGCCTTGCGCGTCCATGATCTTCAGGCGCTGGTCGCGGTTGTACCATTCAGGCCGCGTCGCCGGCTCCACCTCGAACGCCTCGCGGAACTTGGTGGCCTTCACGTTGCCGACGAAGTAGCCGAGGAAGGCGCCGGGCTCCGGCCGGGGGTGCACGTCGGCGGGACCTTGCGTGTAGATGAGGGTCTGGCCGTCGATGACGTAACGCATCACGCCATCCACCTCGCGGACCTGAACGCCGCGCTCGCGGAACTTGGGTTCGCGGTGGCGGGTGAAGGCGTCGCTGGCTTCCCAGTAGTGGTTGTCGGCGTCGAAGACAGGCCCGAACTTCTCCATCGTCTGAGCTTGCGTCATCGTGGTTCCTCCGGATGCCTTCTCGTTGCGGCGCGCCTACGCAAAGCCGTGGCGCTGGTGCGAGTTCTAGCCGGTCGCACCCTGTTCGCCACGGAGTTTACACGCCGTTTCACCCATTATGAAGCCCAGGGCTTCTTCTTGTCCAGCGAAGGACCGGCACACCCCATTCGCCCAATTCCCGGACGCGCCCGCCGAGGCCTTCGTCGCGGCCCGCTTGCTGGCGGACGGGGTGTCCCCTTGAAGGGACTCCAGTAAGGCCTATTTGGCTAGGTATAAGGCGTGCATTTTCAATCTGCTACATCAATGACTTCTCTTGTTAGGTAGACTGCGCTCCAGTACCCTCTAGGTTTCAAAGGGGGGTACAAAGGTGGGTAGACGCGGCAATACACCGCTTACGGCGCGCCAAGTCGCGACCCTCAGCAAGGTTGGCTACACAGCGGATGGACTTCAGCCCGGCCTCAACCTGCAAGTGACCAAGGTGACCACCGGCTACGCCCGCTCTTGGGTGTTCCGGTACACCAGCCCAGCGACCCAGAGGCGTCGGGAGTTCGGACTGGGCTCACTTGATGTGCGCTCGCTGGCTGAGGCGCGCGCCGAAGTCGATAGGCTACGGGGACTCATCCGGGACGGCTTTGACCCCAAAGATCACCGTGACAATGAGGTGCGCGCAAGAGCCTTGGCCTATTCGCAGCGGGTTCTGTTCCGGGACGCCGTGGCGCAGTGCGTCACCGCACGCGAGCACGAGTGGAAAAACGCAAAGCACCGCCATCAGTGGACAGCATCACTGGAGACCCACGCCTACCCGGTGATCGGGGACTTGCCGGTGAATGCGATCACCACCGATCTGGTGCTCAAGGTTCTGGACCCGATCTGGACGACCAAGACGGAAACGGCGACCCGGGTGCGGCAGCGCATCGAGACGGTGCTTGACTGGTGCAAGGCGCGCAAGCTCGTCACAGGCGACAACCCAGCCAGCCTTAAAGGGGGTCTCGGTCAGTTGCTGTCAAATCGCACCCAAACTTGTCCCCCCTTTCGCTTTGAATGTTAGCCCCTTTGGCGCTGGTGTTTGCAGTCGCCCGGCGGCGTAGCGCGGAGCCATTGGCGGAGCGCAGCGCGTAGCCGGCGGGCGCACCCGAGGCGTGGGCTGA
>CANJXI010000077.1 GCA_947478785.1 Caulobacteraceae bacterium
CAGCGCCACCTCGTCGAATGCTGCATCGGCAAGCTCAAGCAGTTCCGGCGCGTCGCCACCCGCTTCGAGAAGACCGCCAGGAACTACCTCGCCGTCGTCACGCTCGCTGCCATCGTCCTATGGCTGCGGTAACTGTCCACAGCTCCTAGGCCTTATCGCGGCAGCACAAGCCTGGGATCGATCGGGCGCGCGCGGCCTTCCAGCGGGCTTGGCGCATAGCGCACCTCGAAATGCAGCTGCGGTTCGGAGACCCCGGTCGAACCGGCCGCCCCGATCTGTTGGCCCTGGCTGACCTTCTGGCGGTTTTTCACGTCGATGTGGGACAGATGGCCATAGACCGTCACCCAGCCGTCGGCGTGCTGCAGGAGCACCACATTGCCGAAGCCCGGCACCTGGTCGCCCGCATAGACCACGTCGCCGTCGGCGGCGGCGCGCACCGGATCGCCGGTATTGGCCTGGATGTTGAGGCCGTCGTTCCGCTGGTTGCCGGCCTTGGGCCCGAACTCCGAGAGCGCGTCGCCGCGCAGCGGCCAGATGAAGCGCCCGCGGCCCAGCGCCGATATCTGCGCGTCGGTGGGCGGCGGGGCGGCGGTCGGCGCCGCCGACGGCGGCTGGCCGGAAGCCTGCGGCGGATTGTATCGGGGCGTCGGCTGGCGCTGGCCGGACGGCGCATAGGGCTGCGGCGAGGACGGCAGCCGGATCGTTCCCTCGTCCGCGGGCTGGGTGGGCGTCGGCGCGGGTATTTCCTCGCGTGGGCGGCGGCTGGGCGCCGGCTCCTCGCGGCGAGGCTCGGGGGGACGGGCCAGGCTCGGCCCATGATCGCGGTAGCCGTCGGGCAGGCGAAGCCGCTGACCGGCGCGGATGGCCGCGTGACGGGAGAGCCCGTTCTCCGCGCGCAACGCCTGGGCGCTGACGCCGAAGCGGCGGGCGACGTCGTCCAGGGAATCGCCGGACGCGGCCACGTAGGCTTTCGCCGTCGTGCTGGGGCCACGCAGGTGCTGGCCCGGATGGATCGCGCCCTTGCGCAGATGGTTGTCGCGTTTCAGCGCGTCCACCGTGGTGTCGAGCTTGCGGGCGATCCGTTCCAGGCTGTCGCCCTTCCGGACCGTGTAGCTGGCGGCCTTCCCGGGCACGGTGACCACCCGGCCGGCCGCGGCGCGGCCGCTCGTGGTTTCCTCAGCGGTGTCGGCGCTACGCGATCCGCGGCTGGCCTTGCGCTCGGCGCGGCGGGCCATCTCGTCGGCCGCCGCGGCGTCGGCCTCGGCGGTGTCGGCGCCCAGTTTCAGCGTCTGTCCGGTGTGGATCTGGCCGATCCGGGAAATCCCGTTGGCGGCGCGCAGTTCTTCCATGGTCAGGCCATGGCGCCTGGCGATCGAGAAGATCGTGTCGCCCCGCTTGACGACATAGGTCTCGGGGGCCGGCGTGGGCTCAGGCCTGGCGTCCGCGTGGCGAGACCCCTTGCGCCCGGATTGCTTCTTCTCGGGCGCCGGAGGCGGCTTGACCTTCGGGTTTTTCAGGACCGTCCCGGGCTGGATGGTGTTGCGCTTCAGCCCATTGGCGGCCTTCAGCTCGCTCAGGCCCACGCCCAGCTTGTCGGCGATCGACCCCAGGGTGTCGCCCTTCTTGACCACATAGGTCGCGGACGGACCCGCGGCCTTGTGCGAACCGGCATGCCGGTGCGCCGCCAGGATCAGTTGCGGCTCGTCGCCGGCCCGGGCAACCGCCAGCTGGATCGGATAGAGCGGCCGCGCCGGCTCGGCCCACGCAGCCGAAGACGCCGCGCAAAGCGCGCTGCCGCCCAGGAGGATCAGGACCGTTCGCTGCAGAAAGTGCGTCATCGCCGCTCCGGAAATGGACGTTCGAATGAGTCGGGGGCATAGCGTGAATGATGAATTAACAGCCGACCCCCGCGCCAATCCGTGGATCGGCGCGTGCGGGACGTTTCCTGACCCCTCTCGGTGGCCAGATTCTGGCCGATCGCGGAATTCCTCTCCGGCGTCTGCATCGCCTAGAGTTCCTTGGCCACGCCGTCGAGCAGGGGCACGAACCGCACGTCGGTCATGGCTTCCACGGTGAATCCCCCCGCGCCGTCGCCTGTATAGCGCTTCAGCGTCTGCACCGGACCCTTGCCGATCGGGGCCACCAGGACGCCATTGGGCTTCAGCTGGTCGAGCAGCGCTTTGGGCTCGCCCGGCGCGGCGGCGGTGACCATGATCTTGTCGAACGGCGCCTGTTCCGGCCAGCCCGCGCCGCCGTCCCCGAAACGGGTGATCACATTGGTGAGACCGAGCGATTTGAAGCGCGCCTCGGCCTCGCGCATCAGGGTCCGGTAGCGCTCGACGGTGTAGACCAGCCGCGACAGCTTCGAGAGGATCGTCGTCTGGTAGCCGCTGCCGGTGCCGATCTCCAGCACGCGGTCGCGCTTGTCGACCTGCAGCGCCTGGGTCATCAGGCCGACGATGAACGGCTGGCTGATCGTCTGGCCGCAGGCGATCGGCAGGGCCGAGTCCTCGAACGCACGGTCCTTGAACAGGTCCTGGGTGAACAGCGGCCTCGGCGTCGTCTCAATGGCGTTCAGCACGGCGGGGTCGCTCACCCCTTGCGAACGCAGGGCGAGGATCAGGCGGGCCAGCCTGGTTTCGGGTGTGTCCTCGTCGTCCTGGTGCTGGGCCATCCTCAAACCTTGGGTAGCGTCCCGCCCAGCACCGCCTTCAACGCATGCAGGCTTGGCATGTGCGTCAGGTCGATGTGCAGCGGCGTCACCGAAATCCGGCCGTCCTGGAGCGCGCGCAGGTCCGTGCCGTCGGCCGGCTCCATGCGCTCCGGATGGAATCCCATCCAGTAGTATTCCCGCCCGCGCGGGTCCGTGCGCTTTTCGGCGCGGCGGATGTGGACGCCGCGGAACCCCTGGCGGGTGACCTCCACCTCGGTTATCGCGGCGGGCTCTCCGCCCGGGAAATTCAGGTTCATGACCACGTCATTGGGCCAGCCGGCCGCGACCAGCCTGCGGATGATCGCCGCCGCATGGGCCTCGGCCGGGGCGTAGCTCTCGTCCGGCCCGTGGGCGCCCATCTGCGACAGCGCGATGCCGGGCACGCCCAGCGCCATGGCCTCGATGGCGCCTGCGACCGTGCCCGACATGGTCACGTCCTCGCCGGCGTTCTGCCCCCGGTTGACGCCGGAAAGCACCAGGTCGGGGCGCGCACCCTCCACAAGGGTTTCGATCCCCAGCAGCACGCAGTCCGTGGGCGTTCCGGTGGTGGCGAACCGCCGGTCCCCCAGCCGCCGCACCCGGATCGGCTCGGCGAGCGTCAACGCCCGGCTCGCGCCCGATTGCTCGTACTCGGGCGCGCAGACCCAGACGTCGTCGGAAAGCTCGGCCGCGATCCGCTCGAGCGCCGCCAGCCCAGCGGCGTGGATGCCGTCGTCGTTGGTGAGCAGGATCCTCATGTGAACCCGCTCATTCCCTGCCTCCGATGTGCGTCACGCCCGGCATGTATGGATGCAATGCCTGCGGAATGGCGATCCTGCCATCCTCGTCCTGGTAGTTTTCCATCAGCGCCACCAGGGTGCGGCCGACAGCCAGGCCCGAGCCGTTCAGGGTGTGCACGAACCGGGTGCCCTTCTCGCCGGCCGCCTTGGTCCGCGCGTTCATGCGCCGGGCCTGGAAATCACCGGTGTTCGAACAGGAGCTGATTTCGCGATAACGGCCCTCGGACGGCAGCCAGACCTCAAGGTCATATGTCTTGCGCGCGCCGAAACCCATGTCGCCGGTACAGAGCAGCACGGTGCGGAACGGCAGATCGAGCCGCTTCAGCACCGCCTCGGCGCAATTCACCATCCGCTCGTGTTCTTCGTCGGACTTGTCCGGCTCGACGATGGAGACCAGCTCGACCTTGTAGAATTGGTGCTGGCGGATCATCCCGCGCGTGTCGCGGCCCGAGGCGCCTGCCTCCGAGCGGAAGCAGGCGGTGAGTGCGGTGTAGCGCAGCGGCAGGTCCTCGGCGGCGACGATCTGGTCCATGACCAGGCTGGTCAGCGGCACCTCGGCGGTGGGGATCAGCCAGCGGCCGTCGGTCGTCTGGAACAGGTCATCGGCGAACTTCGGAAGCTTGTCGGTGCCATAGGCGGCGGCGTCGTTGACCAGCAGAGGCGGCGAGACCTCGGTGTAGCCGTTCTCCGTTGTCTGGAAGTCCAGCATGAACTGGCCAAGCGCCCGCTCCAGCCGCGCGAGTTGGCCCTTCAACACTACGAACCGCGCGCCGCTCATCCGCGCGGCGGCTTCGAAGTCCATCATGTCCAGCGCTTCGCCCAGGTCGGCGTGGTTCTTCGGATTGGCGATGGCGTTGGGTTCGCCCCAGCGCCGAACCTCGAGGTTGTCGTGCTCGTCCTTGCCCTCGGGTACGTCGGGCGCAGGGATGTTGGGCAGGCTTTCGAGAAGACCTTTGAGCGCCGCGCCCGCGTCGCGCTCCACGGCGCCCTCCTCCTCCAGCGTGGCCTTCAGGGTCTCGACCTGACTCATCAGGGCCTGGGCCGTGGCCTCGTCCTTGCTAGCCTTCGCGGCGCCAATCTTCTTGGAGGCTTCGTTACGTTCCGCCTGGGCGGACTGCAGCGTCGTCTGGGCCGCCCGCAGCTTGCCGTCCAGCGCCAGGATCTCGGCCACGCGGCCTGGCGAGCCCTTCGCCGCCCAGGCTTTCTCGTAAAGCTCAGGCGTTTCGCGAATGGCTCGGATGTCGTGCATTTGGGGCCGTTTGCCGGGAGGTGGAAGCGGGACTCTCTAGAGCGCGTCGGCGGGCGGGCCAAGCCTTTGCCGGGCTCAGATCACCGCCACGTCGCGCGCGGCGTCTTCCTTCTTGCGGCGCCGCTCGATCAGCCACACGCACCAGATCGAGATTTCGTAGAGCAGGATGATCGGCAGCGCGAGCAGGGTCTGGCTGATCGGGTCGGGCGGCGTCACCACCGCGGCCACCACGAAGACGCCGACGATGGCGTAGCGGCGCCCGGCGCGCAGCTGGGCCGAACCGACGATCCCGGCCATGCCGAGGAGCGACAGCACCACGGGCAGCTGGAAGCAGAGCCCGAACGCCATCAGCAGCGTTGTCACCAGGCTGAGGTAGTCGGAGACCTTGGGCAGGAGCTGCACCGAGACTGGCCCGCCCAGGATCTGCTGGTTCAGGGAGAACCACAAAACGAACGGCAGGATCATGTAGTAGACCAGCGCCGCACCCATCAGGAACAGCACCGGCGAGGCCAGCAGGAACGGCAGGAAGGCCCGCCGTTCCTTCTTGTAGAGGCCCGGGGCCACGAAGGCGTAGACCTGGGCCGCCAGGATCGGAAACGACAGCGCCACCGCCCCAAAGCCCGAAAGCTTCAGCTTGGTGAAGAAGAACTCCAGCGGCGCGGTCGCGATCAACGAGACCTGCTTCATGCCGGCCACGCTGGGCGCCTGCCGTAGGCCCAGCAGCGTCAGGAACAAGTCGCGCGCGCCTTTCAGGCCGTCGAGGGCGGCGGCCATGACGCTGGCCGACGGCGGCTTGTGATGCTGCTGGTTAAACGCCACCAGCTGGGCGGCGACGGCGAACGGATGGGTCAGGAAAACATAAAGCTGCGTCGAGAAGGTCAGGCAGACGACGAACCCCACGCCGAAGGCCGCGATGCAGAAGATCAGCCGCTTGCGCAGCTCCACCAGGTGGTCGAGCAGAGGGGCGCGGCTGGCCTCGATCTCGTCGTCATGGTGCTCGCTCACGCGCCCGCCTTCCCGCTGGGCTTGCGCGGCGCGGGCTTGGGTTTCGCCGATGCGGCGGGCGCGGCGCGCTTCGGGGGCGCCTTGGAGGCCACGGCCCTGGGGGCGGCTGCCTTGGCGGTCGTGACTTTCGGAGCCGCACGCTTGGCCGCCGTCGCCGGCGCCCTGGCCTTGCGGGGTGGCTTGACGGCCGTCGGAACCTCGGCGACCTCGTCGGCGACGCCGTATTCGGAGCCCATTGGCCGATGGAGGTCGACGCCGACGTCGCTCAGGCCCTGGTTGATCTCATCGAATGTCGTGGTCGCCTCGCCGGCGTGGCTGGCGATGTCGGCGAACTGGCCGGCGCGCATCGCCTCGACCTCCTTGCGCAGTTCGTCGAGCTCCGACTGGCGGGCCATCTCGTCGAAGCTGGCGCGGAACTCGGCCGCCATGCCGCGCAGCTTGGCCATGAACTGGCCGAGCTTGCGCAGCAGCACGGGAAGGTCCTTGGGCCCCACCACGATCAAGGCGACGATCGCAATGACCAGGAGCTCAGAGGCGCCGATGTCGGGAAGCATGGGCGGGGCCTAAACGAGCAATCGCGCGCCGACAAGCCGGCGCGCGGCGTAATCCGGCCTGCGGCCGGGGAGCGTCAGGCCTTCGTCTTGGCGCGGGTCTTCGGCAGAGGCTTGGCTTCGACCTCTTCGGCCTCGGCCTCTTCGCCTTTCAGGCCGTCGCGGAAGGCGCGCACGCCCTTGGCCGCATCGCCCATCAGACCCGAGAGTTTCCCGCGGCCGCCGAACAGCAGAAGGACGACAACCGCGACAAGCAGCCAGTGAATGGGTTGGAAGGCGCCCATGAAACAGTTCCCTTAGACCTTGGCCCGCCGGGCGAGCCGGGGAGCGATATGCCCCCATATAGTCCGTCCCATGCCCGCGCGCCACGCGACAATAGGTTCGATCCCGCGTCTTTCGAGGCGAGGTTACTCTTTTCCCAGGTAATCAGTGTGAAACTCCGGCGCGTCGCCGTCGTCCAGGGGGTCCTCGTCCAACGAGATGGCGTTCGGGTCCGGCACGGCGAAATCGGCGGGCAGGTCCAGGTTTAGCAGGCCGGCCACGCGCATTTCCGCCGCCCCCGGCATGTCGGCCAGACTGGCCAGCCCATAGTGCTCGAGGAAGGCGTCGGTGGTCCCGTAGGTGACCGGCCGCCCGGGCGTGCGCCGCCGCCCGCGCATCCTGACGAGACCGAGTTCCAGCAACACGTCCAGCGTGCCCCGGCTCGCCTGCACGCCCCGCACCGACTCGATCTCGGCCCGCGTCACGGGCTGGTGGTAGGCGATGATGGCCAGCGTCTCTTGGGCGGCGCGCGACAGCCTGCGCGGCTCCTCCCGCTCATCGGTCATCAACCAGGCGAGGTCCTGCGCGGTCTGGAAGCGCCAGCGTTCGGCCACCCGGGCGAGCTCCACGCCCCGGCCGCGATAACGTTCGGCCAGCGTCGCCAAAGCCGCCGGCACATCCGCGCCCTCTGGAAGCCGCTTGACCAGATCCGCCTCGCTCAGCGGCCCGGCGGCGGCAAACAGCAGCGCCTCAATCTCGCGTTCAGTGTCGGCGAGGCTCATGTGGACCTCCCCGCCGTGGCGCGCAGGAACACGTCGGCGAAGGCTTCCAGCTGGCGAGCCTCCATGGCCCCATCCTTGACCAGTTCCAGGCTGGCCGACAGCGTCGAGGCCAGGAAGGAAGCCCGGCTGGGCCCCTGGTCGGACGGGCCGAACGGCGCGACACCGGCCAGCGGCGTCCAGCGATCCAGGTCCGGCAGCATCCGGCGCAGGCGATCCCGCGCGTCCTCGAGCGGATAGGTGGTGACGACCGGCGGCGTGTAGCGGCGGCTGGTTTCCTTGGTCCGCTGGCCGATGTAGGCGCTCATCAGGCTGTAGAGGTCGCCCTCGATCCGGCCCGACGGAATCACCCGGATGGCCTCGGGATCCCCGCGCGTGAACACGTCGCGTCGGAGGATCGCTCGGGTGTTGAGCGCCTCGGAGGCGGTGCGCATGGCGTCGAGTTTCGCGAGCCGGAAGGCCAGCCGCGCCGCAATCTCCTCGGCCGGCGCCTCCTCGCCCTTGGGCTGCTCGGGTTTGGGCAAAAGAAGCCGCGACTTCAGGTAGGCGAGCCACGCGGCCATCACCAGATAGTCCGCCGCCAGCGAGAACCGCCGCCGCCGCGCCTCCTGCACGAAGACCAGATACTGTTCGGCGAGCTTCAGCACCGACAGCTTCAGGAGATCGACCTTCTGGCTGCGGGCCAGGGCCAGCAGGACATGCAGCGGGCCCTCGTAGCCATCGACGTCGACGATCAGCGCCTCGCCGTCGTCGGCCGCCGTGCGCGCCGCGTCGAAATCCAGCCCAGGCTGGAAACCTTCGCTCATGCCGCGAAACTCCCTTCGAAAGCCGCGTCGAAACGCGCCCGGCCCTCGGCGGCGTCGAACGGTTCGGGGCGCCTGGCGATGCGGGCGAGCGCGGCCTCGGCGCGGCGGGCTGCCCTGCCCTTCAGCGCACCGGTCCCCGCGATCACAGCCGTCATCTCGGCCATGTCGCCGTTGCAGTGCAGGACCACGTCGCACCCGGCCGCGAGCGCGGTCCTGGCGCGCTCGGTGAACCCGCCGGCCAGCGCCTTCATGGACAGGTCGTCGCTCATCACCAGGCCGTCGAAGCCGATCGCCGTGCGGATCACCTGCCTCATGACCTTCCTCGACGTGGTCGCCGGCCGTATCCGGTCCACCGCCGAATAGATCACGTGGGCGGTCATCGCCATGGGCATGTCCGACAACACGCGGAAGGGCGCGAAGTCCCGCGCCTCCAACGCGTCCCAGGACGCATCGACGACGGGCAGTTCCAGGTGGCTGTCGGCCATCGCGCGGCCGTGGCCGGGGATGTGCTTGATGACCGGCAGGACGCCGCCCGCGATCAGCCCCTCGGCGGCGGCCCGGCCGAGCAGCGCCACCTCGTCGGCGGTCCGGCCATAGGCGCGGTCACCGATGATCTCATGGCCGGACGGATCCGGCACGTCCAGCACGGGCACGCAATCGACGTTGATGCCAAGCGCCGCCAGATCGTGCGCCATCAGCCGTGCGCCGAGCCTGGCGATTTCACGCCGCGTCAGTGGGTCGTTACCGGCCAGTTCCCCATAGGCGCGCCCCGGCGGATAGCGGCGCCAGTGCGGCGGACCCAGGCGCTGCACCCGTCCGCCTTCCTGGTCGATCAGCACCGGGGCGTCCGGCCGGCCGACAGTCTGACGCAGCGCCTGCACCAGCCGGCGCACCTGGGCGGGCTCCTCGACGTTTCGCCTGAACAGTATGAAGCCCCACGGGTTTACCCGCCGGAAGAACACCTCCTCCTCGGCTGTCAACGCCGGACCGGAACACCCAAGGATGCAGGCGCCTATGCTCACCGGACGAAGCAGTTCTTTCCCGCCGCCTTCAGTTTCCCGCAGAAGGCGCTGGCGGCCTCGCGCGACGCGAACCCGGTGACGGCGGTGCGATAGAGCGTACCCCCGTTCTTCTCGATCTTCTCGACGCTCTTGCCCTTGCCGGCGGCGAGACCTGGGGCCAGCGCCACGGCGTCACTCCAGGCTTTGTCGGCCAAGGCGGTGGAGGACACCGCCCCGATCTGAACGACGCCGCCGCCGCCCTTCGCCGCGACGGGTGGAGGTGTGGGCTTCTCAGCCGGCGGCTTGGCGACAGGTGGAGACGGCGCCTTCGCCGTGGGCGCCGCCGCCTTCGGCGCGGATGGCGCGGGCGGGGTCGCGGCCTTCGGCGGGACCGGTGCGGGGATCGCGGGGCGGAGCGCCGGACCGCTGGTCGCCGGCGTGGTCGGCGCCGCAAGCGGCGGCGCGATCACCACCCTCCGGGCCGGCGCCTCGGCGCGCGCCCGCGGCTGCTCGGGCGGGGCGGTGAACCGCGGCTGGGTCGGCTGGGTCTCGCCGTCCTTGTAGATCTGCAGGCCCGCGGCCGGATCCTGCGGCTGGGCCTCTGGCGGGGCCTGGGCCTTGATCTCCCCCACCGGGGTTCCCACCGTGGCCGGCGCCTGGCCGGCCTGCCGCACGCCCGAGCGGTAGAAGACGAAGATCGCCGCCGCCAGGCCCGCCAGCACCAGGACCGAGACGATCATGGTGATGGGCAGCGGCCGCGCGCCACGGACCGGCTGGCGCGCGTCGAAGCTCAACGGTGCGTCGGTGGGCGGCGTATAGGCGCCGCGCTCATGATCGGACATCGAGGGCTCCCGCAGGCTGATCATCACGGCGGTTCAGGCGAATCGCGCGCGTTTAGGCGCCAGTCTAGCCGAGCCTGCCAGCCCCGACCGGACGCCTTGGCATTTTCTGTGGGTGAAGCGCCGGGATTGTGGCCGCCCGGCCGATCATGAAAGGCGCAGGCGACGAAATCCGCGACGGGTTTGCCCTGATGACTCGCGCCGATCTTGCATGCCAGAGTGGGAAGACGATCAATTGCGGCGCCCATTGAACGGCCGACCGCGGCAAGGGAGAAACTGGACGATGGGCAAGCACATGCTGGTGGTCTTCACGAACCCCGTCGAGGGTCAGGAAGACGAATACAACCGCTGGTACAGCGAACAGCACATCAAGGATGTGGTGGCCGTCCCGGGCTTCCGGGCGGCCGAGCGCTTCAAGACCCAGGTCCGCATGACCGGCGAATTGAACCACGGCTATGTGGCGCTTTACGAAATGGACGCCGACACCCTCCAGGAAGCCGAGGCGACCATGGGGCGTTTGAGCAACACCGAGATGCCGATCAGCGATGCGCTGAACCGGACGGACGTCGCGGTGGGCATCTTCGAGGCCTGGTCGCCGGTGGTGACGCCGCCGAACGCCAAGCCCGAGGGGACCTATCGGTTCATCGCCATGACGGATGCGCTGGACGGCCGCGAGGCCGAATACAGCGAGTGGTACAACACCGTGCACCTGCAGGACGTCTCGAGCGTGCCGGGCTTCACGTCCGGCCGCCGCTTCAAGCTGCAGAAGACCGTCAGCGGGGCGTTCAAGAACAACTACCTGGCCCTCTTCGGCCTGGAAGCCAGCACGCCGGAGGCGCACGGCGCCGCGCTGCAGTCGCTGGGCGGGGCCCAGATGGCCAAGACCGACAGCGGCCGCAGCGCCACGGCCATCGCGGCGACCTTCCAGTCATGCTCGGAGAAGGTGTCCTCGCCGCACGAAAAAGCGACGGCCTAAGCGTCCAGGCAGCCGACAAAGCCACCTTCTCTCCTCACGGGAGGAGGTGGCCGCCGCCCTAACTGAGCACGTCCAGGTGGAAGAGCTTGCGGTGCTCCTCCATGGCGAACCGATCAGTCATGCCGGCCATGTAGTCGCAGACCACCCGCGCCCGGCCCGCGTCGTCCCGGCCCTGCACGCGCGCGTGCCATTCGCCGGGCAGGACGTCGGGCTCGGTCATGTAGAGCTGGAACATCTCGGCCAGCATCCGGCGAGCCTGGCTGCGCGTGCGGTTGACCCGCCAGTGGCGGTACATCCGCTCCATCAGGAACAGCCGCAGCGCCGACAGGTCCTCGATCATGTCGCGCGAGAACGACACCAGCGCATGGCCCAGCATGCGCACGTCCTCGGCGCTCTGGACCCTGCTCGACTCGGCGCGCCGCCGGGTCTCGGCCAGCACGTCGTCGACCATGGCGCCGATCATCCGGCGCACCGCCTCGAGGCGCAGAATCCCCGGATCGCAATCAGGGTAGTCCGCCCGCGCGCCGGCCACATGCGGCCCGATCAGCGGCACCGACATCAGCTCGTCCAGGCCGAACAGGCCCGCCTGAACCCCATCGTCCACGTCGTGGTTGTTGTAGGCGATGTCGTCGGCCAGCGCGGCCACCTGGGCCTCCGCCGAGGCCCAGGTCGAGAGCCGCAGTTCGTACTGGGTGTCAAATTCGGCGATCGCCTTCCAGGAGGGCTTCTCCAACTGGTCGACCACCGGGCCGTTGTGTTTGATGAGGCCCTCCAGGGTCTCCCAGGTGAGGTTCAGACCGTCGAACCGCGGATAGCGGCGCTCCAGCTTGGTGACCACCCGGAAGGTCTGAACATTGTGGTCGAAGCCGCCGAAGGGCTGCATCTGCACCTGCAACTCGTCCTCCCCGGCATGGCCGAACGGCGGATGCCCGAGGTCGTGGCCCAGCGCCAGGGTCTCGGCAAGATCGGGATCGAGCCCCAGGGCGGTCGCCAGCGAACGGGCGATCTGCGCCACCTCCAGCGAGTGGGTCAGCCGCGTGCGGAAGTGGTCGCCCTCGTGGGCCACGAAGACCTGGGTCTTCTCCTTCAGCCTCCGGAAAGCCGTGGCGTGGATGATGCGGTCGCGGTCCCGGGCGAACGGGGTGCGCGTGCGGCTCTCGGCCTCGTCGACCTTGCGGCCGCGGGACAGACTCGCATCTTCGGCGTAAGGAGCGCGGGCGGGCATCGTGACGGCCATGAAACCATTCTGTGGTCTGGCCTCTTGGTCGAAGCCTGTGGGGCCATCATATAGGCTAAGCAGGACAATCGTTTAACAGGCCAAACCTTAAACAGCATGACCACCACCGACCTCTCCCTCTCGCCTGCCGCCGCAAAGCGGATCTCGGCCATCGGCGCCGCCGAAGGCCGGCCGATGATGCTGCGCGTGGCGGTGGAAGGCGGCGGCTGTTCCGGCTTCCAGTACCAGTTCGACCTGGTCGACACCGCAGAGGCCGACGACCTGCGCGTGGAGCTCGACGGCGCCGCAGCCCTGGTCGACGAGATGTCCTACGTCATGCTCAAGGGCTCGGTCATCGACTTCGTGGACGAACTGGCCGGCGCGGAGTTCCGCATCCGCAATCCCAACGCCAAGTCCAGCTGCGGCTGCGGCGTCAGCTTCTCGATCTGATCGGCGCCTTTTCCGACCCGCGCAACGACCGGCTTTCCGTCCGCCCGGCGCTGACGTAATAGCCGGGCATGCGCATCGCCACCTGGAACGTGAACTCGGTCAACGCGCGGCTGGAGACCGTGCTGCGCTGGTTCGAAAGCGCCCAGCCGGACGTCGCCTGCCTGCAGGAGATCAAGTGCGTCGACGAGAAATTCCCCGCCGAAGCCTTTGAACGGCTTGGCTATAATGTCGCTGTGCATGGGCAGAAGGCCTACAATGGCGTGGCGCTGCTTTCGAAGACCCCGCTGGAAGACGTCACCCGCGGCCTCCCGGAAGGCGAAGGGGACGATCACGCCCGCTACATCGAGGCCGTGGTCTCCTGCCCGACGCCCGTCCGGGTGGCCTCGATCTACCTGCCCAACGGCAATCCCGTCACGACCGACAAGTTCGCCTACAAGCTCGCCTGGCTGGGTCGCCTGCAGCGCCACGCCAAGGCGCTGATGGCGCTGGAGGAGCCGCTGGTGCTGACCGGCGACTTCAATGTCATCCCCGAACCCCGCGACGCCGAATTCCCCAAGAACTGGGAGGGCGACGCCCTTTTCCAGCCGCAGACCCGCCAGGCGTTCCGGGCGCTGAAGCACCTTGGCCTCACCGACGCTTTCCTCGAGGCCGACGGCGCCCCCGGAGCCTACACCTTCTGGGACTATCAGGCCGGCGCCTGGCAGCGGAACAACGGCATCCGCATCGACCATGCCCTGCTTTCGCCCCAGGCCGCCGACCGCCTGGCCGGCGTCAGCATCCACAAGGACGTCCGCAGCTGGGACAAGCCGTCCGACCACGTGCCCTTCGTGATCGAGCTCGACGTCTGATAGCCCGCGTCGTTTGGGCAGACTCACCGAACGGCGCTAGCCTTCGTCATGGACGACGTCCTGCGGCTCCTGATCCTGCTCGGCATCGCCGGCGCGGCCCTGACTCTGATCGGCGGCGTGGCGATCTGGTTCATGGATGAAACCCGGCGGATCCGGCGCAGCCTGAAGCGGGTGCTGGGCGGCGAGGCTCATGCCTGGCTGGTCGCCCATGGCCGGGGGCGCGGCGTCGGCTTCAACCTCGCCACCAATCTGATCGCGGTGACCTGGGACGCGGGCGCCTGGTGCCTGATCTACCGGATCGACGAGCTCATCGGCTGTGAGGTGATCGCCGACGGTCAGGTGGCCGGCCGGGTCTATCGCGGCGAGGCCCGCCGGGCGCTGGATTCCCTGGGCGGCGCCGAGCAGCGGGTCACTCTGCGAATGGTCTTCAACGACCCGGCGCACCCGGACTTCCCCCTGGAGCTCTGGTTGCCCGAGGACGAGGACCGGCGGAACGGCCTCCTGGCGACCGAGGCGCTGGCCGAGGCCAACCGCTGGCTCGCCCGCGTCGAAGCGCTGCTGCGCAGGCCGCTACCCGTCAGCGCGAGGGCCACGCCTGCGCCCCCGCCGATCGCGCCCCCTGCCGTCGCCCTCCCGATCCTCGCCGACGAGGATGGAGACGAGGAGGACGAGGCCTCCGAGCCCTTCCCGCCGGAAGACGACGATCAGATGTCGGCGTAGACGTGGCCTTCGGCCGCCGCCCCCGGGTGGGTCACGGCGCCCAGGTGCGCCGGGCCCACGGTCTGGGCGAATTTCCAGATGGCGCCGGACCCGTACATCGTCCGCCGTGGCGGTTCCTGGGCAAGATGGCGGGCCCGGCTCTCAAGCTCGATGGGATCGACTTCCAGGTCGATGGTCCCGGCGTCCGCGTCGATGTTGATGATGTCGCCGTCCCTGACGAGGCCGATCGGGCCGCCCGCGGCAGCCTCCGGGCCCACGTGGCCGACACAGAGGCCGCGGGTCGCGCCCGAAAAACGGCCGTCCGTGATCAGGGCGATGTTCTCCACGCCCTGGCCGTAGATGGCGGCCGTGGTCGACAGCATCTCGCGCATGCCCGGGCCGCCCTTTGCCCCCTCGTAGCGGATGACCAGTACGTCGCCTTCCTTGTAGTCACGGGCCTCGACAGCCGCGAAGCAGGCGTCCTCGCCGTCGAACACCCGGGCCGGGCCGCGGTGGCGGGTGTGCTTCAGCCCGGCCACCTTGACGATGGCCCCGTCGGGAGCCAGCGATCCCCAGAGCCCCACCAGGCCGCCCGTCGGCGACAGAGGGTTCGAGACCGGCCGGATGACTTCCTGGTCCGGGTTCCAGACCACGTCCGCCAGATTCTCGGCCAGCGTCTTGCCGGTCACGGTCATGCAGTCCCCGTGCAGATAGCCGCCGTCGAGCAGGGTCCTGAGCAACATCGGCACGCCGCCGGCTTCGCCCATGTTCTTGGCCACGAACCGGCCACCGGGTTTCAGGTCGGCGATGTAAGGTGTCCGCGCGCAGATGTCGGCGAAGTCCCGCAGGGTGAACTCGATCCCGCACTCGTGAGCCATCGCCGGCAGGTGAAGGCCGCCGTTGGTGGAGCCGCCGGTCGCGGCCACGACAACCGCGGCGTTCTCGAAAGCCTTGCGGGTGCAGATGTCGCGCGGGCGGATATTCTGCTCGATCAGCCGCATCACCGCCTCGCCGGAGGCGCGGGCATATTCGTCGCGGCTGACGTAGGCGGCGGGGAGCGCCGAGGAGAGCGGCAGGGCCAGGCCGATCGCCTCGGACACGCAGGCCATGGTGTTGGCCGTGAACTGGCCGCCGCAGGCGCCTTCCCCGGGACACGCGTGCTCCTCGACCTCACACAACCGCTCGGCCGTGATCTTTCCCGCGGAGAACTGCCCAACCGCTTCGAAGACTTCCTGAACCGTGATGTCCTTCTGATCCAGGCGGCCTGGCAGGATGGAGCCGCCGTAGAGGAAGACGCTGGGCACGTTCAGGCGCAGCATGGCCATCATCATGCCCGGCAGGGACTTGTCGCAACCGGCAATGCCCACCAGGGCGTCGTAGCTGTGGCCGCGCATGGTCAGTTCGACCGAGTCGGCGATGACCTCCCGGCTGACCAGCGACGAGCGCATGCCCTCGTGGCCCATGGCGATGCCGTCGGTGACGGTGATGGTGACGAACTCGCGCGGCGTGCCGCCGGCCCGCTTGACCCCTTCGGAGGCCGCGTGCGCCTGACGCATCAGTGCGGTGTTGCAAGGCGCCGCCTCGTTCCAGCACGACGCCACCCCCACGAAGGGCTGGGCGATCTCGCGGCTGCCAAGCCCCATGGCGTAATAATATGACCGATGCGGCGCGCGCGCCGGACCTTCGGTCACATGGCGACTAGGCAGACTGGACTTGTCCCAGGTCCCATCCGGCTTGCGGGTCATCGAAGCGTCTCCTCAACTTGAGGCGCCTTCCCTACCCCTCCGCCTCAACGCGGGGAAGGGCCAGACTCAGGGCCGCCTGTTCCCTGCCGGCCGGGTTGGTCCGCGGGTGGACGCAGCCACAAGGGACTGAGAATTCATCTTAAGTTATCTCGCGATGACCTAAGAAACCTGTGCCTTTCATGTCGGGATCAACAGGGAATTCATCATCACCGGCCTAGGTTATCACGATAAACATTGACGCCGACTGCCCGCTGATTCAGCCTCGGCTTTAAGCGCGGCATAGGCGCAGATACTTCTGCTGGGAGGCGGCGATCATGACCATCAAACGGCATCTTTTGGCGTCCAGCGCACTGCTGGCGGCCGCGCTGGCGACGTCGGCGCAAGCTCAGAACCAGCCCGCGACCAGCACGGCCGCCGCGAACACCATCCAGGAGCTGGTCGTCACCGCCCAGCGCAAGGAGGAGAGCCTCCAGAGCGTGCCGATCGCGGTGTCTGCGTTCAATCAGGACGCGCTCCAGAAATCTCGGATCGACGGTGGCCCCAATCTGGTCCTGGCGATCCCCAACGTGAACTTCTCCAAGAGCAACTTCACGACCTACAATTTCCAGATTCGCGGCATCGGCTCGAAACTGGTCGGAGCGGCGGGCGACCCCGGCACGGGCATCCACCTGAACAACGCGCCGTTGATTTCGAACGATCTGTTCGAGACCGAATTCTACGACGTCGACCGCGTCGAAGTGCTGCGCGGACCGCAGGGCACGCTCTATGGGCGCAACGCCACCGGCGGCGTCGTCAACATCATCACCGCCAAGCCCACCGATGTCTTCGGGGCCAACGCCACGGCCGAATACGGCAACTATAGCGCCATCAAGCTGAAGGGGATGATCAACATCCCCCTGGGCGACATGTTCGCCCTGCGGGTGGCGGCCGACTACCTGAACCGGGATGGCTACGGCAAGAACCTGGTCACCGGCCACGACGTCGATGACCGCGACCTCTTCGGGACCCGCGCCACCCTGGCCTTCAACCCCAACGACAGGTTCAAGGCCTGGGGGCTTTGGGACCACTTCAAGGAAAGCGACCACCGTTCGCGGATCGGCAAGCAGTTCTGCACCAAGGACCCCGGCCCGGCGAACGTCGGCGGCCTGGCCTACTCGGCGATCCCGCCGATCGCCCAGATCGAACGCGGCTTCTTCAGCCAGGGGTGCGCGGCGACCTCACTCTATTCCCCCGATGTGCTCGGGACGGTGAACAGCCAGGGCACCCTGGCCGGCCTGTTCGGCGCCCTGACCGGCATGCAGACCGGCGACGCCTTCGCCGGCAAGGTCCAGACCCCCAACATCCGCGATATCGAGTCGACCTTCGATCCGACCTACCTGGCCAAGACCGACATCTTTGAACTCAACGCCGAGTTCAATATCACCGACCAACTGAAACTCAGTTCGCTGACGGCCCACAGTTCCCGCATCTTCGCCGGCCGCCAGGACTTCAACCGCTACGTCCCAACCACGACCTTCAACACCTCACCCAACCCGGTGAACGCGTTCAGCGCGGTGCCGGGCTATGCGGCGGCGATCTATCCGTCGCTGTTTCCCGGCGGCGTGCTCAGCGATCCGCAGAACGGCGCGCTCAATCGCGTCGCCACCAGCGACCTTTCCCGGACCAAGAACAAGCAGTGGAGCCAGGAGATCCGGCTTCAGTCGAGCTTCGACGGCCCCTGGAACTTCAACCTCGGCGGCATCTACACCCGCTACAAGGAGAAGAACGACTACTTCGTTTTCTTCAACACCGCGGTGGGCTATGCCCAGGTCCAGAACCTGCTCTTCGCCGGCAATGCGAACTGCACCACCGGCGCCACCTGCAGGGCCATCGACCCGAACAGGGATCCCGACCGCAGCGGCCACGCCTACTACGACAACTACAGCCCCTACGATCTGACCTCCTACGCGGCGTTCGGCGAGCTCTACTGGAAGATGAGCGACAGTTTCAAATGGACGCTCGGCCTGCGCTACACGGTCGACTCCAAGGATGTCGAAAATCACTCGCTCACCTTGAACGTGCCCGGCAATGGCCCAGGCCCGCCACTGGCCGGCCAACCGGCGGCCCTGCATGTGAAGTTCAAGAAGCCGACCGGACGCTTCGGGTTCGACTGGAAGCCGGAGCTGGGCTTCACCAACGAGACCCTCGTCTACGCCTTCTATTCCCGGGGCTATAAGGCCGGTGGCCTGAACCCGCCGTTCAGCCCGGGCATCGGGGTGGCGCCAACCTCGCCGACCTTCCAGCCCGAACTGATCGACAGCTACGAGGTGGGCACGAAGAACACCCTGCTGGATGGCACCCTGCAGGTGAACCTGACGGGTTTCCACTATGATTACAAAGGCTACCAAGTCTCCAAGATCGTCAACCGCACATCGATCAACGAGAACATCGACGCCAAGATCGACGGCGCCGAGTTCGAGTCGATCTGGCAGCCGATCGAGGGCCTGCGCCTCAACGCCGCCATCGGCTGGCTGCACACCTCGATCCAGAACGCCAGTTCCGTCGACACCTTCAACCGCACCCAGGGGGTGGCCGGACTGACTTTAATAAAGTCATCGAACGCAGCTAACTGCGTGACCACCACGCAGGGCGCCGCCACGGCGCTGGCCATCGCCAACGGCCAGGTGCCAGGGTTCACGCCCAACCCGTTCAACCTGCTGGGCGTCTGCACCTTGACCTCGGCGACCGGCGCTGGGACCAATCTCGGCGGCGGCGCGGTGGCGGTGGGCTCCAACGCCTTCGGCGGCCTGGTCAGCGAGGGCGTGCCGGTGAGCCTGGCCGGCAACGACCTGCCGAACTCGCCGCACTGGACAGTATCCCTGGGCGCCCAATACGCCATGACGTTCGGCGATTGGGACGCGGTCCTGCGCGGCGACTATTATAACCAGTCCAAGACCTACGCGCGGATCTACAACTCCGACCCCGACCGGATCAAAGGCTGGCACAACCTCAACCTGACGCTCACCCTGGAGCAGAAGGACTGGGGCGTGACGGTGGCGGGCTTCGTCAAGAACGTCACCAACGAGAAGGCGATCACCGACTTCTACCTCACCGACGACTCCGCGGGTCTGTTCCGCAACGCCTTCTACACCGAGCCCCGCACCTACGGCGTCGCCCTCACCAAGCGCTGGTGACCCTTCACGCGCCGGGCGAGACCGCGGTTCGCCGCGGTCTCGCTGGCCGGCTCGATTCAGGCCCCTGAACCGGAAGTCAGAGGCCGGCTGGCGCCAACCGCCCGACCCGTAGAGTGCAACCTTTGCGGGAAGTATCGCCGTTGACGCGTATTAATACCAAGCGCCGCTGACGCAGACTCGGGGATTCCCCTGAGGGCCGAACAGTGATTCACGCTTCTTGTTGGAGAGGAGTGGTCGGATGGGGTCGATTGTATTGCGGGACGACTTTGATGCGGCGGCGGTGCGTCGGCTGGCGCGGGATG
>CANJXI010000078.1 GCA_947478785.1 Caulobacteraceae bacterium
CACACCTGCACCGGCGACGGCGGCGGCATGGCGCTGCGCGCCGGCCTGCCGCTGCAGGACATGGAGTTCGTGCAGTTCCATCCCACCGGCATCTACGGCTCAGGCTGCCTGATCACGGAAGGCGCCAGAGGTGAAGGCGGGTATCTTACCAACTCCGAGGGCGAGCGGTTCATGGAGCGCTATGCGCCAACCGTGAAGGACCTGGCGCCGCGCGACATGGTCAGCCGCGCCATGACCATCGAGATCCGCGAGGGGCGCGGGGTGGGCCCGAACAAGGACCACATCCACCTGCACCTCGACCACCTGGACCCGAAGATCCTGGCCGAACGGCTGCCGGGCATCTCGGAAAGCGCCAAGGTGTTCGCCAATGTCGACGTGACCAAGGAGCCGATCCCGGTGCTGCCGACCGTGCACTACAACATGGGCGGCATCCCCACGAACTTCTACTCCGAGGTGGTCACCCGGGCCGGCGAGAACCCCGACCAGGTGGTGCCCGGGCTGATGGCCGTCGGCGAGGCAGCCTGTGTCTCGGTGCATGGCGCCAACCGGCTGGGCTCCAACTCGCTCATCGACCTGGTGGTGTTCGGCCGCTCGGCGGCGCTGCGCTGCGCCGAGACGATCAAGGCCGGCGCGACGCAGGTCGAGCTGAAGCCCGCCATGACCGACGGGCACCTGGCGCGCTTCGACCACTTCCGCAACGCCTCCGGCGGCACCTCGACGGCCTCGCTCCGGCTGGAGATGCAACAGGCCATGCAGGAGGACGCCGCCGTCTTCCGCACCGGCGAGACCCTGGTCTCGGGCGTCAAGCGGATGGACGTGGTTTCCGCCAAGCGCAAGGACCTCAGTGTCGCCGACCGCGGGATGATCTGGAACACCGACCTGATGGAGACGCTGGAACTCGACAACCTGGTCGGCCAGGCGGTGGTCACGGTGGCCGGGGCGGTGAACCGCCAGGAAAGCCGCGGGGCGCACGCCCGCGAGGACTTCGCGGACCGCGACGACAAGACCTGGATGAAGCACACGCTGACCTGGTTCGACGACGCGACCGGCAAGGTGAAGATCGATTACCGGCCGGTGCACGACTACACGCTCACCAACGACATCGCCCCGATCCCGCCCAAGGCGCGGGTCTACTAGTCGCCGTGCTGGCTGTGGCTGAACGGGACACCGACGCGGACTGGCGGGAACTGGGCCAGTCGCAGCCCTATTGGGGCGTGATCACCCATCCCGACTACCGCACCGAGAACCTGACGGCCGCCAACCTGGAGGCCTTCTACGCCTCGGGCGTTCACGACATCGCCGAGATCGTCCGGCGCCTGAAGACCCTGACCGGCCAGCCGCCGGGCGGCCGGGCGCTCGATTTCGGC
Organism: Caulobacteraceae bacterium; assembly: GCA_947478785.1. Taxonomy (GTDB): domain Bacteria; phylum Pseudomonadota; class Alphaproteobacteria; order Caulobacterales; family Caulobacteraceae; genus Phenylobacterium. Next base: position 1,368 of record CANJXI010000078.1, read on the forward strand.
TGCGGCACGGGGCGCCTGGCCGAGGCCATGTGCGCCTATGCCAGCGAGGTCACCGGCTACGACATCTCGCCCGGCATGTTGGCGCAGGCCCGCAAGCGCGGCGGCCGGGGGACCTATGTGGGCGCCCTGCCCGACGGGCCGTTCGACTGGATCAACTCGTTCATCGTCTTCCAGCACATCCCGCCCGCGCGCGGCATGGCGCTGATCGAGGACCTCCTGGCCCGGCTCGCGCCCGGCGGCGCGGTCAGCCTGCACCTGACCATCTGGCGTGAGGCGCACCTGTCCCCCACCACGCCCGGCGGCTGGCGGCGCCTGGCCGCTCCGCTGCTGGCCTGGCGCCGGCGAGCCCTGATCAAGCCCGGCGTGATCTCGATGTACGACTACGACCTCTCGGCAGTGGTGGGCGCGATGAACCGCGCCGGCCTCGCCGAGCTGACCCTCATTCCCACCGATCACGGCGGTCATCACGGGGTGACCATCCTGGGGCGCAAGGCCGCCCACAACGCTCTCGCCTGAAGGACATTTCCATGGTCGAACTCGTCCTGCCGAAGAATTCCCGCGTCAAGAAGGGCCGCCACCACGCGGCGCCGGCCGGGGCCAAGACGGTCAAGACCTTCCGGGTCTACCGGTATGACCCGGAGGGGACCGAGAACCCCTGCTGGGACACCTACGACGTGGACGTTGCCGCCTGCGGCCCGATGGTCCTGGACGTGCTGATCCACATCAAGAACACCATGGACCCGACCCTGGCGTTCCGGCGCTCCTGCCGCGAGGGCGTCTGCGGCTCCTGCGCGATGAACATCGGCGGGCGCAACACGCTGGCCTGCACCCACGGCTGGCAGGAGGTCCCCGGCCGCGACGTCCAGATCAGCCCGCTGCCGCACATGCCGGTGGTCAAGGACCTGGTCCCCGACCTGACCATGTTCTACGCCCAGTACGCCTCCATCGAGCCCTGGCTGCAGACCGACACGCCGCAACCGCAGAAGGAATGGATCCAGTCGCCCGAGGACCGGGAGAAGCTGGACGGGCTTTACGAGTGCATCCTGTGCGCCTGCTGCACGACTTCGTGCCCCAGCTACTGGTGGAACGGCGAGAAGTACCTGGGCCCAGCCGCCCTGCTGCACGCCTACCGCTGGCTGATCGACAGCCGCGACGAGGCCACCGGCGACCGGCTGGACGACCTGGAAGACCCCTTCAAGCTCTTCCGCTGCCACACCATCATGAACTGCGCCCAGGTCTGCCCCAAGGGCCTGAACCCGGCCAAGGCCATCGCCGAGGTCAAGAAGATGCTGGTCGATCGGATCGTCTAGGGCCCGAGGTTCCGCGAAAGTTGACGCTGGCGCCTTTTCTAGGCATCGCACTCCCATGAACAGCCATGTCGTCATCCTCGGGGCGGGCCACGCCGGCGGCACCGCCGCGGCGCTGCTGCGCCAGTACGGCTTCGAGGGTCCCATCACCCTGATCGGCGAAGAGCCGATCCCGCCCTACCAGCGGCCGCCGCTGTCCAAGGCCTGGCTGAAGGGCGAGGCCGACGCCGATTCCCTGGCCCTGAAGCCGCTGGAATTCTACGCCGACCACAACATCGACTTTCGGCCCAACATCCGGGGCGTCGCCCTGGACCGGGCCGCCAAGACCGTGAGCCTGTCGGATGGATCATCGGTGTCCTACGACAGCCTGATCATCGCCACCGGCGCGCGGGCCATCGCCCTGCCGATCGCCGGAGCGGATCTCGACGGCGTCATGTTCCTGCGCACCGCCGCGGACGCCGAGTTGCTGAAGTCCACCGTCGGCCCGGGCAAGCGCCTGGCGGTGGTCGGCGGCGGCTACATCGGCCTGGAGGTCGCCGCCTCCGGCCGCGCCCTGGGCGCCGAGGTGGTGGTGCTGGAGCGCGAAAGCCGGCTGCTGGCCCGGGTCGCCTGCGAGGCGCTCTCGACCTTCTTCAAGGCCTATCACGAGAAGCACGGCGTCACCTTCGAGCTGGGCGCCTCGGTCACCGGCTTCGTGGGCGAAGGCGGCCATGTCACCGGCGTGACCCTGGCGGACGGCCGCACCATGGCCTGCGACGCCGTGGTCGTGGGCGTCGGCGCGACCCCCAACGACGAGATCGCCACCGCGGCCGGGCTGGAGACCGCCCGAGGCGTGGTCGTGGACCTGGAGGCCCGCACCTCCGACCCGGCGATCTTCGCCATCGGCGACGTGGCCCACCGGCCGATGCCGATCTATGACCGCATGTTCCGCATGGAGAGCGTGCCCAACGCCCTGGAACAGGCCAAGCAGGCCGCCTCCGCCATCACCGGCCGCGCGGCGCCGGCCGGCGAGGTGCCCTGGCAGTGGTCCGACCAGTACGACCTGAAGCTGCAGATCGCCGGCTACCCCTTCGACACCGACGAGGTGCTGGTGCGCGGCGACCCGGCCTCCGGCAAGTTCTCGGTGTTCCACCTGAAGGGCGATCTGGTGCAGGCGGTGGAGGCGATAAACTCCCCGCCGGACTTCATGATGGGCAAGCAGCTCATCCTCGGGCGCCGCCCGGTCTCCAAGGCGAGACTTGCGGACCCCTCCATTTCCATGAAAGAGGTCGCGGCCTAAAGCCGGGACGCGCGAAGGATAAGATGGCCAAGATTACCTACATCGAGCACGCCGGGACCGAGCACACGGTCGACGTGAAGCCGGGCCTGTCGGTCATGGAAGGCGCCGTGAAGAACAATGTGCCCGGGATCGACGCAGACTGCGGCGGCGCCTGCGCCTGCGCCACCTGCCACGTCTATGTGGACGCCGCTTGGCAGGAGAAGACCGGCAAGTCCTCGGCCATGGAGGAATCCATGCTCGATTTCGCCGAGAACGTGGAGCCCAACAGCCGGCTGTCCTGCCAGATCAAGGTCACCGACGAGCTGGATGGCTTGGTGGTGCGCCTGCCGGAAAACCAGCACTAGGTCGTAACTCCGGTCCTCCCCGCGAAGGCGGGGAGTCTTAAAGCCCCAGTTCCGGCTGGGCGGCCGCGGCCTGGGCGCCTTCGGGGAGATGGCAGGTGAAGGTGGCGCCCGCGCCCGGCTCGCTTTCCAGCGCCACCCAGCCGCCGTGCAGCTCGGTCAGCGCCTTGACCAGCGCCAGGCCCAGGCCAGGTCCGCCGCGTTCCCGGCCGATGAATCGGTCGAAGATGTGGGCCTGGACGTGGAACGGGATGCCCCGCCCGGTGTCGGAAACCTGCAGCTGGATCTCGCCCAGGGCCTTGCGCGCGGCGATAGTCACCGTGCCGCCGGCCGGCGTCTGGCCCAGCGCATTCTCCACCAGGTGCTCCATGATCTGGCCCAGCCGGCGCTGGTCGCCGCGGATCAGGCCAAGGTCCGGCGGGCATTCCACCACCAGGCTCACGCGGGCCGCCGCCGCGCCCTCCGTCCAGCGCTCCGCCGTGCCCGTCAGGAGCTCGGGAACCCTGACGTCCTCGAGATCCAGCGCCATCTCATCGGCGTCGATCTGGGCCATGTCGAGGACATCGTCGATGGAGCGGGCGAGCTGGGTGGCCGCCGACTTCACCGCCGCGGCGTGGCTGCGGCCACGTTCGGAGAGCGCCTCGCCTGACCGCTCCAGCAGCTCCGAATAGCCGATGATGGTGGTGAGCGGGGTGCGCAGCTCGTAGGAGACGTTGCCCACGAAATCGCGCTTCAGCCGCTCGGCGTCGGCCAGCGCCTGTTCGCGGGCGGCCAGCGCGCTCTCCAGCTTCCTGGTGTCGGTGATGTCGGTGAAGGCGATCAGGGTCGCGCCGTCCGGCAGGGGGCGCGACTGCCAGGCCACGATGCGGCTGTCGGAGGTCTTGACCTCGCCTGAGGTGGCGGCGCGGGCCTGCGGATCGGGGTCGGCGACCCGGCCCTTCAGCTCCCGCCAGAAGCCTAGATCGTGGAGCTTCGGCACGCAGAGGTCGACCACGCCCTCGAAGTCGCCGGCCGCCTCCAGCTGGACTGGGGTGATCTGCCAGAAATTGGCGAAGGCGTCGTTGTGCAGGCGCAGCCGGCCGTCCGAGCCGAACACGGCGACCGCGTCGGAGAGCTTATCCAGCGTCGCCTGCTGAACCTGGATCAGGGCGTTGTACTGGGTCTTCAGCTTCAGCTCGTCGGTGATGTCAGAGAACAGCAGCAGCAGTCCGCCCATCGGGTGCGGCTGGCGCACCACCTTCAGCGTGCGCCCGTCGGGCGTGCTCCACATGTCCTCGGGCCCGGCCTCCAGCTGTTCGTAGCGGCCCAGCTCCTGGGCCTTCCACTTGCCGTAGTCGGCGGTCTCCGGGAGCCGGCGGCGCTGGCGCAGGCGGTCTAGCACCTCGGAATGGCTGGGCTGTTCGGCGAGCCACGCCGGCTCCAGACCCCAGAGGCGGGCGAAGGCTGTGTTGTGGAAGATCAGCTTCTTGGCCTGGCTGAACACCGCCACGGCGTCAGCGATGTGGTTCAGGGTCTCGTCGTGCGCCTCGACGTTGCGCTTGAGGAGTTCGCGCAGTTCCTCCTGCTCGCTGACGTCCTCTGTCCAGACCCCGACGCCGCCGCCTTCCAGCGGCTGGGCTGTGACATGGAAGGCGCGGCGCTTGCCGGCGATGGTCGACCAGCGCACGGCCTCGCGCCGCTGGCCCAGGTTGGCGGCCTCGCTGGCCAGGGTCTCGGCGCCCTTGTCGAAGGCCGCCCCCCGGGCCGTGGCCTCGTCCAGGCTGGCGGAGTCAACGGCCTTCAGCCAGGCCGCGTTGACCCAGACCGGCGCGCCGTCCGCCGCGGCGATCCAGGCCGGTCCGGCGCGCGCGTTCAGGAAGGCGGCGAACCTGGGCGCCGTGGGCAGGCCGGACTCCTCGCCGGCCGCCGCCGACAGGCGCAGCCAGGCCATGGCGCCGGCCGCGCGGCCCTCCACCGCCACCAGCCCGCCCGGCCCTTGCACCTCGAAGGCGCAGGCCTCGCCGCGCTCGAAGAGGGCGCGCAACCTGCGGGCATGGTCGGGATCGGCGCGCATCAGGGCGTTAACCAGGCTCTGCGGCTCGGCGTCGGCGACGCCGAGCGCGTTGGCGCAGACCACCAGGCTCTCCTCGCCGGACGCCAGCAGGGCGCGGCCGTCCTCCACCGCCAGCAGAGCGGAGTCGAAGGCCTCGGCCGAGGCGTGGGCGGCCTCGGCGCGTTCCTCGGCGCCCGCCAGCCGGGCGGTGACGGCCTCGATCCGCGCCTGCGCCTGGCGCCGCTGGGCGAGCGCCCACAGCACCGCGCAGATCGCGAGCGAGATCGCGCCCGCCGCCGCCGCAAGGATCAGTTGATGAGCGGTCATCCCGGCTCCGGCGAATCACACGTCTGCAGACTAGGCCCTGCGCACTCTCGCCGCACCCGCATCGCCTGCTATGTTCGCGTGGAGCATGATCACCCAGATGACCGCGATCGCCTACCCCGTGGCCGGAAATGCAGAGCAGGCGCTGTCCCGCCCGCTGGGCGCCGCCGTGCGCGAGCGCGAGGCGCTGGCTGTGGCCGGCGAGGCGGTGGTGTTCACCACCGATCCCACGGGGCCGGCGTTCGCCACCCGCGAGGCGGCGGAGGCCGCCTACGCAGGCCAGATCGCCGAGCATTTCTGCCGCCTGGCCGAACAGATCGTGGGCAATCCAGGAGCGCGGACCGCGCCCGTCGAGCCAACCTTCGAGAACGGCCGGCGCTGGCCCGCCCCGCCCCAGGCGCCGCGCACGGCCTGGCGGCTGATGGTCTCCTACTGGCGGGTAGCGACGGCGGCCCGGCCGCTGGAGACGCCGCAGGCCCGCAAGGCCCGGCGCGCCCGCCAGCCGCTCGACGCCGAGGCGTTGCGGGCCATCGCCCGCCAGCCCCTGCGGCCCGTCGAGCCGCAGCAGCCGTTGGACATCGGCCTCTTCGAGGTTCGCCTGCCGGAGTCCCCGCACATCGTCGTGCCGGATGAGTGAGATAGGCAGGGCGCCGTCGCTCGACGACATGGCCGCCCTGGCCGAGGCCGCTTTCCAGGCCCTGCCGCAGGCGTTCCGCGAACTGGCCGGCGACGTGGTCTTCCGCGTCGACGATTTCCCGCCGGACGAGGTGCTCGACGATCTGGGCATCGAGGATCCGTTCGGGCTGACCGGCCTTTATCAGGGCGTGAGCCTGGCGGGCCGCTCGGTGTTCGATCCGGCCCCGCGGCCCTCGATGGTGTTCCTCTATCGCCGCCCGATCCTCGACGAATGGGCCGAGCATGGCGAGATCACGCTGGAGGAACTCGTCGCCCACGTCCTGGTCCACGAGATCGGCCACCACTTCGGCCTCTCAGACGCCGCCATCGCCGCGATCGAGACGGATCGCTAGATTCGTCGGCCGCGCAGGAAGTGCAGGACGACCAGCACCACGGCGATGACCAGCAGGATGTGGATCATCGAGGCGGTTATGTGGAAGGCGAAGAAGCCGAGCAGCCACAGCACAAGCAGCACGACGGCGATAATTCCGAGCATTTCAGACCCCTTGGGAAGCCGACCGCGGCCACGACCGGACCACGGCAGCGCTAACGCCACGCTGGCGCCATTGTTCCGGCCGATGGGTCCGGGGTTCGTTGATGCTTCAGCGCCTTGGTAAGGATTCTGACCCGGACCGTTCAGGCCCCGGTCATGCCGGGTGCGTCCCTTTGGCCTGCCTCCAGCGGTTGAATTGTCCCAGGAACAATATATTGCACTGCAACATGATCCAGCGTCTCGCCCTCGCCGTGCTCTCGGCCTGCCTGCTGCTAGCGCCCGCCGCCGGCCGCGCCGCGCCCCAGCCGGTGGAGCGTCTGGAGCTCACCAAGATGATGGGGCGCTGGTACGAAATCGCCCGCCTGCCCAACTCGATCCCGCGCGGCTGTCAGGCCGGCGCGTCGGACTGGACCCGGTCGGCCGAGGGCTTCACCGTGGTCCAGAGCTGTCACAAGGGCGCGCCGGACGGCCCCATCTCCCTGTGGAAGGCCAAGGCCCGGGTCGCCGATCCGGTGTCGAACGCCAAGTTCAAGATGACCTTCTTCGGCGGCCTGGTGTCGCAGGAATACTGGGTGCTCGACCGCCGCGACGCCGAGGGCTGGCTGATCCTGGCGACCCACGACGGCAAGTACCTGTGGCTGATGTCGCAGCGCCCGGTGCTGCCGGCCAGCGCGCGGGCCCAGGCCGTCGGCCGCATCCGCCAGCTCGGCTTCGACCCGGCCCGCCTGGAATTCCCGCTGCCCGCCCACGGCTGAGCCTATCCGCCTCTTGCGTCCGGAACGTAGGCGGAACAGATTGGCGGCATGGACCTGAGCGTCACCGTCATCGCCGCCAGCCGGCCCGAGACCACCGCCGCCGTCACCCGCGGCGCCGCCAGGCTGCTGGCGGCCCTGGGCTACGCGCCGCTGGCCGAGGTCACCCTGCCCAACGGCCGGCGCGCCGACCTGATGGCGCTCGGCCGCAAGGGTGAGATCCTCATCGTCGAGGTGAAGTCCGGGATCGCGGACTTCCGCTGCGACGCCAAGTGGCATGAGTACCAGCCCTATTGCGACGCCTTCGCCTTCGCGGTCTCGCCCGAATTTCCCCGCGAGATGCTGCCCGAGGAACCCGGCCTGATCGTCGCCGACGGCTTTGGCGGCGCGGTGCTTCGCGAAGCCCGGCCCGCGCCCCTGGCCGGCGCCCGGCGCAAGGCGCTCACCCTGGCCTTCGCCCGCCTGGCGGCGCTGCGCGCGGCGGGCGCTCAGGTCGCGGTGCTGGAATAGATTATCGTGGCGCGCGCTTGGCCAGGATCCGCTGCAGGGTGCGGCGGTGCATGTTGAGCCGCCGCGCGGTCTCCGAGACGTTGTGGTTGCACAGCTCATAGACCCGCTGGATGTGCTCCCACCGCACCCGGTCGGCGCTCATCGGATTGTCCGGTGGCGCCGGCGACTCATCGCCCCGGGCCAGGAGGGCGCGCACCACGTCGTCGGCGTCGGCGGGCTTGGACAGGTAGTCCACCGCGCCGGCCTTCACCGCCTGCACGGCGGTGGCGATGTTGCCGTAGCCGGTCAGCATGATGATCCTGGCGTCCGGACGGGCCTCGCGGACCGCCTCGACGACCTTCAGGCCGGTGCCATCCTCCAACCGCATGTCCAGGACCGCGAAGGCCGGCGCCTGCGCGCGCACCGCGGTCAGCGCCTCGGCCACGCTGCCCACCAGGGTGATCTCGAAGCCACGCTGTTCGAGCGCACGCCCCAGGCGGGTGCGAAGCGGGGCGTCGTCGTCCAGCACGAGCAGGGACTTGTCCGCGAGGGCGGTGACGTCGGCGGTGAGGTCGGTCATGCAGTCAACCCTGGCGGGCCTCCCTAAGCGCGACGTTATGCGGCATCCTGTCGCAGACCGGTGGCTTTCCGCAACCCTGCAACTCACTCATCGCCGACCTCAATCCTGGAGCGAGGCCAGCGCGCCGAGACCACTGCGCCCCGTGGCCGGCTGTTCTGGAAATTCACGACGGTGCCGGTACGTTCCAACAGCGTCTTGGCGATGAAGAAGCCGAGACCCATTCCGATGTGCCCCGTCCGCGAGCCTTCGGCCCCGGGACGGGTGGTCACATAGGGCTCGCCCAGCTTGGCCAGGATATCCGGCGCGAAGCCGGGCCCGTCGTCGCGGACCTCCACCGACACCCAGTCCGCGTCGAACCGCGCCGAGACCAGGACCTCGGAAGCCGCGAAGTCGCAGGCGTTCTCCACGAAGGAAGTGAAGGCGTGGGTGATTTCCGGCAGGCGCCGGATGTCGGGCGTCTTCACCCCGGCCGCTCCGGTGACGATGGCTTCCACCCGCACGCCCTTGATCCCCGCGTGCGGCTCGATCACCTCCTGGACGAGCTGGCGCAGCGAGAGCCGCTCGTGCAGCTGGTCGGAGGCCGCGTCCGGCGCGTCGGTCAGCCGGCGCAGGATCTCACGGCAGCGGGTCGTCTGGGTCATCAGGAGTTCCGCGTCCTCCTTCACCGAAGCGTTGGGCGCCTCCCGGGCCATCTCCTTGGCGACGATGGCGATGGTGGCCAGGGGTGTGCCGAGTTCGTGGGCCGCGGCGGCGGCCAGCGCGCCCAGGGCGGAGAGCCGCTGCTCGCGGGAGAGCACGGCCTGGGTGACGTCGAGCGCCAGCGCCATCCGCGCGGACTCCACGGCGGCCTGGCGCACATAGCCGGCGGTGAGCGCGATCCCCGCGATCGTGGCGACGGCGGCGGCGTACCGGTAGTTGTCGGGCGCCGCCGCGATGACCCCCGCGGCCTGCGGCAGCGGCAGCGAGAACAGGGCCAGGCCCACCGCGGCCAGCGAGGCCAGCCCCCCGAGCGCCAGGACTTGGCGCAACGGCAGGGTCGCCGCGGCCAGGGTGACCGGGGCGATCATCATCAGCATGAACGGGTTGGACGCCCCGCCCGTGAGGAACACGAGCGCGGCGACCTGGGCGATGTCGAGGCCAAGCTGGGCGGCCGCCTCGACGTCGCCGAACACGCGCTGGCCGGGACTGGCGACGCCGGTCAGCAGGTTCAGCCAGGCGCTGGCCCCGACTACGGCGAAGCAGAGGGCGTAGTGGGCGTGGAAGCCCAGGCCGAGCGCTGCCACCGCCAGCAGCAGCACCTCGCCCAGCACCACCAGCCAGCGTAGCGCCACCAGGGTGCGAACCCGCAGCCGCCCGCGGTGAACCGCGCCCTCCGCCCAGGCCTCGGCGGGGCCTGCGTCAGCCTGCAAGCCGGCGACTTGCGCGGTCACGCCGGCGGCCCTATCGAGTCCGGGCTTGGGCGCCGATGCGTGGGTGGATTGGGAGTTGGCCATGTCCGCTGCAGGATCGCGCGGCTCGGACGCGCTTGCGAGCCCAATTCGCGATCCGGTCTTGGGAACGCCACGTTGCCGGGGTCAAGAGCGTGTCTGGGTCATGAAGGTGTCGGGTTCATGAGGATATCTGGCCGATGAGTCGGGGCATGCTGCTCGTCCTCGCGGTCCTCGCGCTGGCGTTCGCCGCGATCACGGGGCTGGCGGTCCGCAAGGGGATACTCGGCCCCGAGACGCCCGCCGCCCGGATCGGCGGCCCGTTCCACCTGGTCGATCAGACCGGCGGAGAGGTCAACGAGGCGATACTGGACGACAAGTGGAGCGCGGTGTTCTTCGGCTTCACCTATTGCCCCGAGGCCTGCCCCACGACGCTGTTCGCCCTGGCCCAGACCGAGCGGCTGCTCGGCCCCAAGGCCGCCAGGTTCCAGACCGTGTTCATCTCGGTGGACCCTGGCCGGGACAATCCCAAGACGATGGCGGCCTATCTCAGCAACGGCGCGTTCCCCACGGCGGTCTATGGGCTCACGGGGACGCCGGCGCAGGTCGCCCAGGCGGCCAGGGCCTATGGGGTCTTCTACCAGAAGGCGGGCGAAGGGCCCGATTACCAGGTCAACCATTCGACCATCACCTATCTGATGAGTCCCGGGGGCCGCTTTGTCTGCGCGCTGCCCTACGGAACACCGCCGGACGTCCTGGCCAGGAAGATCACGACGGCCATGCAGCAGGGCCCGCGCGCCAAAAGCTGCTGATCGTTTGACCACAGACGAAACAAAGCTCGCCTCTGCGGCGAAGCCAATGGACCCCATTTACAATTATTGTGTTATGTTGCGACGCACAACGAGGCACGCCGCATGCTCTATTCGATCTACGAGACCGGCTACTACGCGTCCACGCCGCTGCGGATGGCCGCGGTCGCGACGCGGAATTTCTGGTCGTCGCCGCTCAACCCGGCGCGGGATTCCGGCCTGGGCCGACGGCTATACGCCAACGCCGACCTCTTCGCGAACCTGACCCGCCGCTACGGCAAGCCGGACTGGCGGATCGACAAGGTGACGATCGATGGCCATCCGGTGCGCGTCCGCGCCACCGAGGTCTGGTCGAGCCCCTGGTGCAAGCTGACCCACTTCGCCCGCGACATGAGCGACATGCGCCGGGCCGGCCGCCGCACCCTGGAGCCCGCGGTGCTGATCGCCGCCCCCTTGTCGGGCCACTACGCCACCCTGCTGCGCGGCACGGTGGAGGCGTTCCTGCAGGACCACGAGGTCTACATCAGCGACTGGTCGAACGCCCGCGACGTACCGGTGATGGAAGGCCGCTTCGACTTCCACGACTACATCGACCACATCCGCAAGATGCTGCAGGTGATGGGTCCCCGCCCGCACGTGGTGGCCGTCTGCCAGCCGGGTCCGCCGGTCCTGGCCGCCGCCGCGATCATGGCCGAGGCGGGCGATCCCTCGCGGCCCGCCACCATGACCTTCATGGGCTCGCCGATCGACGCGCGCCTGTCGCCGACGGTGACCAATAAGCTGGCCGAGGAGAAGCCCTTCGCCTGGTTCAAGTCGAACATGATCGACACCGTGCCCGGGCCCTATCCGGGCATGGGCCGGCGCGTCTATCCGGGCTTCGTGCAGCTCGCCAGCTTCATGTCGATGAACATCGAGAAGCATCAGGACGCGCACCGCCGCTACCTGTCGCAGCTGATGAGCGGCGACGGGGATTCCGCGGACCGCCACCTGGAGTTCTACGACGAGTACCTGTCGGTCCTGGACCTGACCGAGGAATTCTACCTGCAGACCGTCGATGTGGTCTTCCAGCGTCACCTGCTGCCCAAGGGCGAGCTGGAGCACCGTGGCCGCCTGGTGCGCCCGGACCTGATCACCGACATCGGCCTGCTGACCGTCGAGGGCGAGCACGACGACATCTCCGGTATCGGCCAGACCCAGGCCGCCCACACCCTCTGCTCGGAGATCCCCGCGGAGATAAAGGCGGACTACATCCAGCCCGGTGTCGGCCACTACGGCGTCTTCAACGGCAAGCGGTTCCGCGAGGAGATCTATCCTCGGGTCCGCGAGTTCATCTGGCGCCAGGAGCTGGCCCTGTCCGGCGTGGCCATCCAGGCGGCGCTGCCCAAGAAGACCGAAGCCACCGCCTGACCGTCCTCTGCGCTTCGCGGCGGGCGAGGATCGGGCTAGATTTCCGCGGGTGAGTCTCTTCGCCCGCGCCTTTTCCGACGGTGATCGCCTCGAGGTCGCGGGAACGCCTGTCACCCTCAAGGTCAACGGCCGGGCGCGCCGCGTATCGCTGCGGCTGGACCGCACGAGGCGCGAGATCGTGGCCACCGCGCCCTCGCCTCGCCGGCTCTCCGAGGCCGCCGCCTTCGCCCGCGCGCGCGCCGCCTGGATCGCCGAGCGCATCGCCGAGCTGCCCGACGCAGCCCCGATCCATCCCGGCATGACGCTGATGGTGTTCGGCGAGCCAGTGGCGTTGGCGCAGGGGACGGGGCGCGCGAAATGGCTGCCGGCCACAGGCGAGGAGCCCGCCCGCATCGTGGCCATGGGCCAGGGCGAGGGCTATGCGCGGGCGGTGATCCTGATGCTCAGGAAGCGGGCCCTGGGCGTGCTTTCCGAGCGTACGGCGGTCTATGCGGCCATGCTGGGCGCGGAGATGCCCAAGGTGACGATCATGGACGCCAAGGGCCGCTGGGGCTCGTGCCGGGGCGGCCTGCGCGGCGGGCCGGGATCGATCCGCTATTCCTGGCGCCTGGCCCTGGCCCCCTTCGAGGTCGCCGACTACGTCGCCGCCCACGAGTGCGCGCATCTCCTGGAGCTCAACCACGGCCCGAAGTTCTGGGCGCATGTGAGGGCGCTGGTGGGCGACGCGCGCGGCCACCGCGCCTGGCTGCGGGCGGAAGGCGCCAGGCTGCACGCGTTCGGCGGGGCGTAACGCACAAGTTGCTCCCCCGCTGGGGGAGCCGTCGGCGAAGCCGACTGAGGGGGCTTCCCCTAGGTTTGAGCGGAAGCCCCCTCCGGCGCTTCGCGCCACCTTCCCCGGCGGGGGAGGAACGACGAGCTCTCCCTAATGCGGGGCTTCTTCTTCCTGGGGCGCGGGCGGTTCGCGGCCGCCGTGCAGCAGGTCCTGGACGCCCTCGACGATGGCCCCGATGGCGTCGGGCTCGGCGGGCGGCGGGGGGGCGATGTCGCCGCCGGGGATCGGCTGGACCTTCAGGCGCGGCAGGGCGGCGGCCATGTAGTCGTGCCAGATGGCGGCCGGCGCGCCGCCGCCGGTGACCTTCTTCATGGGCTTGTTGTCGTCCTTGCCGACCCAGACGGCGGTCACGAAGCCGCCGGTGTAGCCCACGAACCAGGCGTCCTTGTAGTCGCTGGTGGTGCCGGTCTTGCCGGCCAGGTCGAAGCCCGGGACGTTGGCCCGCCCGCCGGTGCCCGAGGCGATCACCTGGCGCATCATGCGGATCATATAGCCCAGCGCCGGCTGGCCGATGACGCCGCGCCGCGCGCCCTTGTCGACGCCGTGGTCGTAGAGCACCCGGCCGGAAGCCGTGCGGATCCGCTCGATGCCGTAGCCCTTGGCCCAGACCCCGCCGTTGGAGAACGGCGCATAGGCCTGCGCCATCTCCAGCGGGCTGACCTCGACGGCGCCCAGCGCCATGGAAGGGTCGAGCTGGATCGGCGAGGTGATTCCCAGCCTTCGCGCGGTGGCGGCCACGTTGGCGGTGCCGACTTCGTTGGCCAGCCGCGCGGCCACGGTGTTGATGGATTCCTTGAGCGCCACCTCGAGCGTGATTGGGCCCAGGTACTTGCCGGTGTAGTTGCGGGGCGTCCAGTTGCCGATGGTGATCGGCTCGTCGACCACCGGGGTGTCCGGCGTGCGGCCGGCCTCCATGGCGGTCAGGTAGACGAAGGGCTTGAAGGCCGAGCCGGCCTGGCGCTTGGCCTGGGTCGCCCGGTCGAACTGGGTCTGCAGATAGTTGGTCCCGCCGACGTAGGCGCGGATGCGGCCCTCGCCGTCCAGCGAGACCAGGGCCCCCTGCTCGACCCCCAGCGCCTTGGCGCCGGCGACGCCCGCCTGCACCGCCTGTTCGGCGGAGGCCTGCAGCGGCAGGTCCAACGTGGTCTCGACCACCAGGTCCTCGGTGGGCTCGCCCACCAGCTGGCGGACCTCGTTATCCACCCAGTCGGTGAAATACTGCGCCCGCTGGTTGGCGAGCACCGGGTTGACCCGCACCGGGGCCCGGAAGGCTTCGTCCCGCTGGGCGGGCGTGATGGCGTGGATGCGGACCATCTCGTCCAGCACGACGGTGGCCCGCCGCGCCGCGCGGTCGGTGGCGGCCACCGGCGAATAGCGCGAGGGACCCTTCATCATCCCGGCCAGCAGCGCGCTCTCGCCCAGGCTGAGTTGGGCGGCGGGCTTACCGAAATAGCGCTGCGAGGCGGCCTCGATGCCGTAGGCCCCGGCCCCGAAGTAGACCCGGTTCAGATAGAGCTCCAGCACCTGCTTCTTGGAGAACCGGGCCTCCAGCCACATGGCCAGGATCAGCTCCTGGGCCTTGCGCCGGTAGGTCTGGTTGGGGGTCAGGAAGAGGTTCCTGGCGAGCTGCTGGGTGATGGTGGAGCCGCCGCGCAACGGCCCGCGGCCGTGGTGGGTCCAGTTGTAGATCTGGCTGCGGGCTATACCCCAGGGGTTGAACCCGAAGTGCCAGTAGTACCAGCGGTCCTCGATGGCGATGAACGCCTTGGGGACATAGGGCGGCAGCTTGTCGAGGTCGACCGGCGGGGCGTACTGGCTGCCGCGCACGGCGACCAGCGCGCCAGACCGGTCGAGGTAGGAGATCGAGGGCTGTCGGGTCACCTCATAGAGCTTGGAGGTGTCGGGCAGATCGACGGCGAAGACGGCGAAGAAGGCGGTCAGGAAGATCAGGCCCCAGACGCCCAGCACCAGCGTCCAGTAGATCACCTGTTGCAGGGGCGTGCGCCCGGGACGGGGCGCGCCGGGCCCGCCCTTCGGGGTCTGCGCGTTGGCCATGCTGCTCGTCGTCCTACCGCAATAGCCGCCCCGGACCCGGCGCGACCCTTATCGCAGGGGAGAGAAGCGCGCGACAAGATTGACGAGGTATGAACGGCGCGCCGCCCCTGGTGGCGGTGAAAGGTTGACGGGGGCGGGCGCCGGTGGTGAACAGCCCCGGTGACGCAGGTCGAGGAGCTTGAAGATGGGTCGTTTCAGGATCGTTGTGGCCGCCGTCATGGCCGCGCTCGCCGTGGCCGGCTGCAACGGCAAGACCGCGTCGAACGCCGCCTCGACCGACGACATGACCCTGGGCGATCCCAACGCCAAGGTGACGGTGGTCGAGTACGCCTCCGTCGGCTGCCCGGTGTGCGCAAAGTGGGACCGGGAGATCTGGCCCGCCTTCAAGGCCAAGTACGTCGACACCAAGAAGATCAAGTTCGTCTATCGCGAGATGCTGGTGGGCGCGGGGCCCGAGGTCGCGGTGGCCGCCAGCGGCTTCCTGCTGGCCCGCTGCGCCGGGCCCGACAAGTATTTCACCGTCCTGGACACCATCTACGGCGCCCAGCAGCAGGCGTTCCAGGCGCCGCGCGACACCCTGCTTGATATCGCCCGCTCGGCCGGCATGACCGAGGCCCAGTTCAACATCTGCATCAATGACGAGAAGGCGATCCTGGCGCTGAACGACCGGGTCGACAGGCACGTCAAGAACGACCACATCGATTCGACGCCGACCTTCGTGGTCAACGGCAAGATGCTGACTCCCGGCTTCCACGAGCTGGCCGATCTCGACGCCGCCATCGCCGAGGCCGCAAAATAGGCGCTCGCAACGGCAGAGCTCTACATTCCTGAATAGCCGCACCGCGAAAATGACGGTTGCCGCGTAACTGAACAGCGATATCCTAACGCTGCTCAGTTCGTGGCGCGCAGCGGGTGGGGATACCCGAGGCGGCTCCCCGCGGCGAACGGGGCCGGCGCCCGAGCCCGGGCGGCGATCCCTCCCCAACGCTGAAGGCATCCGTCCATGAAGCTCCTGACCCTCGCGGCCGCCTGCGCCGCCATCACCCTCTCCTCGGCTCCGGCGTTGGCCGGCGACCCGGTGACCGCCCGGCTACAGGCTCCGGTGCCCAAGCCCGTCAAGTTCATCGCCGGCGGCGCCATGTTCATCTGCGACGCCGACGCCTGTGTGGCGCGGGCCGCGTCCTCCGAGACCTTCGCCACCGCCACCTGCAAGGCCGTCGCGGCCAGGGTCGGTCCGGTCACCGCTTTCGAAGGCGCCAAGGCGCTCGACGGCGCCAGGCTCGCCGATTGCAACAGCGCCGCCCTGGCCGCCGCCGGCCCCAAGCTCGCCAAGCAATAGGCCCGCCCTCTCCCCGCAGCTCCGTTGTCGAGCTCCGCGCCTCAAGGGCGCCGGCCTTGCCGGCGCCCTTCTTTCTTTTCGGCCAAAAACACCGGGTTGCGGCCATTCATCGCCCCGCGTCGGGTCGCTTGTGTTGCGGCGCCAGATATCGCGTGCTATCAGGCGCGCGGCTTTGGGACGGGGGTCTTGCGGACCTTTCGGACCGATGTGCTTTTTCCAAGCGCTTTCAAGCCTTTAAGGCTGCAGCGGAGTTCCCCGCCGCGGCTTTCATATACGCACCGGGCGGACCAGTAAGTGGCGGACGACTCCAAGCTTTCGAATGTGGGCTCCAGGTACGCCCAGGCCCTGTTCGATCTCGCGACCGAACAGAAGCAGCTTCCGGCTGTCGAAGCCGATCTGACCTCCCTCAAGACCGCCCTGGCCGAGAGCAAGGACCTGCGCACCCTGCTGGGCTCGCCGGCGTTCGGCGCCGACGACAAGTCCAAGGGCCTGGCCGCCATCGCCGCGGCCGCCAAATTCAATCCGACCACCCGCAAGTTCCTGGGCCTGCTGGCCGCCAACGGGCGGGCCGACGTGCTCGCCTCGACGATCAGCGGCTTCGAGGCGCTGGCCGCCAAGGCCCGGGGGGCGGTCTCCGCCGAAGTCACCACCGCCATCCCGCTCAGCGCCGCCCAGGCCAAGGGCGTGGCCGCCGCGCTCCGCCAGGCGCTCGGCAAGGATCCTGAAATCTCCACCCGCATCGACCCCGCCATCCTCGGCGGCATCAAGGTGCGCGTGGGCTCACGCCTGTTCGACGCTTCGCTCCGTTCGAAGCTCGATTCCCTCAAGTTCGCCCTCAAGAGAGCGTAAGACACATGGATATCCGCGCCGCCGAAATCTCGGCCATCCTGAAATCGCAGATCGCCAACTTCGGCGAGGAAGCCGACGTCTCCGACGTTGGCTCGGTCCTCTCCGTCGGCGACGGCATCGCCCGCGTCTTCGGCCTCGACAATGTCCAGGCCGGCGAAATGGTCGAGTTCCCCAAGGCCGGCGTGAAGGGCATGGCGCTCAACCTGGAGCGCGACAACGTCGGGGTCGTGATCTTCGGCCAGGACCAGGCGATCAGCGAGGGCGACGAAGTCCGCCGCCTGGGCGAGATCGTCGATGTGCCGGTGGGCCGCGGGCTGCTCGGCCGCGTCGTCAACCCGCTGGGCGAGCCGATCGACGGCAAGGGTCCGCTGAGCAACGTCGCCGAACGCCGCCGCGTGGACGTGAAGGCCCCGGGGATCATCCCGCGCAAGTCGGTGCACGAGCCCGTGCAGACCGGCCTGAAGGCCATCGACACCCTGATCCCGATCGGCCGCGGCCAGCGCGAGCTGATCATCGGCGACCGCCAGACCGGCAAGACCGCCGTGGCGATCGACAC
>CANJXI010000079.1 GCA_947478785.1 Caulobacteraceae bacterium
AAGTCGTCCCGCAATACAATCGACCCCATCCGACCACTCCTCTCCAACAAGAAGCGTGAATCACTGTTCGGCCCTCAGGGGAATCCCCGAGTCTGCGTCAGCGGCGCTTGGTATTAGTCCCCGTAGCCGGCCGGTAGCTCGTCGTCGGCCAGCAGGACGTCCTTGGTGACCTTCTGGTCCTTCACCTTGGCCTTGCCGACGATCAGGTCGACGACCTTGTCCTCGAAGATCGGAGCGCGGAGCTGGGCCTGGACGTTCGGGTTCTCCCGGAACAGGTTGTAGATCTGCTGGGCCTGCGGGCCGTAGCGCTCGGCCTCGGCGATCATCGCGGCCTGCAGTTCCTGCTGGGTCACCTGGATGTCGTTGGCCCGGCCGATCTCGGCCAGCACCAGGCCCAGGCGCACGCGCCGCTCGGCGATCTTGCGGTACTCCGACTTGAGCTGGTCCTCGGGCTTCTCCAGGTCTTCCGGCGGCAGGCCCCCGGCTTCCTTGTCCTGCTCGACCTGGCGCCAGATCGAGGCGAACTCGGCCTCGACCATCTTCGGCGGCAGCGGGAAGTCGTGCTTAGTGTCCAGCTGGTCGAGCAGCGCACGCTTCAGCTTGAAGCGGCTGGAGCGGGCGTATTCCTGCTCGAGGTTGGTCTTCAGCAGCTCGCGCAGCTTCTCCAGGTTCTCGACGCCCAGGCGCTCGGCCAGCGCGTCGTCGGCCTTGGACTCCACCGGAGCCTTGACCTCCTTCACCTTGACCTCGAACTCGGCGGCTTTGCCCTTCAGGGCGTCGGCCTGGTAGTTATCCGGGAAGGTCACCGTCAGCACCACGTCGCTGTCGGGCTTGGCGCCGACCAGCTGTTCCTCGAAACCCGGGATGAACTGGCCCGATCCCAGCACCAGCTCCGCGTCCGTGGCCGCGCCGCCCTCGAAGGCCACGCCGTCGATCTTGCCCACGAAGTCGATGACCAGCATGTCGCCGTCCTTGGCCTTCACGGTCTTGCCCGTGCGAGGCTCGTAGGTGCGGTTCTGCTTGGCCAGTTCGCCGACGGCTTCGTCCACCTCGGCGGCGGTCGGCTCGTGCACCGGGCGCTTCAGCGACAGGGTCGCGGGGTCCACCGGCTCGAAGTCCGGCATCACGTCGATGGCGATCTCGTAGGCGAGGTCCGCCTTGCCGTCGATCACCGCGTTCATGTCGCCCTCGGGCTTCAGGTCGGGGTCGCCGGCGGGGCGCAGCTTGTTGTCCTCGAGGACCTTCTGGGTCGACTCGTTGATGGTCTGCTCGACCACCTCGCTCATCAGGCCCTTGCCGTAGAGGCGGCGCACGTGGGCCGTCGGCACCTTGCCGGGCCGGAATCCCTTGATGTTGAGGGTCGGCGTGATCTCCGCGATGCGGGCTTCGAGCTTCTCGGAAAGGTCCGACAGGGGCACCGTTACACCGAACACCTTGCTGAGGCCTTCGGTCGACTTATCAACGATTTGGATCGACATTTTCTTACTTCCGGACCGCGCGCGCGGCGCCCGTCGCGGGCGGCCACGTGTGAAAGACAAGCGCCGCCGAAAGTCCGGCGGCGGGCGGGTGCTTATGTCACGCGATTGGGCCGCGTCCAAGAGGCAATGGCGGCGCCCGGCTTCGCCCCTCCGGCGTCGCCCGGAGCGAAGCCGGATGGTGCGGCTAGAGGGACTCGAACCCCCACGGTTGCCCGCTGGTACCTAAAACCAGTGCGTCTACCAATTCCGCCATAGCCGCGCCTGCCCCGCCCTTAGCCGGGAAGGCCGGGCCCGCCAAGCCTCCGCTACAACCCCGCGCGGAACACCCAGTGGGGCCAGACCTGCTCGGCGTGGATGCGGCGGGCCATGATCAGGTCGCCCACCGCCTCGGTGGCGCCGATGCAGCTGGGCGCATCGGCGTCGTCATAAACGATGTAGCCGCCGGCCGTCATATGCGGCCAGACCGCGTCCTGGGCGAACTTCACGGCCGAATAGATGTCGCAATCGATGTGCGCCAGGCCGAAGGCGGGCCGGCCCTCGGCGATGGCCGGAAAGCTGTCCTCGAAGCGGCCCGGGACGACCACCAGGTTGGCGAGTCCCAGCGCATCCCGGCGGGCTTCCAGGTCACCCTGCGAAGTGTCGGCGAAGTCTCCGGCGTGGTGCACGTCGCGGCCTGGGTCGGTGGCCGGCATGCCCGCGTAAGTGTCCAGCGCATAGACCTTGGCCTCGGGGTGCAGCTCGCGCAGCACCCAGGCCATGAACAGCGCGTTGCCGCCGCGGTAGGAGCCGAACTCGATGACGTCCCTCGCGCCCAGCCGGCCCAGGAACCGGGTCAGCAGCAGGAACAGGTTCATCCGCTTGGTCTCGACCATGATCGACCAGCCGCCGGAAGCCTCCAGCGCGGCCCGGTAGAGAGGGTCGGCGGCGATGCGGGCGGCCATGTCGGTATGCATCAGCCCGCAGCCCCGCTGGTAGCCGTCATGCACCGAGCGGCCGCCGGTGATCTCGTCGGCCATCGGCACGAACGGAAATTCGATCGGCGGCGAGGACGCGGGCGGCGGCGGCGGCGTCACAGGCCTGGCCGACCTGCGGAAAGGATTCGGAAAACGCGGTTCGGCGGCCATGGGCCAGATACGGCAAAGCTCGCCCCTGTGGCAAGACCTCGCGCCGGACAGGTGACAGCCGCGCGGCGGGCGGGCAGAAGGGCGCCATGCCTTCTGGGGTGCTTTTCGTTCACACCAATTTCCCGGCGCAGTTCCGCGACCTGGCCCAAACGCTGCTGGCCCGTGGCGTGACCTGCTACGCTATTGGCGGACTAGGGGCGCCGGGCCTGAATAACGTGCGCATCGGCCGTTATTCCCTGGCACGAGGGTCAACGCCGGACCTGTTCCCCCTGGCCATTCGCGCCGAGGCCGACCTGATTCGCGGCCGCGGCGCCCTGCGTGTCGCCCTGGCCCTGAAGGCGGAGGGCGTCGATCCGGCGGTGATCGTGGGCCACCCCGGCTGGGGCGAGACCGTCTTCCTGGACGAAGCCTTCCCGGCCGCGCGGCGCATCCTGTATCCAGAGTTCTTCTACCGCGGACGCGGCCTCGACATCGATTTCGACTCCGAATTCCTGCCGGCCACCGACGAGGCGGTCCTGCGGGGCAAGTCCAAGAACGCGGTCATGGCCCTGGCCCTGACCGAGGCGGACGTCATCGTCTGCCCGACGGAATTCCAGGCCTCCACCCTGCCCGCCGTCTACCAGCCGCGCATCCGGATCATCCACGAGGGGGTCGATACGGAGGCCATCCGGCCGGGGCCGGCGGAGCCCTTCGCGCTGGACGACGGGCGGGTCATCCAGCCCGGCGCGCCGGTGATCACCTATATCAACCGCGAGCTCGAGCCGTTGCGGGGCCTGCACATCCTGGCGCGCGCCCTGCCCCACCTGCTGGCCGAGGTCCCGCGGGCCCAGGTGCTGATCGTGGGCGAGCAAGGCGAGCGGCCCTATGGCGGTGAATCGCCCGACGGCCGCAGCTGGCGCGAGGTCTGCTTCGCGGGCCTGGCGATCGACGAAGCCCGCGTTCATTTCCTGGGAAGGCTCTCCCACAAACGGATGCTTGCGGCGCTCCGGCTATCCACAGCCCACGTCTACTACACCTACCCGTTCGTGCTCTCCTGGTCGCTGGCCGAGGCCATGGCCAGCGGCTGCTATGTCATCGGGTCCGACACCCCGCCCGTCCGCGACGCGATAAAGGATGGCGTGAACGGCAAACTGCTGCCGTTCTTCGACGTGGACGCGCTCTCGGCCGCGCTGATCGCGGCCTGCCGCGACCCGGCGGCGTCAGCGGGCCTGCGCACCGCGGCTCGGGAGACCGCGGTCGCCAAGTTCGACCGCGCCAAGGGCCGCGCCGCCTGGCTCGATCTGCTGGCCGAGCAGGGCCTGGAAATTCCGCCCGCCGCCTAGACCCTTTCCGGTTCAAGTGGAATCACTTGAACCGGATGAAAAGGGTCTATCTTCATATGTTTAGAGCGCGTCGGACGGGTGAACCGGTGTCCACTTCACCCTGACGCGCTCTAGCTTGGCGGCACGAAGACACCACCGGGCCCGCGATCCCGCGGCGACGATGTTCATGCCGGTCCTTGCCTCAGGTGGCGGCGGGAGTCATTGGCCGACGCCTCCGCACGACCGCGCCGATGCCGCAGAGGCCCAGCAGCAACATCGCCCACGTCGTCGGCTCGGGCACGCCGTTCAACGGCACCGCGCCGGACAGGCCGGTCGCCAGCACGCCGTCCACGGCGTAATAGAACGGCACGATGGTCTCGCCCTGGATGCAGGGGCCGCTCGTCGCCTGTAAGCAGAAATATTGATATCCGGACGAGAACCCGTAGGTGGTCCCCTGGATGATGAAGACAGCGCCTGGGCTGCTGAAATCAAAAGACAGCCCCGTGGCGCTCGCACTCAAGCCATTACCCGTATTGAACCAGATACCAGAATTATCCGGCGTCAGGGTCACGCTGTATTCTGGCCTGATATTATCGTTCAGCTGAAGATTCCACCCGAGGATATTGCTTGTCTGCAGCACCCCGATCGTCCCGTCCGTGGTGATCGTGCCCAATATGGTGTCCGACAGCGGCGAGAGTTCGCCGGCGACTTCCGGGATCGTGCTGGTCTGGTTGATGGCGTAGACGATATTTGCGCGCGCCGCGGTCGACACCCCCACGGCCAGACCGAGCGCGGCGATGGCCGCGAAGATTTTCCGCATCTTGATCACCCCGTTCCGATCGCGCCAGAGGCCTACGCATGCTGCGAGGCGGCGTTCATCAAGGTTACTGACCGCCACAAGCTCTACCGTCAATAATTGCCTCGGGGTGGGTCGACCGAAGTTCGCAACGGGTCGAAAAACGATCTGAGGCGCCCTGATTTGTGCGCTGCTGGCCCGGCCGTTTGCGGCCCGCGACAATTCTTGCCAGATTGGCTCAACAGACGCGTGCTGCGCGCCCGGCTATCGGGCGCGCCAGGCCGCGCCGCGCGATCGCGCGCGTGAATCCGGAGGAACAGCCATGGACGATGCCACCTTGATGGCCCGCGACGCGGCCCAGCCGGCCGCCGGGCGGGAACGGCTCCTGATGGTGTCGTCCGACTGCCATGCCTCCCCGCGGATCGCGGCCTACGAGGAGTTCATGGAGAGCCGCTACCACGGCGAGCTCAAGTCCTACGCAGAGGCGCTGGCCCAGAAGTCGCTCTCGACCACGGACCTGCGGGCGCAGGGCAATAAGAAGGACGCGCGCGGACGCACCCCCGAGGAGATCGAGGAGGAGAACCGCCGCCGCAAGCACTTCGCCACGGACCTGCCGGCCCGGATCGCCCCGCTCGAGGCCGACGGCTTCGTGAGCGAGGTGCTGTTCCCCGACGGCGGCGCCAACAACCAGATTCCGTTCGCCGGCCTGTTCGGCAACCCGGCCGGCTTTCCCACCGAACTGCACGCCGCCGCCCTGCGCGCCCACAACCGCTGGGCCACCGCCACAGCGACGCCGGAACAGCAGGTTGGGCTTGGGCTCGTCCCCCTGCACGACCCCGACTACGCGGTCGCCCAGGTCGAGGGCATGCGCAACCAGATCCTCCGTGGCGTCCTGGTGATCTGGGACGGCATGGACCCGGCGTATCCGGGCCTGGACGACGCGCGGCTCGACCGCTTCTGGGCCGCCTGCGTCGACGCCGGCCTGCCGGTCCACTTCCACTTCGGGTCCGGCGCGCCCGCCTTCTACGCCGACGCCCGCAAGCTGATCCAGCCGGCCCTGATGTTCGAGACCGTCTGGTGGTCGCACCGGCCGCTCTGGCACCTGATCCTGGGCGGCGTCGCCGAGCGGCACCCCGGGCTGAAAGTGGTCTTCGCCGAGACCCGCTACGACTGGGTCCCCCGGGTGCTGCAATACATCGACTGGGAGTGGGAGGGCGGCAAGCTCGCCCACCTGCCCATGAAGCCCAGCCTCTACTGGGCGCGCCAGTTCTACGTCGGCGCCACCACGCCATCGCTCATCGAGCACGGCCTGCGCCACGAGCTCGGCGTCGACCGCTGCATGTACGGCACCGACTTCCCCCACGTCTCGAGTCCGTGGGGGATCTCAACGGAGTTCCTGCAGGCGACCCTGCGCCCGAGCGGCTACACCGAAAGCGAGACCCGCGCCTTCCTGGGCGGGATCGCTGCCGACCTCTACGGCCTGGACACCGCCAGGCTCCGCCCGATCGCCGACCGCGTCGGCCCCTACCTCGACCAGCTCCTCACCACCCCCGACGGCGACGCCGCCAAAGCCGCCATCGAGAGCAAGAACGTCGGCATCCACCGCGCCGTCGACCGCCCCCACAGCATGTTCTAGGGCGGCTCAGACGAATCGCACGCGATAGCCCTCGCCCCAGGGGGCCAGGCGCCCGGCCGTGGGCTCGACCCAGTGGGTGCCGATCACCAGCACATCCCCGCGCTCGGCCTGCCGCAGCAGGTCGCGCCGGGTGGCCTCGGCCCGCGCCGGATCCGCGTCGGCGAACGCGCCCCATTCGGGATAGGCGGCCTGGCAGGGGTGGTGGATGGAATCGCCGGTGATCATGGCCTTCTCCCCCCGCGACTCGATCAGCACCGACACGTGGCCCGGCGTGTGGCCAGGCGTCGGCGATAGACGGACCTCCGGGCAGATCCGGTGATCGGTCTCGACCAGGTCGACCAGGCCGAGTTCGAAGATCGGGGTCACGGAGTCGGCGAGGATGGCCTCGGCCAGCTCCTGCGCGTGCACGGGGGAATGGGCGTCGATCGGGTGGCTGAAGCGCTTATACTCGTCGCGCCCGATCAGATAGCGGGCGTTCGGGAAGGTCGGCAGCCAGCGCCCGTCGACCAGCATGGTGTTCCAACCGACATGGTCCGCGTGCAGATGGGTGCAGACGACATTGTCCACGGAAAGCCGGTCGATGCCGGCCGCCGCCAGCCGCTCGAGAAACGGAAACTGCGCCTCATGCCAGAACGGCCGCGCCAGGCGCTGCTTGTCGTTGCCCACGCAGGTGTCGACGACGATCCGCCGGCCGGGCGCCTCGATCACCAGGGCATGGAAGCTGATCCTCAGATGTCCATCGGGCGTGACGAACGGTTCTTTCAGCCAGTCGATCCGCGCCAGCATCTCAGGGTCGGCGTTGCGGAAGATGCCGTCCAACGGCACGTCCATCACCGATTCCTCGACCCGGGTGATGGTCACGTCGCCGACGGCCCAGCGCTTCAACGTCGTTTCCTCCGCACCTGCCCGCGCCCCTTGAGCCGGACCGTTTTACGACCCATGGCGGCAAGGTCGTTTCGCCCGACGTCCTACCGGACGTTGCGCAGGGTGTCCCAGTCGATGCACCGGGTCGCGGTGTAGGTCGCCCCGCCGCTGACGCCAAGCCAGGAACTTTTGCCCTTCGAGATGGCGCAGTCGATCGCGGTGAAGCTGGAGGCGGACGCGCCGGTCCTGCCGACCTGCATGGTATAGGTCGCGCCCATGCCGAGGGCGTTTATGTAGATGCAGCGCGTCGCCGTCCATGCCAGCGGCGCCTTGTCCGCCGAGCAGAAGTTCAACCCCGACATTCCGCCGTTGACGCCCGGCGTATGCAGGACGCCATCCCTGCCGTCGAACAGGCAGTCGACGGTGTTGATGGTGCAGTTGTTGGCCTTCAGGAGTTCCAGGTGGGCGTCCGCGCTGCAGTTCTTTCCCGTGGCGTTGTGGTAGCAGCGGTTGAAATCCGCGTCCGACAGCATGTAGACGGCGATGGCGTTGCCATCCAGGAAGCTGCAGTCGTTGAAGGTGGTCTTTTGAGCACCGGGGAGAACCACGGCGCCGCCCCAATCCACATGATGCGCGGCCAGGACGAATTTGCAGAAGTTGAACGTGACGCTGGGCGAGCCGCTGGAGGCGACGAGGAGGGTGTAGACCTCGGTCACCCCGTTCAGGCCGAGCAGGCAATCGTTGAAGACCCAGGTCCCGTTGCCGTTGACGTTGACCTGGTAGCCCTTCAGGTCCCAGTCGGTCAGCGTGCCGCCGGCTCCGGTGAAGTTGATCTGCGTTCCCGAGATCACCCCGCCCACGGCCCGCAGCGCGCCTGCGGCGCCCGCCGGCGTGCGCGTCAAGGCGACGCGCGGACGGGCGGAGTGCTGGGTGGCCCAACATGTCGCCAGGGCCGGCTTGGCGACGACCGCGGCGGGAAGCGCCTGGGAAACATCCGCGTAGGCTGCCGAAGGCGAAATCCGGGTCAGGAAGGTCGCGGCGAGGCCGACTTGGAGAATCCGTCTGCGGCTAGTCTTCATGGTTGGCGCCCACCCCCGAGGGTTGTGAGGGTGTGCTTGCAGGTGACGGTCACAGCGTCAAGCACGGTCAAGCTCGTCAACCAGCCCCACACCTCGCCAGCCGGCCCCTATCCGCAGCGGACCTCGGTGATCAGGCCGGTCGTGGCGTCGAAGAAAATGTCCAGCCTCTCGGGACTGTAGTCCTCGGTGACCGGACAGGCGGTGCACGCCACGCGCTGGCGATCCGGATAGAGCGGCACGGGAATCTCCGTCCGCGGCTTGCCGACCAGCCCCTGCAGATCGCTCGCGCCGCATTGGTCGCGATTGGCCTGCGGCGGACGCGAGATCGCGTGGGTTGGCGCGGCTGGCGGGACGGAAGCCTGCGGTTCCAGCGGCGGGATCTCCTCGCTGGCGCAGGCGGCGAGGATCAGCGCAAGCGAGATGGCGACCGGGATCAGCCTCATGCCTGCTTCTCCCAACCGCGCGCCTGCTGCTTCCAGTAGGACGCCGCGAAACCCTTGGCCTTCAGCGCGCTCCACTGCGCGCGGGCCGCCGCCAGCTGAGCCTCGTCATTGCCGTCGAACAGCACCACGCAACGGGCGTAGCCGACCAGTTCGCCCGCCTCGGAGCCATCCACCAGGAACAGGGCGTCGGCGCCGTTCGGATTCTCGAAACCGGTGGTCAGCAGGATCGGCTGGCGGGCGGCCCCGGCCTCGTCGTCGGGCGCGTGCGGCAGGAAGCTGTCGTCGCGGTAGCTCCACAGCCAGCCGTCCAGATGCTCCACCCGCTCGGGTTCGCGAGCCCGCACAACAGCCCGCCAGCCCTTCTGGAGCGTCTTTTCCAGCAGCTCCGGCAAGGCCTGGTCCGGGCCCGTCCGTTGCAGGTGGTAGAACCACACCTCGCAGGCTCCCGCCTCAGCCATGCGCCGCTTCCGCGAGCCTGACGGCCAGCGAGTCCAAGGCGCCCGCGACGGCTTCGGGATGGGTCAACATGGCCAGATGATGCAGCGGAAGGCGCACGACTGGCCAGCCCGATCGTCCGGCGATGCGCCCCTCCTCCGCGTAGGCCCCGCTGAGCTGCAGGTAGGCGCCCGGCTGGACAAGGGCCTCGCCCGGCGCCGGTTCCTCGAACCAGGCCAGCGGCAGGGGCTCCAGCTCGGCGATCAGCGAGTCCAGCACGCCCGCGTCCGGCACCAGCCTGGCCAGCGCGCCGGGCGGCCACCAGTCGTCCCAGGGCGGCAGGTCGCCCATGGCGGCTCCGGCCCGCAGGCGCTGGCGCATCTCCGGCGGCGCGGTGTCGAACCAGCTCTTGCCCGGATGCGGCAGGATCGCGTCGGCGAAGATCACCCCGCCCACGGCCGCGCCCAGCCGCCGGGCTAGCACGGGGACCAGGGCCCCTGCCCCGCTGTGCGCGACCAGAACCATCGGCTCGCCCGCGCTCAAACCCGCCGCCAGGCTGTCGGAGAGCGCCGCGTAGAACCCCTCGGCGATGCTGGAGAGCCTGGGCCAGGCCGGGGTTTCGGCCACCTGTCCACGCCTCACCAGCTCGGCGGCGACGGGCCGCCAGCCGGATGGGCCCAGCAGCGGGCTGTGCAGCAGGACGAAGCGCAACCCTCAGCCCTCGTACTTCTCCTGCACCATCCGGTTCAGCAGGCGCACGCCATAGCCCGAGGCACCGTCCGGGATGGTCGGATTGGTCGAAGGCTTCCGCCAGGCGGTTCCGGCGATGTCCAGGTGCGCCCACGGCACGCCGTTGGTGAAGCGCTGGATGAACAGGGCCGCGGTGATCGAGCCGCCGGGCCGGGGGCCGGTGTTCTTCATGTCGGCGATCATCGAGTCGATGTTCTTGTCGTACTGCGCCGGCAGCGGCATCCGCCACAAGGGCTCGCCCTCGGTGTTGGAAGCGGCGATCAGATTGCCCGCCAGCTCATCGTTGTTGGAGAAGCAGCCGGCCAGGTCGTGGCCCAGCGAGACGATGATCGCCCCCGTCAGGGTCGCCAGATCGACGATGAACTTCGGCTTGAACCGGTCCTGGCAGTACCAGACGGCGTCGGCCAGCACGAGCCGCCCCTCGGCGTCGGTGTTGATCACTTCGATGGTCTGGCCAGACATGGAGGTCAGCACGTCGCCCGGGCGATAGGCGGCGCCGTCGGGCATGTTCTCCACCAGCCCGACGATGGCCACGACATTGACCTTGGCCTTGCGTCCGGCCAGCACGTGCATCAGGCCGACCACGGCGGCGGAGCCCGCCATGTCCCACTTCATGTCCTCCATGCCGTCGGCCGGCTTGATGGAGATGCCGCCGGTGTCGAAGCACACGCCCTTGCCGACGAAGGCGATCGGCTGGGCGGCCTTGTCGGCCGCCCCGTTCCAACGCATCACCACCAGCTGGCTCTCGCGGATGCTGCCCTGGCCGACCCCCAGCAGGCTGCCCATGCCGAGCTTCAGCATCTCCGGCTCGCCCAGCACCTCGACCTCCAGGCCCAGGCTCTCCAGCGCCTTCACCCGGCGGGCGTATTCCACCGGATAGAGGACGTTCGGCGGTTCGGAGACCAGGTCGCGGGTGAAGCTCATGGCGTCGGCCAGGGCGGCCAGCGGCGCGAAGTCGGCGATGGCGCCGTCGACATTGGTGGTCGCCACCTGCGTGCGGGTGATCGACGGCTTCTTCTCCGCCGCCTCCTTGGTCCGGTACTTGTCGAAGCGGTAGGCGGCCAGCCGCACACCCAGCGCCGCGCGGGCCGCGTTCACGCCGCCGCCGTTCGGCAGCTCGACGCGAAGGGTGGTCAGGCCGGAGAGCTTCACGGCGTTGTAGGCGCTCGCCGCGGCGTGCTCGGCGCCCAGGGCGTCGTAGGCCTCCGGCTTGCCGGCGCCCACCAGCACCAGGCGGGCCGCGTCCACGCCGGCCGGGGCCAGGATATCGAGGGTCTGGCCCTTGGCGCCGGTGAAGCGGCTGGCGGCCGCGGCCTGGGCGGCGGCGCCCTCCAGCGCGACACCCTCGAACACCACGCGCGCCAACGCGCTGTTGGCCGGCGGGGCCGCAGACGCCGCGACGAATTCGATATCCATGGGGAACTCTCTTTGAAGCGCTCGGAACCGGGGGTGCGCAGTCCGCCGCCGGTTCGCCCGGCGGTTGTCTGGCGCGGCGACGCATGGTTTAGAACAGGACCGCGGCCGGGGCGCGGCAAAATTCCCGGGTGAGCCTGTATTTCTTACCGATGCGCCTGATCGACCGCTACCTGCTGCGCCAGCTGCTTGGCCCCACGCTGCTCGCGACGGCGGCGCTGACGGCGGTCGCGCTGCTGAGCCAGAGCCTCTCGGGCCTCGACCTGATCGTCAACCAGCGGCAGAGCGCCATCGTCTTCCTGCGGATCACGCTGCTCTACATGCCCCAGCTGATCAACATGATCCTGCCGATCGCGCTGTTCGTGGCCGCCCTGGTGGCGCTCAACCGACTGCATACCGAGCAGGAGATCGTGGTCTGTTTCGCGGGCGGGATGAGCCGATGGCGGGTGATCTCGCCGGCCATGCGGCTGGCCAGCGTCGTGGCGCTGCTGGCGCTGATCCTCAACCTGTGGGTCCAGCCCAGCGCCTTCCGCGCCCTTCGCGCCGAGCTGTTCCAGGTGCGTACCGACCTGGCCTCCAGCATGGTGCGCGAGGGCGAGTTCACCGAGCCGGTTCCGGGACTGACGGTTTACGCCCAGTCGGTGGACGGCAAGGGCAACCTGCGCAATCTGTTCATCCACCAGCTGAAGGCCGATGGCTCGGACACCACCTACATGGCCAACCAGGGCCGGATCGCTCAGCGCAACAACACCGCCGTGCTGATCCTGCGCGATGGCTCGACCCAGGAATTCTCCCGCGACGGGGTCCTGAACTACCTGACCTTCAACGAATATCCCTTTGAACTCAAATCACTCTCGGCCGGGGAGGAGCTGGTCCACTACAAGCCCTCCGACCGTTATCTGCACGAGCTGTTCTTCCCCGACCTGCAGCAGGACTGGGAACGTCGCAACCGGGTGAGCATGCTGGCCGAGGGCCATGCGCGGCTGGCCACGCCGCTCTACAACATCGCCTTCATGGCCATGGCGCTCACCGCGATCCTCGGCGGCGGGTTTTCCAGGCTGGGCTACGGCCGGCGCATCGCGACCGTCGGCGCGGCGGCCGCCGTGGTGCGGATCCTGGGCTTCGTCGTCCAGGCCCAGTGCGAGCAGGACGCCTGGCTGAACATCCTGCAGTACGCCCTGCCGATCGGCGCCACGGTCGTCGCCCTGCGCGGGGTCTTCCGCCAGCGGGTGAGCCGGTTCATCGACATCCAGAAGCGACCGGCGCGCATCGCCCCGGCGGCTGCCTGATGGGTCCCGGACGTATCGAACGCTATGTGCTCGGCCGCACCCTGGCCGGCGTGGGCGCGGCCCTGGCGGTGATCGCCTCGGTGATCCTGCTGGTGCAGTTCGTGGACCTCTCGCGCACGGTGGGCGTCCGCGCCGACGTGGGCGCCGAGGACATCCTGGGCCTCACCCTGTTGAAGTCGCCATCCGTCATCCAGGTCCTGCTGCCGTTCGCCTTCCTGTTCGGCGGCATCGGCGCCTTCGTCGGCCTGAACCGCCAGAGCGAACTGGTCGCCATGCGCGCGGCCGGCGTCTCGGCCTGGCGCTTCATCCTGCCGGCCGCCGTGGCGGCCTTCGTCCTGGGCTTGCTGGCGATCGGCGCGCTCAACCCCCTGGCCGCGGCGATGAGCGCCCGCTTCGAGATCGAACGCGCCAGCATGATGGAGAACTATCTCGGCGACACCCCCAAGGACATCTGGCTGCGCCAAGGCGACGAACGCACCCAGATGGTCATCCACGCCAAGTCTCGCGACACGGTGGCCGGCGAGGTCAGGCTGCGCGGCGTCTCGCTGTTCATCTATCAGAAGTCCAATCGCGGCCCACCGGCGTTCAAGCGCCGGCTTGAGGCCACCGAGGCGGTGTTGCGTCCAGGATTCTGGGAGCTGAAGGACGTCCGCGAGGCCAGCGCCGGGGAAAGCACCGTGCGCTCCGATAGCCTGTCGCTGCGCTCGACCCTCGACGAGGAGGCGGCCATGGAACGCTTCGCCTCGCCGGAGGCCATCGCCTTCTGGAAGCTGCCCGCCGCCATCAAGGCCACCGAGCAGGCCGGCTTCTCCGCCTCGGGCTATCGCCTGCGGTTCCAGCAGCTCCTGGCGACGCCGCTGCTGTTCGCGGCGATGTCGATCCTGGCGGCCGCCTTCTCGCTCAGGCTGGCCCGCCTGGGCGGCCTGGCGGGCCTGGCGGGAGCCGGCGTGGCGCTGGGATTCGTGGTGTTCTTCTTCAACCAGTTCTCCGGCGCCTTGGGCCGGGCCGACATCATCCCGCTGTTCGCCGCGGCATGGGCGCCGGCGGTGGTGGCCCTGCTGTCGGGACTAACCCTGCTCTGTTACACCGAAGACGGTTGAATCCTTGGCCCGCCGGGCTATGCAGGCGCAGCCGAGCGGGTCGCCGCTTTCTGGGGATGAGAAGCTTCAAGATGAGTCCGCGTCGGCGTCCCCCGTCCGCAATAGGCCCGTCCGCAGTCGCCCGGTGCGCGCTCCTGGCCGGCGTGGCCACGGCCGTGCTGTGGCCGATGGCCGCCCTGGCCCAGGGCGCCATGCCCAAGGATGGCGGGGGCCAGATCATCTCCCGGCCCACGCCCGCGCCGACGGCCAAGCCCGCGGCCGGCGCCAACGCCGATGGCCTGCAGCCGGGCGAGCTCTATATCGAGGCCGACCAGCTCGTCCGTGACGATCACGCCAAGGTCACCACGGCCACCGGCAACGTCGAGATCCGCTACCAGCAGCGCACGCTGCGCGCCGACCGCGTGGTCTACGAACAGGGGCAGGAGGAAGGCCAGGGCGTGATCCGCGCCTTCGGCCACGTGGTGATCCTGAACGCCGACGGCACCACCGAATTCGCCGACCAGTTCACCCTCGACGACAAGATGCGCGCCGGCGTGGCGCTCGGCTTCTCGGCCAGGCTGGCGGAGGAGGTGAAGATCGCCGGCGCCAGCGCCGTGCGCCGTTCCGAGACCATCCAGGAACTCAACCAGGCGATCTATACCCCCTGCCCGATCTGCGTGGCCGACCATCCCAAGACCCCGACCTGGTCGATCAGCGCCGAGCGGGCGGTGCAGGACAAGGTCCACCGCGTCATCATCTACCGCAACGCGCGTATCCACATCCTGGGCGCGCCGGTCCTGTACCTGCCGATCTTCTGGAACGCCGATCCCAGCGCGGAGCGCTCCACCGGCTTCCTGGTGCCGAAAATCAGCGCGTCCGATCGCCGCGGCTTCTCCTACGAACAGCCGTTCATCTGGGTGCTCTCGCCGTCCGCCGACCTGCTGCTCAGTCCGCAGATCAACACCAAGGTCAACCCGCTGCTGAACGGCCAGCTGCGCAAGCGCTTCTACTCCGGCGAGGTGGACCTGCGCTTCGGCTTCACCCATGAGCGTGATTTCGACGGCAACGGAAAGAAGTTCGGAAACGACACCTCGCGCAGCTACATCCTCGGCCGCGGCGCCTTCCAGATCGACGACAAGTGGCGCTGGGGCTTCACGGCCGAACACACCTCCGACGACGTGCTGTTCGACAAGTACGAGATCGACAAGGTCTACGAGACCCGCGGCCCCTACATCGCCGACGACCGGCGGCTGATCTCCCAGCTCTACGCCGTTCGCCAGGACGCGCGTTCCTACTGGTCGGTGGCGGCCCTCAGCATCCAGGGCCTGCGTCCGGGCGACATCGACCGCACCTTCCCGTTGGTTGGCCCCCTGACCGAGGGCCACTACGAGCCGGCTCAGACCGTGCTCGGCGGACGCATCCGCTTCCACACCTCCACGGTGGCGCTGACCCGCGATCAGTCCCCCACGACGCCGACGGCGCGCCTGCCCGGCCTCGACAGCAGGCGGGTATCCGGAGAGATCGACTGGCGGCGGTCCTTCACCTCCACCGGCGGCCTGCGCGTCGAGCCGTTCGTGGATGTCCGCGCCGATGGCTATTCGCTGAGTGACATCCTCACCGGGGTCGGCGCCAACACGCGCTCCGACAGCACCGCGCGCGTGCTGGCCGTGGCCGGGGCCGACATCTCCTACCCGCTCTACCGGCGCTGGCGCGACGCCACTGTGGTCGTCGAGCCGGTGGCCCAGATCGCGGTGTCGCCCAACGCCAAGCAGGTGGTCATCGGCCGCGATCCCACCACCGGCAAGCCGGTCTACCTCAACGAGGACAGCGTCGCCTTCGAGTTCGACGAGACCACCCTGTTCCGCGCCAACAAGTTCCCGGGCTACGACCTCTACGAGGACGGCGCGCGGATCAATGTGGCCGGCCGCGCCGCGGTGCTGTGGGACGATGGCCGGCGCGCCAGCTTCCTCTTGGGGCGCAGCTTCCGCGACCGCAGCAACGACGTCTTCCCCAACCGCTCGGGATTGCAGAAGACGGCGTCGGACTGGATCGCCGCCGCCGACGCCCAGCCGCTAACCTGGCTGTCGTTCTTCGGCCGCGCCCGCTTCGACGCGGACACCTTCGCCGTGCACCGCGCCGAAGCCGGCGCCAACGTCTCGGCCAAATGGGGCTCGGGCTACGTCCGCTACCTGACTGACGACTTCGACATCAACGGCGTGCGCCAGGAAAACCTCGACGTCGGCGGAGAACTCTACCTGCGCAAGAACTGGGGCGTCAGCGCCTACGGCAACCGCGATCTGCGGCAGAATGCCTGGGTGATCCGCGACTACGGGGTCTTCTATCGCGACGAATGCATAAGGGTGGACGTCATCTACCGACGCGAGGACACCGTCATCGGCCGCCTGGGCCGCCGCGAGTCCGTGGGCGTACGCCTAACGCTCGCCACATTGGGCGGACCACTTTATGGCAGATGATAATGCCGGCCCCCGGCGGCCGTTCGAAGGAATGATCTCATCCATGATGCGCGCGCGGAACGTCACGGGCCAAGGGGCGCGGGG
This sequence comes from Caulobacteraceae bacterium, assembly GCA_947478785.1. GTDB lineage: Bacteria > Pseudomonadota > Alphaproteobacteria > Caulobacterales > Caulobacteraceae > Phenylobacterium. The sequence goes on from CANJXI010000079.1 coordinate 16,246, forward strand.
CGCGGCCATCTTCGCCGTCCTGTTGGCGGCAGGCCTGCCGCTGGCCGGCCAGGCCCAGCCGCTGCGCGGCCAGGTGGGCGCGGCCCCGCCCGCCGCCGAGCCGGCGCCCGAGCCGACGCCGGCGGCCGCTCCGGCCCGGCCCCAGCCAATGTCGGAATCGGTGGCCGCGGTGGTCAACGACGACATCATCTCGACCTACGACCTGGGCCAGCGCATGCGCCTGCTCATCGCCACCTCCGGCGTCCAGCCCACCCAGGACACCCTGCCCCAGTTCCAGCGCGAGGCCCTGGTCTCCCTGGTCGATGAACGGCTGCAGTTGCAGGAGCTGCGCCGCGTCGAAAAGAGCCAGAAAATCGACGTCGTGGCGACGGATGATGATGTTCAGGAAGAGCTGGCGCAGATGGCCCAGCAGAACAACCTGAAGCCGGAGGCCTTCCTGGACGTGCTCAAGCAGCAGGGGATCGGCCGCGAGACCCTGTTCCAGCAGATCCGCGCCCAGCTCAGCTGGCAACGCTGGATCCGCGGCCGGTACGGTTCTCGCCTGCGCATCGGAGAGGACCAGATCAAGGCCACCCAGGCCAGGCTCATCGCGGCCGCCTCCAAGCCGCAGTTCGAGATTTCCGAGGTGTTCCTCGACGCCAACCGTCTGGGAGGCATGGACCAGGCCACGAACGGCGCCGCCCAACTGGTCGCGCAACTGCAGCAGGGAGCGCCCTTCCCCGCCGTCGCGCGCCAGTTCTCGGCCTCGTCAACCGCCGCGTCCGGCGGTGACGCCGGCTGGATCACCCAGGGCGAGATGGCCCCCGAGGTCGACGCCGCCCTGGAGACCCTGCGGCCCGGCCAGCTGTCCGCGCCGATTCCGGTGAAGGATGGAGTCTACATCATCTATCTGCGCGACAAGCGCTCGGGCGCCGGCCAGACCCTGGTCAGCCTCAAGCAGGCCGCCGTGTCGCTGCCCGCCGACGCCAGCGCGGCCGACACCGAGGCCGCCAAGGCCAAGCTCGAGACCGTGCGCGCCGCCATCAAGGGCTGCGACACCCTCGAGGCCGTGGCCGGCAAGATCCCCGGCGTGGTCGCCGGCGACCTCGGCGAGGCGGAGATCGCCGACCTGGCGCCGGAGTTCAAGAGCGCCGCGGAAGCCCTCAATATCGGTCAGGTTTCGGGGCCGATCCGCACCAAGGTCGGGCTCCACATCCTGGCGGTCTGCGGCAAGCGATCCGCCGGCGACGCCCAGCTCGACCATGAACAGATCGAAAACCGCCTGACCGGCCAGCAGCTCGGCATGATCTCGCGGCGCTACATGCGCGATCTGCGCAATTCCGCGACCATAGAGACCAGGTGAAGAGCGGCCCACTCGCGCTGACCCTTGGCGACCCGGCCGGAGTCGGTCCGGAGATCGTCGTCAAGGCCTGGCAGGAGCTGCGCCATTCCGGTCCGCCGTTCCTGGTGGTGGGCGATTTTCAGTCCCTGGCCTCGGCCTCATCGGGCGGCGCCTCGATCCTGAAGCGAGTGATCGCGCCCAGCGAAGGCGCGGCCGCCTTCCCTGACGCCCTGCCGGTGCTCGATCTGCCGCTGAAGAGCCCGGTGGTCGCGGGCCAGCCCTCCGCGTCGGCCGCGCCGGCGATAATACGCTGGATCGAGACGGCCGTCGGCCTGGCGCTGTCCGGCGCGGTCGCCGGCGTCGTCACCGCCCCCATCGCCAAGGGGCCGCTTTATGAATCCGGCTTCCAGTTTCCCGGGCACACGGAGTTCCTGGGCGAACTCACCGCCTCCGCCGGATTCGCCGGCGCACGCGGGCCGGTGATGATGCTGACCGCCCAGGACCTGCGCGTCGCCCTGGTCACCGTCCACGAGCCGCTGGCCAAGGCGCCCGGCCTGCTCACCGTCGAGAAGATCGTCAACACCGGCCTGGTCACCGCCGAGGCGCTGAGGCGGGACTTCGGCATCGAACATCCGCGCATCGCGGTCGCCGCGCTCAACCCGCACGCCGGCGAGGGCGGCGCGCTGGGCCGCGAGGAGATCGAGGTCATCGAACCCGCGGTCCGCGCGCTTCGCAACCGGGGTGTCGACGTCACTGGACCGCATCCCGCCGACAGCCTGTTCCCCGAGGCCATGCGCGCGACCTATGACGCGGCCCTTTGCCTCTACCATGACCAGGCCCTGATCCCGGTGAAGATGCTGGACTTCTGGGGCGGGGTGAACGTGACGCTGGGCCTCCCCATCGTGCGAACCTCTCCCGACCACGGCACCGCCTTCGACATCGCCGGACGGGGCTTGGCGCGCGCCGACAGCCTGGTCGCCGCCATCCGCCTCGCCGACCG
>CANJXI010000080.1 GCA_947478785.1 Caulobacteraceae bacterium
ACGCCCAGGTCGAGCGCATCCGCAAGTCCATCGGCCTCGGCAGGCAAGCGCCGCCGCCCGAGCCGGCCCCCGGACCGGACCGCGTCCCCCCGCCCATCGACGACGAGTGCTGGCGAAGCTCCGCCTGACAAACGTCCGCTCTTCCCCCCGCTGGGGCCCCGCTGGGGGAGGTGGCGTTTCGAACACCATGAGAAACGACGGAGGGGGCTTCACGCCCGCCTGCGCATTGAGGCGCGGAGTCGCGCCTTGCGCGGCCACGCGCGCGGCTTTCGCGCGCCCAATCCTCGCGGCCATTGCCGATCCCGCTCAATTGGCCCATCTGCGCCGGATAACAATCCAAGGAGGACGCCCCATGGCCCAACCGACCACCGGACTGCAACTGCGATCCAAGGTGACGCCTGGCGGCGAACTCGAACTGTCCCTGGTCGATACGCCCATTCCCGAACTGAAGGCCGATCAGGTCCTGGTCCGGATCGAGGGCGCGTCGCTGAACCCGTCCGACATCGGCATGATGTTCGGCCCCGCCGACATCGCCGCGGTGAAGCGCTCGGGAACCCCCGACCATCCGGTGCTCACCGCGCCGATCCCGCCGCAGGCGCTGCAGGGACTGGCCGCGCGCTTCGACGTCTCCATGCCGGTGGGCAATGAGGGCGCCGGCGTGGTGGTCGCGGCCGGCGCGGACGCCCAGGCCCTTATCGGCAAGACGGTGGCCGGGTTCGGCGGCGCCATGTACGCTCAGTACAAGGTCTTGAAGGCCGCCGATGTCCTCCAGGTCGGCCCCGACGCCACGCCCGCCCAGGCGGCGTCCTGCTTCGTCAACCCGCTGACCGCGCTGGGCATGGTGGGCACGATGCGGCTGGAGGGCCACACCGCGCTCGTCCACACCGCCGCAGCCTCCAATCTCGGCCAGATGCTTCAGCGGATCTGCCTCAAGGACGGCATCGACCTGGTCAACGTCGTGCGCAGCCCCGCCCAGGCCAGGATCCTCGCCGACATCGGCGCGAAATACGTCGTCGACACCAGCGCGCCCACGTTCCTGGACGACCTGAACAGGGCCCTGACCGAGACCGGGGCGACGATCGCCTTCGACGCCATCGGCGGGGGGCCGCTCGCCGCCCAGTTGCTCACCGGCATGGAGATCGCCGCCAAGGCCAAGATGGGCGGCTTCAGCGCCTACGGCTCGACGACCCATAAGCAGGTCTACATCTATGGCGGGCTCAACACGGCGCCGACCGAGCTTCCGCGCACCTTCGGCATGTACTGGGGGCTCGGCGGGTTCCTGCTGACGCCGTTCATGCAGCGGGTTGGTCCGGCGGAGGTCGAGCGGCTGCGCCAGCGGGTGGCCGACGAACTGACCACCACCTTCGCCAGCCACTACAAGGCCGAGATCTCGCTGGCCGACGTCCTGCGCCCGGAGATCGTCGCCGACTACGCCCGACGCGCCACGGGCGAGAAGTACCTGATCAACCCGAACAAGGGGCTCTGAGCGCGAGCGGGACATTTCCCGCCGCGGCAGCCAAGTCTTCTCCTCCCCCTACGGGGCAGGGGAATCGCATATGGCAATGGAGTCGAAGTTTTAGGTCGAAGCGGATTCTGAAGGTGTCTCCTTGGCGTCAGGAGACAGGCGATGGAGACGTTTTCGAGCTGTTTTTCGGCGGTCAGGGACCCTCGGGCGGGCAACGCGCGGCACGATCTCCTGGAGCTGATGTTCGTGGCGCTGGCGGCGACGCTTTGCGGCGCCGAGGACTGCACGGACATGGCTCTGTTCGCGCGGGCGAAGCTGGGCTGTCTGCGGCAGGTCTTGAGACTGGAGCATGGACCGCCCAGCCACGACACCTTCAGCCGGGTGTTTCGCCTGATCGAGCCGGAGCCTTTCGAAGCGGCCTTCGCGAAATTCACCCGCGCCTTCGCCGGTGCGCTGGAGGGCGTGGTCGCCATCGACGGCAAGGCGCTGCGCGGAGCCTATGAGCGGGGACGCAAGGCCACCCCTCTGCACCTGGTCAACATCTGGGCCGCCGAGTCCCGCCTGGTCATCGGCCAGCGCCTCGCGCCGGGCCGCAACGAGGCGCTGGGCGCCCTGAAGGCCTTGGCCCTGCTGCGCCTGGAAGGCTGCATCGTCACCGCCGACGCGCTGCACTGCCGGCGCGACACGGCCCAGGCGATCCTCGACACCGGCGCCGACTACGCGCTGGCGCTGAAGGCCAATCAGCCCAGCCTGCTGGCTCAGGCCCAGGCGCTTACCGAAGCGGCCGACGCCGGACCGCAGGCCACCGACGGCCCCCGCCACGCCCACGATCGCCTCGAGAACCGCACCGCCATCGTCGTCAGCGCCCAGAACATCGACTTCCCCGGGCTGGCCGCTGTCGCCCGCGTCGAGACCCTGCGCCAACCTGAGGGCCAACCGCAGACAACCCTCGTCCGCTGGTATCTGCTCTCCGTCCAACTCCCGGCCGAGCGCATGCTGCAGATCGCCAGGACCCACTGGACCATCGAGAACCAGCTCCACTGGGTCCTCGATGTCGCCTTCGAGGAGGGCGCCTCCCGAAGCCGAAAAGACAACGCACCCCAGAACCTCGCCCTGCTGCGAAAGCTCGCCCTCAACATCCTCAGGCAGCATCCCGAAAGGGGATCCATCAAGGGCAAGATCAAGCGAGCCGCATGGGACGATGCCTTCCTGCTCTCACTCCTCGGCCATATGCGATAGCCCTGCCCTACGGTGGAGGAGAGGGGATGACGATCTAGGCCTGTCCCGCCGCGGCGGCTTCCAGCGCGGCGACGTCGAGCTTGACCATCTGCATCATGGCCTCGTGGACACGCTTGGACTGGGCGGCGTCGGGGGTGTTCATCAACTGGTGGAGCTGCCGGGGGATCACCTGCCAGGAGAAGCCGAAGCGGTCCTTCAGCCAGCCGCACTGGCTGGGCTGGCCGCCGCCCGCGAGCAGGGCGTCCCAGTAGCAGTCGACCTCGGCTTGGTCGGCGCAGTCGACGAAGAAGGACATGGCTTCCGTGAACTTGAAATACGGCCCGCCGTTCAGCGCGGTGATCCGCTGGCCGTCGAGCTCGAACTCGGTGGTGAACACGGTGTCTCCGTTGCGGGTCACGTTCAGCACCTTCGAGTTCGGGAAGATCGCGACGTAGAAATTCATGGCCTCCTCGGCCTGGGTGTCGAACCACAGGAAGGGTTGGATCTTCGGCATGGCGTCCTCCTTGGGTTGGGCATTCCTGTCCAAGGACGGATATCGCCCCGCCATTCCGACAGCCGCCTCGAATTTGTCGAGCTGGGGCTCAGTCCTTCCAGCTCAGGTAGAGCTTGCGGCCCTTCACCTGGAAGGAGTCCAGCCGCCCGAGGAAGGCCATCCCCAACAGCGAACTGCTCATCGGCTGCTGGTTGACCAGGACGGGGACGTTCGCGTGCCGGATAGGGCCCACGGCCAGGCTGTCGGCCGTGATGCGCGCGCCCAGGCCCTCGCCGTTGGCGGTCTCCGCCCGCTGGTCGTAGGTCAGGCCCGCCGTGTCGATCCCGATCCGCCGGGCGTCCGCCGGGCTCAGCACGGTGTCGCTGGCGCCGGTGTCGACCAGGAACCGGACGGGCTGGCCATTCACCTGGCCCATCACGAAGAAGCCGCCGTCGTCGCTCTGGGTGACCACCAGTTCGTGCGATCCGCTGGTCACCGGATAGGTCGAGGAGAACTCGCCGCGCACCCGCTGGCCGACCTGCGCCAGCTCGTCGCGATAGGCGATCCCGACCGCCAGCACCGCGACGATCCCGGCCCAGATCGCCGCGTGGCGGGCCTTCTCGCCCCAGTCGATCCGTCCCGCCCGAAGCAGGCCCGCGCACGCCAGCGCCACCCAGGCGCCCCCGCCCACCAGCCAGGCCCAGTCGCCGGGCGAGCGGATCGCACCGGGAAACAGCTTGAAGAGCAGCGCCGCGCCGGCCGCCAGCGCCGCGACCAGGGCCAGTACGGGACCCCACGCCAGCCTCGACCTCGGCGGAGCCGGGGGTTGGGGTTCAGGATCGGGTTCGTGTCGCCAGGGCCCCCCGCCGTCCGGCATCGCCTAGCCTCCCGCGGGCCCGTGCTGGAAGCTCTCCACCAGGCTTCCGGCCACCAGCCGCCAGCCGTCCACCAGCACGAAGAAGATCAGCTTGAACGGCAGGCTCACCACCACCGGCGGCAGCATCATCATCCCCATGCTCATCAGCACGCTGGCCACCACCAGGTCGATGACCAGGAACGGCACGAACAGCAGGAAGCCGATCTCGAAGGCCCGCTTCAGCTCCGAGATCATGAAGGCCGGCGTCACCACCCGGATCGGGGTGTCGGCGATGGTCGCGGGCCGGGGAATCTTCGAGAGCTTGATGAACAGCGCCAGGTCGTCGCGGCCGACCTGCGTCAGCATGAAGGCCTTCACCGGCGCGCCGGCCGCGTCGAACGCCGCCGGCAGCTCCATCTGCTGGTCGAGCAGTGGCTTGACACCTTCATCGTAGGACCGCTGCAGGGTCGGGCCCATGACGATGGCGGTCAGGAACAGCGACAGCGAGATGATCACCGCGTTGGGTGGGCTCTGCTGCAGGCCGAGCGCCGTGCGCAGCAGCGACAGCACCACCACGATGCGCACGAACGAGGTGGTCATGATCACGATGGACGGCGCCAGCGACAGCACCGTCATCAGGCCGATCAGCTGCACGACCCGCTCGGTGAGGCCGGCGCCCGTGCCCAGGTTGATGCTCACCGCCTGGGCCAGCGCCGCCAGCGGGAAGATCAGGTTGGCGAGCGTCGCCAGGAGGGCGAGCGCACCGGCGCGCCGCCACTCGTGGGCGGGAAGCGCGCGGATGGCCTTGAGGAGGTCGCCCATCAGCCGGTCGTCCCGCCCTTGGCGGGCGCCTTGCCGAGCTCCGCCACCAGCCGGCCCTCGCCCAGCAGCACGAGCCGCTCCTTGCCGTCGCATTCGACGATGACCAGCCGCCGCGCCGGATCGATCACCAGGCTCTCCACGATCCTCAGCCGGCGATCCTGCTGCGGCGCGCCGAAGCGGGCGAAGGCGCCTGGGCCATAACGCCGCAGCGCCACGGCCGCCAGGCCGATGAGCCCCAGCGTCAGCACGAGGGCGAAGAGGGCTCTGGCGAATTCGGTGAGCGACATGGAAGCGCTTCTGCGGGCCTGGACGGAGTTCCGCGGCCATCAGGCGCGTGAGTCCCTTAAGCCGTGGTTAACCCTGTTTCTTCATGGTCGCGGCATGGACCTTGCGGACATCCCTCTGTTCTCGATGCTGAAGAACCGTATGGGCTATCTTTCGGAGCGCCAGAAGGTGATCTCCGAGAATGTCGCAAACGCCGACACGCCCGGCTACGCGCCGCACGATCTCAAGCCCTTCAGCTTCCAGGCCGAGGTCCAGAAGGCCTCCGGCGTCGCCCCCGCCGGCGTCATGGCGGTCACCCAGCCCGGGCACATGCAGGCGCCGGGCGGACCGCCACGGCCAGGCGTCAAGGCCATGAAGACCAAGGACTCCGAGACCACGCTCGACGGCAACTCCGTCGTCCTGGAGGAGGAGATGATGAAGATGACCGACGCGCGCATGAACTACGACGCGGCCGTGGGCTTCTACCAGAAATCCCTGAACATGCTCCGGCTGGCGACCCGCACGCCGGGCCGCGGCGCGTGAGGCGCTAGATGGCCGACATCAAGTCCACCGGCGGCTCGGCCCAGGCGATCGCCGTCTCCGCGCTTCGCGCCAACCAGGCGCGGATGCGGATCATCGCCGAGAACCTGGCCAATGCGAACTCCACCTCGCGCACCGCCGGCGGCGATCCCTACCGGCGTCAGGCGCCGGTCTTCCAGCCGACCAAGGTCGACGGCGGCGGCATGGGCGTGAAGATGGCCCGGGTCGAGCCCGACAAGTCCGATTTCAAGAGCGACTACGAGCCCGGCAACCCGTCCGCCGACGCCAAGGGCTATGTGAAGCTGCCCAATGTCGATCCGCTGGTCGAGGCGCTCGACATGCGCGAGGCCCAGCGGGCCTACGAAGCCAACCTGAACGTCATCGAGACCATGCGCGCCATGGACATGCGCACCCTCGATCTCCTGAAGCGGTAAGGCCAAGGACCCCTAAGCCATGATCACCGCACTCGCCGCCGCCAAGGCCTACGCCTCCACCCAGAAGACGCTCGGCGTCGACCTCGGCGCGGGCGGCGGGGCCCAGGCCATCGGCTCGGGCGGCGGCTTCGGCGACATCCTGAAGTCGGCCATGACCGACGCCATGAAAGCCTCCAAGCACGCCGAGTCCCAGATGGCCGCACAAGTGCAGGGCAAGGCCCAGCTGGTCGATGTCGTCACCGCCATCTCGTCGGCCGAGGCCAGCATGGAGACCGTCATGGCGGTCCGCGACCAGGTCATCAGCGCCTATCAGGAAATCATGCGCATGCCGATCTGATGGCGTAAGGGGCTCCTTCGGGACGCTTCACGCCAGAGGTCGAGTTGCAGCAGGTTCGCAGACTGGTCCGCCGGGGCCTTGAGCTCACCGGCCTGATCGGTCCCTATTTCCGCTGGATCGAACGCCGCCAGGCGGGCAGGGCTTCCGTGAGCGTCGATGATGGCCGGCCCATGCCGCCGCGCGAACTGATCATGGTGGTGGGCGCGGCGGGCGGCGACGAGGGCTGGTTCTCCAAGGAGGGCCTGGCGGACGCGGAGCAGTTCCGCGCCCTGGCGCTGGCCCACGGCGTCGACCTCGCCGAACCCCAGGACGTCCTCGACCTTGGCTGCGGCGTCGGCCGGATCGCCCGCTGGCTCGCCCCCGAACTGATGGCAGCCGGCGGCGGCTTCCAGGGTTGCGACGTGAACCAGCGCCTGCTGGACTGGTGCGCGGCGAACCTGCAGGGCCGCTACTTCGTCAACGCGCTGCAGCCGCCCTTGCCGCTGCCCGAAGCCTCGCTCGACCTGGTCTACGCGAAGTCGGTGTTCACTCATCTGCGCGAGGACACCGCGCGCGCCTGGCTGGCCGAGATCGCCCGCGTGCTCCGCCCCACCGGCTTGGCCATCCTCACCTTCGCCGACGAGGACTTCACCCTGGGCTGGGCGCCCAAGCCCGTCCGCCCGAAGGTCGGTAGGCAGCGCTACATCATCTGGAACGACGCCCTGGAAGGCTCGAACTACATGTCCGCCTGGACCACCCGCGAGCATTTCGCGGCGCTGGCCGCCCCGATCTTCGACGTGGCCGAGATGGTCCCGGGCCGCCGCGACTGGCCGGCCCAGGCGATCGCGGTGCTGCGGCCACGGTGGCATGGGCGCGGCGCAGATTCCGGCTGACGGTCGCCGGCGCCGTCACCTGACGATTGAGAGGACGAACGATGAGCGACGACGCCTCGCGACCTTTCCACGGTAACTCCATCTCGCTCGGCCTCCATCTGGGAGAGGGCGATACGACGGCCGACAAGGTCGATCAGATGTTGCGCGAGGCCGTGCTGGCCGAGAGGTTCGGCTTCGACGGCGTCACGATCAGCGAGCACCACCTGGGCATGCCGATGTATGTCCCTCAGCCGCTTCTCGTCGCGAACTGGATCCTGTCGGAGACCCGCCGCATCTGGTCGGGCGCGGCGCCGATGCTGTTGACGCTCAGCGATCCCAGGGTCGTGGCCGAGCAGGTCGCCTGGATGTCGGCGCGGTTCCCCGGGCGCGTCGGCCTGGCGGTCGGATCCGGCGCCAGGGCGGCAGATTTCGACGGCTTGGGCCGCGATTTCGATACCCGCTTCAAGGATTTCGACGCCGCCCTCCAGGTCCTGGCAGATTGCGTCCGCGCGGATGGGCCCCTGGGCCAGGACTGGGCGATCGGTGAGGGCTGTCTCGAGCGCGTGCCGATCTTGTGCGCAGCGATGACTCCGCGAGGAGTCGACCTCGCCATCCGCGCGGGGTTTGGCGTGACCATCGCCGGCGACCTGGAAAAGATCCAGCGACTGGTCGCCCGCTATCACGCCGCGGGCGGGACGGGTCCGGTGCGGACCATGCGGCGGGTCTGGGTCGGCCAGGCCCCGGCCGGCGCGCTCGACGCCCTGGATCAGGCGTACAGGCGGTCCGGGCTCGATCATCGGGGATCGGCGTTCGGCGCTTACGGCGCCCCCGGGCAGGTGGCTGAGGAGATCGCCCGGTTCATGAAGGAGGGGTCCCTGACCTGCGTCAACGTGCGGCCACACTTCCCTGGCGTCTCACCGTCCGAGATCGCCGAGCAGATCCAGGCCTTCGGAGAACTGGTGATCCCGCGCCTGCGCGAACTGCTCGCCCAGGGCTAGGCTGGCCTCAAGCCCCAATGCGCTCGGCCGCGAAGACGGGTGCGTGGCGCGCAAGTCGTGCTACGCCTTGGCCATGGCGCAACCGGCGATCGAGCTCTCGGGCGTGGAAAAACGCTACGGCGCGCACGCGGCCCTGGCGGGAGTCAGTCTGGCGGTCGGCGTCGGCGAATTCACCGCCCTGGTCGGCGGGTCGGGATCGGGCAAGACAACCCTGTTGAAGACCATCAACCGGCTGGTCGTCCCCGACGCGGGCGCGGTCCGAGTGATGGGCGAGGACGTGGCGGCGGTCGAGCCGCCGGTCCTGCGCCGCCGGATCGGCTATGTGTTCCAGGAGACTGGGCTCTTTCCGCACCTGACGGTGGGCGAGAACATCGCCATCACGCCAAGGCTGCTGGGCTGGGACAAGGCCAGGATCAGCGCCCGCATCGACGCCTTGCTCGACCTCGTGGCCCTGCCGCGGGGCGTCGCCACGCGGGCTCCGGCGGAACTCTCGGGCGGCCAGCGGCAGAGGGTGGGCGTGGCGCGCGCCCTGGCGGCGGAGCCCGCCCTGATGCTGATGGACGAGCCGTTCGGGGCGCTGGACCCGCTGACCCGCGACGCGCTGGGAACCGACTACCGCGCCCTGCACGACCGGTTGGGCCTGACCACCGTCATGGTCACCCACGACATGGCCGAGGCCGTGCTGCTGGCCGACCGCATTGTGGTGCTCAAGGACGGCCGGATCGTCGCGGACGGCAAGCCCGGCGACCTGATCGCCAACACCCGGGACCCCGATGTCCGCGCCCTGCTGGAGGCGCCCAAGCGCCAGGCCGAGCGGCTGCGCGAACGGTTGGGAGGCGGGGCGTGAACGGGCGCCTCGACGCCGCCTTCGCCCTGCTGCCGGAGTACCTCGGCTGGCACGTGCTGCTGAGCGCCAGCGCGCTTGGGCTGGGCGTCGCCATCAGCCTGCCGCTGGCCATCGCCGCGGCCCGCAGTCCTCGTCTGCGCTGGCCGTTGCTGGCCGGGGCCAGCCTGATCCAGACCATCCCCAGTCTGGCGCTGCTGGCGCTGTTCTACCCGCTGCTGTTGGCGCTCTCCTCGCTCGCCAGGCAGGCCACCGGCCACGGCTTTTCGGCGCTTGGCTTCCTGCCGTCCCTGCTGGCGCTGACGCTCTATTCGATGCTGCCGATCCTGCGGAACGGCGCGGCCGCCATCCTGGGGATCGATCCCGCGGTCCGGGAGGCGGCGGACGGAGTCGGCATGACCGCGCGCCAGCGGCTCTTCCAGGTGGAGCTCCCGCTGGCCGCGCCGGTGATCATGGCGGGCGTCAGGACGGCCGCGGTCTGGACCATCGGGGCCGCGACGCTGTCGACGCCGGTCGGCCAGACCAGTCTCGGCAACTACATCTTCGCGGGACTGCAGACCGAGAACTGGGTGTTCGTGCTGTTCGGCTGCGCGGCCTCGGCGGTGCTGGCCCTGATCGCCGACCAGCTTCTGGGTCTGATGGAGGCCGGGGCCCGCACTCGCAAGCCCGTCCTGGCCGTGGTCGGCGCCGTCGGCCTTGTCGCCGGCATCGCACTGGCCGTCTCGCCGTTGGCCGGCTTCGGCAAGCCCGCCGCCTACACCATCGGCGCCAAGAACTTCTCCGAGCAGTACATCCTGGCCGAGGTAATCGCCGGCCGGCTGCAGGCCGCCGGCGCCGAGGTCCGCCGCAAGGAGGACCTCGGCTCCGCCGTCGCCTACCGCGCCCTGGCGGCCGGCGAGATCGACGTCTACGTCGACTATTCCGGCACCCTCTGGTCCAACGTGCTGGGCCGCAAGGACAACCCGGGCCGCGCCGAGGTCCTGAAGCAGCTCACCGCTGAGCTGAAGCGGCGCGACGGGGTCGTGGTGCTGGGCTCCCTGGGCTTCGAGAACGCCTACGCCTTTGTCATGCGGCCCGACCGCGCCCAGGCCCTGGGCGTCGCAAGCCTCGCCGACCTCGCCCGCGAGGCGCCGAAGCTCACGCTGGGCTCGGACCTGGAGTTCCTGTCACGGCCGGAATGGAAGGCGGTGGATACGGCCTATGGTTTCGGCTTCAAGACGAAGAAATCCTACCAGCCGACCTTCATGTACCGGGCGCTGTCCGGGGGCGAGGCGGACGTCATCAGCGCCTTCTCATCCGACGGCCGGATCGCCGCCGATGGCCTGATCGTGCTGACCGATCCTAAGGCCGCCATCCCGCCCTACGACGCCGTGGTGCTCATCGCGCCCAAGCGGGCAGGGGACCGCCGGCTGCTCGGCGCGCTCAGCCCGCTGATCGGCAAGGTCTCGGTGGAGGCCATGCGGGCGGCCAACTACAGCGTCGATCGCGACCAGGCCAAGGCCTCCCCCGCGGAAGCGGCGCGGGCGCTGGAGGAGCGGATGCCCCTCGGGAAGTAGGCAATTCCTGCCGCCCGGTAGCCGTTCGTTAACCATGCCCGACCAATGGTGGCTGGACTTGCAACCCCCGCGATTTCGTCAAGCTTTCCAAGAGGTCTCCATGAACGGCGCCGAGGTTCTGGACGTCGGCCGCGACGCCATCTGGCTGACCATCCAGCTTTGCGCGCCGGTGCTCATCGTGGGCCTGGTGGTGGGGGTCGGTATCGGCCTCCTGCAGGCGCTGACCCAGATCCAGGAGGCGACCCTGGTCTACGCGCCGAAGATCGTGGCGATCTTCGTTTCGCTGCTGATTTTCCTGCCGCTGATGGGGGCGTTGATGAGCGCCTTCATGCGCCAGATCGCCGCGCGCATCGCGGCCATGTAGCGGCGGGGCGGACCAGCCCCATGGACTCCTACGCAACCGCCCAACAGGTGTTCGCGGCCGGCCTGGTGTTCGCCAGGCTGGGCGCCATCGTCATGCTGATCCCCGGGATCGGCGAGGGCTACGTCCCGCCACGCATCCGCCTGTCGCTGGCGCTGGCCATGGCGCTGATGCTGTTCCCGGTGGTCGGCGGTTCGGTTCCGCCGATGCCTCACGACGTCAGCGGGGTCGCCGGGGCGGTGATCAAGGAGACGCTGATCGGCCTGATGCTGGGCGCCATCCTGCGGATGTTCATGACCTCGCTGATCACCGCGGGCGAGGTGATCTCCATCCAGACGACGCTGTCCTTCGCCCAGACCGCCAACCCCACCGAGGCCCAGCCCAGCACCACTCTGGGCACCTTCCTGGGCCTGATGGGGATCGTGCTGATCATGACCACTAACCTGCACCACCTGTTCCTTGCGGCGATCGTGAAGTCCTACACGATCTTCCCGTTCAGCCGCGCCATCCCGGTCAACGACGCGGGTCAGTTAGCGGTCCAGACGGTGGGTCGTTCCTTCGCGCTGGGTCTTCAGCTCTCGGCGCCGGTTGTGGTCTTTTCGCTGGTCTTCAACATCGCCACCGGCCTAGTCGGCCGGGTCATGCCGCAGTTCCAGATCTTCTTCGTGGCGACGCCCCTGATGGTGCTGATGGGCCTGTCGATCTTCGCGCTCAGCATCGGTGTGATCGGCATGGTCTGGGTCGACCGCTACCGAGAACTCCTGGCGATGTTCACGTAACGCCATGGCCGAAGACAACGACGCAGCCTCGAAAACCGAGGAGCCGACACCGCGCAAACTCGAGCAGGCGCGGCAGCGCGGCGAGGTGGTCAAGACCCAGGACCTGCCGGGGCTGGCCGCCCTGGCCGCGGCGGCGTCGGTCGTGGCCCTGGCGGGGGGTTGGCTGGCGCGCAACATGATGACGGCGCTGCTGCCGTTCATCGCAAATCCCGGCGCCATGCACCTGCATGGCAGCGACGGCGTGCAGGTGGCGCGCATGGCGATCATGGCCGGAGCGCCGATGCTGGGCGCCGTGGTGCTGGCCGCGGCCTTCGCGGGCGCGGCCGGCAATCTGGTCCAGACCGGCCTGATGTTCACCCCCGACAAGCTGAAGTTCGACTTCCAGAAGGTCTCGCCGGCCTCCGGCTTCAAGCGGATCTTCGGCCTGGACGGCTTCATGCAGTTCCTGAAGACGCTGGTGAAGGTGGCGCTCACCGCGCTGCTGGCTTGGTGGGTGCTGAAGCCGCACCTGGCCAACATCCCCAACCTCGCCACCTTCGAGCCCGGCGCCATGCTGCCGTTCGCGGCCGACATCCTGCGCCGGCTGGTGTTCGCGGTGGCCGCCTTCCTGCTGGTGATCGCCGGCGCCGACTGGATGTGGCAGCGCCAGCGCTTCATGCAGCGCATGCGGATGAGCAAGGAAGAACTCAAGGAGGACTACCGCCAGTCCGAAGGCGACCCGCACATCAAGGCCCGCCAGAAGCAGATCCGCACCGAGCGCGCGCGCCGGCGGATGATGCAGGCGGTGCCTGGCGCGACCGTCGTGGTCATGAACCCGACCCACTTCGCCGTGGCCCTCAAGTACGACGCCGACGAGAACCCGGCGCCCCTTTGCGTCGCCAAGGGCATGGACACCATCGCGTTGAAGATCCGCGAGATCGCCGAGGCTGCCGGCGTTCCGGTGATCGAGGATCCGCCGCTGGCGCGCGCTCTCTACGCCTCCGTGGAGATCGACGACGTGATCCCGCCGGCCCACTACGAGGCGGTGGCCAAGATCATCGGCTTCATCCTCGCCGCCGGCCGCAAGGCCGCCGCAAGGGTAGGCGCGCTGTAACCGTGAGCCTGTGAGAGTATACCCATGACTGATTCGCCGGGCGTCGCCGCCCGAACGTCCGTTGGGGACTTCAGAGAGGCTCAGACGCTCGCCATGGCCGGGCCGTCGACGCGCAAGGCCGAGAAGGGCCGGTTCGATCTGCTGACCGCTCTGGTGGTCGTCTTCTTCCTGGCCGCCGTCGGTTTCGCGGCCGCGCCTGCGATCACCGCCGGACCTGCGACGCTGGGCGGGATGATGCTGCTCGTGGGCCTGGCGGGCGTGGCCTGCCTGGGCGTCTTCGCCCTGCGCGGCGTGGCCGAGCCCGCGGTTTCCGATGACGTCAGCGCCGAACGGCTGATCGAGGCCCTCTCCGAACCCGCCGCCATCGCCGCCTCCGATGGCCGGGTGCAGGCTGCCAACCTGGCCTGGAAGGCGATGATGGGGCTCGCCCCACGCCTGCCCAAGACCGGAGCGTCGGCCTCCAGCCTGTTCACCGCGCTCGGCGCCGCCCGCCGCGGCGAGACCGGGCACGCCTCCATCAAGGTGGGCGGCGCCGAACACGCGGCCAGCGTCTCCCCGCTTGGCGCGCGGCGGTTCCTGATCCGGCTGAACGGCGCGGGCCATCCCACGCTCGCCCTGCCGCAGGCCGCCATGGACGTGCTCACGGCCTTCTCCGGCGCCACCGCGCCGCCACCCAAGGTGCTGGACGCCTTCGCCGCGGCCTCGCCGTTCGGCGCGGCCCTGCTGGAGGGCGAGGAGCCTTTCGAGGCGCTGATCGTCGAGGCCAACCCGGCGCTGAAGGCGGTGGCCGGCGGCGGCGAGCCGGGCCAGGCGTTTGGCGACCTCATCGAGCCGGCCAGCCGGGCGGACGCCGCCCGGCGGCTGGCGGCCGTCGGCTATCAGGGCGCGCTGGAGGTCAGGCTGGCGCACGACCCGGCCCGCATCGCCCACCTCTACCTGTCCAAGAGCGCCGGGCGCTGGGTGGCCTATCTGGTCGATGTCTCCGAACAGAAGCAGATCGAACTGCAGCTCGCCCAGAGCCAGAAGATGCAGGCCATCGGCCAGCTGGCCGGCGGCGTGGCGCACGACTTCAACAACCTGCTCACCGCCATCTTCATGCAGCTCGACGTGCTGGCCTCGCGCCATCCGGTGGGCGATCCTTCCTATGATGGCCTGAACGAGATCCGCCAGACCTCGGCGCGCGCCGCCGACCTGGTGCGCAAGCTGCTGGCCTTCTCCCGCAAGCAGACCGTCCAGCGCGAGATCCTCGACCTGGGCGAACTGATCAGCGAGTTCGAGGTTCTGCTGCGCCGGGTGCTCTACGAGGACGTCAAGTTGACCACCGACTATGGCCGCAACCTGCCGCAGGTGCGCGCCGACCGCGGTCAGCTGGAGACCGCGGTGATGAACCTGGCGGTGAACGCCCGCGACGCGGTCAGGGCCCACGGTGGCGGCTCTGTGAAGATCCGCACCGCGCGCCTCACACAGGAGCAGGCCCAGGGCCTCGGCTATCCGGACGCCCAGGGCGACCAGGCGTTGATCGAGGTCTCCGACGACGGCCCTGGGATCACCGCCGAGGTGATGAGCAAGATCTTCGATCCGTTCTTCACCACCAAGCCGGTGGGGGAGGGGACGGGCCTGGGCCTGGCCACCGTCTACGGCATCGTCAAGCAGTCCGATGGCTGGATCGGCGTCGATTCCAAGCCTGGCGAAGGCGCGGCATTCCGCATCTTCCTGCCGGTGCACATCCCCTCAGCGGTGGTCGCGCCGGCGCCGATCGCCGCCACGCCAAAGCGGCCGGTGGCCCGCGACCTCTCCGGCGCCGGCCGCATCCTGTTCGTCGAGGACGAGGACGCTGTGCGCGGCGTCGCCGCCAAGCTGCTGCGCGCCCGAGGTTACGAGGTGATCGAGGCGGCCAGCGGCGAGGAGGCGCTCGAACTCGCCGAGCAGCACGCCGGGACCATCGACCTGATGATCTCCGACGTGGTGATGCCCGGCATGCAGGGCCCCGACCTGTTGAAGCAAGCCCGCATCTATCTGGGCGGCGCGCCGGTGATGTTCATCTCCGGCTATGCCGAGAGCGAATTCTCCGACCTCCTGGAAGGCGAGATCAACGTCTCGTTCCTGCCCAAGCCCATCGACATCAAGACGCTGGCCGAGCGGGTCAAGCAGGAGCTCCAGAAGGCCGCCTAGACCCCTTCCGGTTCAGGTGGCGTCACCTGAACCGGATAAAAAGGGTCGGCCTTCAAATGTTTAGAGCCGTCCGGGCGGGTGAGCCGGTATCAACCTCCACCCTGACAGGCTCTGAGCTTGCGTTCCGCGCGGGGTCCCGCCAAACATCGGGACCGCCATCGCGTCCACGGACTTCACGACTTGTCTGATCCCTCCGCCACGCCACACAAGACCGTCAATCTGCAGTCCAACTTTGGCCGCGCGCTCGCCGCCGCCGAGGCGGGGCGCCTGGACGAGGCCGAAGCCCTCTACCGGGGAATCCTGCGGGGCGCGCCGATCCGCGAGGCGGCGCGGAATCTGGGTCTGCTGCTCGACGATCAGGGCCGCTACGCCGAGGCCGAGGCGGTCTATCGCGCCGCGCTGGACGCCGACCCCGCCGACCCGGTGATCCGCCTGCAGCTGGCCTTCCTGCTGCTGCGCGCGGGCCGGCTGACGGAGGCCTGGCCCTATTTCGAGGCCCGGCTGCAACGCCCCGGCGCCAACCCCAAGCCCAGGCTCAGCTTCCCCGAATGGACGGGCAAGCCGGTCTCCTCGATGCTGATCGTGCACGAACAGGGGCTCGGCGATCAGATCCAGTTCGCCCGTTACGCCAGGCTGCTGAGCGAACGGATGGACGTGACGCTGCTGTGTCATCCCGCGCTCGCCAGGCTCTTCGCGCCGCTTGGCGTCAGGATCATCGCGACCGAAGGCGAGGTGACCATTCCCAGGCACGACGCCTGGGTGATGTCGGCTTCCCTGCCGCTGCACCTGGGAACGACGCTCGAGACCATCCCCCCCGCGCCCTACCTGCCCGCCCAGCCGGGCGGCCCGGGGATCGGCCTCGTCACCAAGGGCAATCCGGGCCACTGGCACGACGCCGTCCGCTCGATGCCGGATGAGATCGCCCGGCCGCTGCTGGACCTTTCCGGCGCCGTCAGCCTCGCCCAGTCCGCGACCGGGGCCAAGGACATGCGCGACACCGCCGACATCATCGACGGCCTGGGCCTTGTGATCAGCGTGGACACGGCGGTGGTTCATCTGGCCGGCGC
This sequence comes from Caulobacteraceae bacterium, assembly GCA_947478785.1. Lineage (GTDB taxonomy): Bacteria > Pseudomonadota > Alphaproteobacteria > Caulobacterales > Caulobacteraceae > Phenylobacterium. The sequence goes on from CANJXI010000080.1 coordinate 16,151, forward strand.
CATGGGCAAGCCCTGCTGGGTGCTGTTGCCGCACAAGGCCGACTGGCGCTGGCTGCGCGACCGCGCCGACAGCCCCTGGTATCCGTCGGTGCGCCTGTTCCGGCAGTCCAGCCCCGGCGACTGGTCGGGGGTGATCGCCGAGGTGCGCCAGGCCCTGGCCGAGCGCGCCGGATGACCCCCGCGGCCGGGCCCGACGACTGGCCGGCCCTCGCCTACGCCGACTGGGCCGATACGGCCGCCACCCTGCACATGTGGACCCAGATCGTGGGCAAGATCCGCATGCGCCTGACGCCGCCGGTGAATCACTGGTGGCATGTGCCGCTCTATGTCAGCGCGCGCGGGCTTACGACCTCGCCCATGCCCGACGGCGGTCGGACCCTGGAGATCGCCTTCGACTTCATCGACCACAGGCTCGACGTCGTGTGCAGCGATGGCGCGCGCCAAGCCATCCAGCTGCGGCCCGTCAGCGTGGCGGTGTTCTATCGCGAAGTCATGGCGGCGCTGGCGACGCTCGGGGTTACGCCGCGCATCTGGACCACGCCCTGCGAAGTCGAGGCGCCCGTCCGGTTCGAGGACGACCTGGCCCACAAGAGCTATGACGCCGACGCCGCCCACCGCTTCTGGCGCGCGCTCGCCCAGGCCGACCGGGTGATGAAGGTCTTCCGTGGCCGCTTCATCGGCAAGGCCAGCCCCGTGCACTTCTTCTGGGGCAGCTTCGACCTGGCGGCGACCCGCTTCTCCGGCCGTCGCGCGCCCCTGCATCCAGGTTCGGAGATGCTGCCGGCCTCGGTCAGCCGCGAGGCCTATTCGCACGAGGTGTCGAGCTGCGGCTTCTGGCCCGGCGGGCCGGGGATTGCCGCCTCCTTCTATGCCTACGCCTATCCCGAGCCGGCGGGTTTTCCCGCCGCGCCCGTGCAGCCAGGCGCGGCGCGCTATGACACAGGCCTTGGCGAGTTCGTGCTGCCCTACGAGACCGTGCGCACGGCGGCGGACCCGGACCGCGTGCTGCTCGATTTCCTGCAGTCCACCTATGACGCAGCCGCCGACCTGGCCGTCTGGCCCCGCGCGGAGCTCGAGCGGCCCCAGGGAGACCTCCGATGAAGGGCCTGGTCCGGCCGAAACGGCGCTTGCCCTCGGCGGCTTGGCGGGCGACCGCGACGGGCGCCTCGGCCGTGGGTTCGCTGGCCCTCGGAGCCCTGGCGGTCGGGGCCCTGGCCGTGGGCGCGATCGCGATTGGTCGATTGGCGATCGGCGGCATGAGCATAGGCCGCCTGCGCGTCCGGCGCCTGGAGATCGACGACCTGACGGTGAAACGCCTCCACGTCCTGGAGGACGGTCGCAAGTCCTGACAACGAAGTGGTGAGAATATGATTGAGCAGACCGTAGAGATCGCCACCAAGGCCGGGGCGACCACCACCTTCATCGTCCATCCCGAACGCAACGGCCCGCATCCCGTGGTGCTGTTCTTCATGGACGCCCCGGCGATCCGCGAGGAGCTGCGCGACATGGCCCGAAGGATCGCCGCGGCCGGCTACTATGTGATGCTGCCCAACCTCTATTACCGCAGTGGGGTCATGGAGCTGGCCGCCCTGCCGCCGCTGCCCGCGGCCCAGGCCGGCGAGCGGATGTTCGCGCTGATGGGGTCGTTGACGATCCCGATGGTCATGGATGACGGCGACGCGCTGTTGAATTACGCCGACCGCGACGCCTCGGCGAGCCCGGGCAAGCTGGCCGCGCTCGGCTACTGCATGAGCGGCCAGTATGCGATCAACTTCGCCGCCCGTTATCCCGACCGGGTCGCGGCGGCCGCCTCGATCTACGGCGTGCAACTGGTAACCGACGCCTCCGACAGCCCGCATCTGGCTGCCGAGAAGGCGCGGGGAGAACTCTATTTCGCCTGCGCCGAGACCGACCGCTGGGCGCCGCTGGAGATGGTCGAGGCGCTGGACCAGGCGATGCGCTCGAAGAAGATAAACGCCGAGGTGGAGGTCTTTCCGGGTGTCGACCACGGCTTCGCCTTCCCGGAGCGGGCGGCGTTCAACAAGGACGCCGCCGAGAGGCATTGGGAACGTCTGTTCGCGCTGTGGAAGCGCACGCTGGGATAATCGCCAAACATCCGTGCGACTTACCCAGGTTCTCGCCGGTCCATTTCGTGTTTCGTGGCCGAAATGTGATGAACCTTATACCAACCGCCCTTAAACGTCACCGCAGCAGGCCCATGTCCGTGCGCCGAGGGATTGGATGCGGTCTGGCTCGGCGATGAGGCGGTTCCAGGCGTCGCAGACGGCGTCGAGGATGGCGTCGTAGTCCTTGAAGACGTGGTTGGAG